>PBDG01000015.1 GCA_002717225.1 Rhodospirillaceae bacterium | reverse complement strand
GCCGTATCTCAGTCCCAGTGTGGCTGATCATCCTCTCAGACCAGCGACCGATCGGAGCCTTGGTGAGCCATTACCTCACCAACAAGCTAATCGGACGCGGGCCCATCCTTCGGCGATAAATCTTTCCCCCTTAGGGAGTATACGGTATTAGCCGCAGTTTCCCGCGGTTGTCCCGTACCGAAGGGCAGGTTCCCACGCGTTACTCACCCGTTCGCCACTGCCCACCACCCCGAAGGGTGGCTTCTCGTTCGACTTGCATGTGTTAGGCCTGCCGCCAGCGTTCGTCCTGAGCCAGGATCAAACTCTCAAGTTGAATGTTCGTCCCGTCTCCGATTTCGAAAAACCGAATGTGGGATGAATTGACTTGATCCCACGCAAACGCACGCTCGCTACGCCCGTGCCCGATAATATTTTCCGGACCAAGACGTATCGAAACGTTTGCGTCGGCAGCGCAAAATCAACGCCGCCCACGCATCTCTTCCAATTCACAATGTCAAACAGCACTTCGCGCCACGGGCCTCGCGGTCCGTGACGCGTTGGGGTTAATTACGCTCCGCCCCATGCAAAGTCAAGGCTATCTGGCATTTTTTGCATCAAACCCGCAAAATATTGCGTGCCGCGATCGTGCGTAATGCCTGCTGTTTCGGTTAAGCTAATATTTTCTCGACTGAAAAACCTACGATTAAAAAGAAGTGCGAGAATTCATTGACAATTTTGACCTAGAAAAGCATGGTTAAGATGTCAGTAGGTAGTCTGGTATGGTTACCGAGCAGAAGCAAAGCGCGTATCTTTGTTGATTTTCAGATATCCGCACCGTGTTGTAGCTTGCAAAATTAACAAACAAATTCAACGCAATGCGGAAAATTGGCACAGATAACGTCATACGCAAACCGATTGTCGGCGGGCTTATTCTGGCCGCCGTGGCTTTCGGTGCAGTCATGCTTTTCCAGGGAAACATGCGATTTCAGTCCGCCTGGGCAGCGAATTCACAATCCGTAGCATCCAATCTCAGCACCTCTACAACCCAGCAATTGATCGTTCGCAAAGGCGATACACTTCTTCAGATTCTGAAATATGCCGGCGTAACACGGCGCAATGCAACCGCCGCAACCATAGCTGTAAAGAAGGTCTTCAACCCGAAAAAACTTCGCGTCGGCCAACGTGTATTTGTCAAGCTTAGTTTGGCCGGCAACGGTGACCCACTACTCTCGGTCTTTTCTATCAAATTGGGCAAAAATAGTTTTATCCAGGTAACCCGCAGAGTCGACGGCAAGTTCCACGCTCATCGCGCCAGCCGGCCCTGGCCGCGGGTTAACAAATCGGTTAGTTCTGACCATAACGAACGGCCCCCCGAAGAAATTGTTTCGGTCCAGGCAACGCGCGGCCAAACCATTGGCAAAATCATTCGCTCATTTGATATTCGGGAACGTGATATCGACCGCGCGGTAAAGGCGCTTAAAACTCACTTTGATCCGCGTAAATTGAAGGTGGGTCAAAAAATATCCGTTCTCCCCGGTGAGGTACGAAATGGTGGCAAACGGGCACTGGGCGGCTTTGCCGTGCATCTAGCGGGTGGCAGTGTAGTCAATGTGCGGCGTATCTCTGATGGCGTATACAGCGCTCGACGCAATTCCACCCTCATGTTAGGCGTCGAGATCGATAAGGAGAACGCCGAAGCGGCAAACCTTACCGGCGTCGTAATTGAACAACACGTCCCCAAAGGCGCCATCTTGATGAACCTGTTAACTAAACGCGGTATCAGCCGCACCGAAGCAGACAAAGCGATCCGTGCACTACGAGTTCATTTTAATCCGAGGCGGCTACGCGCCGGACAAATCATTCATATGATCGTTTCCAAAAATGAAACACAAAGGCCGGTACTGCAGGGTTTCTCCCTAGCACTTGGCAACAAACGCCATGTCATAGTTATTCGCCAAGCATCAGGCAGCTTCACCAGTGCACTAGCCAATACGGCGCTACAAAGCCTTGCCCACATCAAGTCAAACACAACAAATGCCTCGAAATCGAGCACTAAGCAGGTAGCCCCCCTAGCGAAACCGCAAGCCCCGACCCCAGTGAAACCACTGATGTCATCAACACGAAAAACTACATTGCCAAACGCCGCGGCAGAGCAAGCCTCGCCATCAAAGACTTCAGCGCAAAATAGGAATACAGAGGATCAATCTGACATTATTGTTGAAACCATCACAATAAATCGTGGCGATACCCTGATGTCGATTCTGCGGAGCGAAGGTATTGACCGGTTCGAAGCTGACCGCGCCATCCGCGCACTAAGGAAAAAATTCAATCCTCGCCGTTTGCGCGAAGGCCAGAAACTCGTCCTTGTTACCCGCACTGACAAAGCCGGCGCACTCACGCTCGAGGGCTTTAGTATCGAGGTTGCAAGGGAACGCCACATAGAGGTTCTACGTAGCGGCATCAAAAAATTCTCTGTCTCCAACGTTAAGGAGCTCAATTTTGCCAAAGCCGTAGCTGTCTCGGAAGCCAGCCGTAGCGCCGAATCACAAACCGTAACAAAAGAAGATGTGCAATTCGCATCTCGCCCCAGACCCGGACAAGGTCAGGCAATGAGCGGAGCAATTATTGCCGCCGCAGCACTAACTGAGTTCCCCTTGAAAGCCGATCCCGCCCAAGTCTGGCCCAATAAAAAATCGGATAGATTAGATGCTTTGGCGAACCTCACCGTGTCGACAGCAGCTAATGATGACATGCCAGCCGATGGCTTTACCCGTAAAACCGTGACTATCAGCAAGGGGGATACGTTATTTGTCGCTCTTACTAAGGCTGGCAGTGACGCGACCGATGCCGAGGCTGCAATTGCCGCGTTCCGTAGCGCCTACAACCCACGCAATATACAGATAGGGCAAACTCTCACTCTCGGATTTGAACCCCTGAAAGAGAAAAGTAAGACACGCGATTTTAGACTCGCCGAATTTACACTTGATGTTGCACCGGATCGCGACATTCTCGTTGCTCGACAGACCGATGATAGTTTCCACGCTAGCGAAGTAGCGCGCGATCTCTTGAGGCGTCTGGAAAAAGCGGACGGCCATATCGAGACAAGCTTATATGCCGCCGCAATGGGTGCCGACCTACCAATTAGCATTCTAATGGAACTGGTTCAGATCTTTAGTTTTGACGTTGACTTTCAACGAGAGATTCAAAAAGAGGATCGCTTTGAGGTTCTCTACGAAAATTTACTTAATGACGATGGGGAGTCCGTCGCACTCGGGCCAGTTCTATTTGCCTCTCTTACCCTAAGTGGTCAACCAATTGAACTTTACCGCCACGAACCGACCAACGGCCCAGTGGACTATTTCAACAGCAAGGGTCAAAGTGCGCGGAAGGCGCTAATGCGTACGCCAATCAACGGTGCAAGACTATCATCGGGCTACGGAATGCGACGTCACCCAGTCCTCGGTTATAATAAGATGCACCGTGGGTTAGATTTCGCTGCGCCGCGGGGCACTCCAGTGGTCGCGGCCGGCGATGGCGTCATCGAGCGTATTGGCAGATACGGAGCCTACGGAAAATATATCCGCATACGCCACAATAGCACCTACAAGACAGCTTATGCTCATTTGAACAGCTATACGCGTGGAATGAAAACAGGCAAGAGAGTACGCCAAGGTCAAACCATTGGCTATGTTGGCTCTACTGGCCGCTCCACCGGGCCACATCTTCATTATGAGGTGTTGCGCGGTAACAAACAGATAAACCCGCGCAAGCTTAAACTGCCAACAGGGCAAAAACTCAAGGGCAAGGAACTTGCCCTATTCGAACAGCAGGTTCAAAAAATACGCGTGCTGGTCGCCGAAGTTCCCAATCCTCAGAAGATCACCAAACGCTAATCAGGCGGCGCTCAACAGCTCTCCCGATTCACTCGCCACAATACCTAGCCCACCATCCTCCATCACCGCGCGAACTGTCTGCCCATGCAGAACTTTTCCTTCAATAATAAGATTAGCAAGCGGATCCTGAAGATGACGCTGAATAACACGCTTCAAAGGACGTGCGCCATAAACCGGATCATAGGCGGTTTCTGAGAGCCAAGTGCGGGCCGCGGGTGATAATTCCAAGGTCAGTTTTTGCTCGGCCAATCGTGCCGACAATCTATCTACCTGGATATCAACGATTTTATCCATATTTTCCCGGCTCAGACGGTGGAACAGAATGATCTCGTCGAGGCGGTTGAGAAATTCCGGCCGGAAAGCTTTGCGCACGACTTCCATCACAGGTTCGCGCACTGCATCCGAATCCCTATCAACCGGCTGTGCTGCCAGAAGTTCGGCGCCGAGATTTGAAGTCATGATGATCACCGTATTGCGAAAATCTACAATACGTCCCTGGCCGTCAGTAAGCCGACCATCATCGATTACCTGCAGCAGAATGTTGTAGACATCCGCATGTGCCTTTTCCATCTCGTCAAACAAGACAACCTGATAGGGCCGGCGGCGCACGGTCTCTGCCAGGACACCACCTTCCTCATAGCCAACATACCCGGGTGGCGCACCAACCAGTCGAGCAATCGCATGCTTCTCCATGTATTCTGACATGTCGATGCGAACGAGTGCAGATTCGTCGTCGAACATGAACTCCGCCAACGCTTTTGCTAGCTCCGTCTTGCCAACTCCGGTAGGGCCAAGGAAGAGAAGAGAACCGATTGGCCGGTCACCATCTTGTAGACCTGCGCGCGCACGTCGAACCGCATTACTGACTGCAGCCACAGCCTCGTCCTGACCAACTAACCGATGGCGCAACCCCTTCTCCATCTGGAGAAGCTTTTCACGTTCTCCTTCAAGCATTTTCTCCACGGGAATACCGCTCCAGCGCGCAACCACGGAAGCTATCTGCTGCTCGCCCACAGTTTCGTTCAGTAAACGCTCCTTCTCACCGCCTTCGAGCACACTGACGCTCCGTTCGAGGTCGGGAATGACGCCATAGGACAATTCCCCTGCACGGGCGAGGTCTCCATTACGCTGCGTAATTTCCAGTTCGCTGCGTGCCGCGTCAAGCTGCTCTTTAATCTTTTGACCACCGGCCAGGCGATCCTTGTCGGCCTGCCACACGGCCGCGAGCTCGTTCGATTTACTTTCCAGTTCGGTCAATTCCTCTTCAAGAGCCTCGAGCCGGTCCTGGGATGACGGATCAGCTTCCTTCTTTAACGCCTCTCGTTCAATTTTCAACAAAATGATACGCCGTTCCAACTCGTCGAGTTCTTCCGGTTTGCTGTCGATCTCCATGCGGAGACGGCTCGCAGCCTCGTCCATCAAATCGATGGCCTTGTCCGGCAGGAAGCGATCAGTGATATAACGATTGGAAAGCGTTGCAGCGGAAACGAGGGCGTTGTCGGCAATACGCACTCCATGATGCACTTCGTATTTCTCCTTGAGTCCTCGTAAGATAGAAATCGTTTCCTCTACCGTTGGTTCAACAACAAACACCGGTTGGAACCGGCGCGCCAACGCAGCATCCTTTTCAACATGCTTACGATACTCGTCGAGGGTTGTGGCGCCTACGCAATGCAACTCGCCTCGGGCCAACGCAGGCTTCAACAAGTTCGAGGCATCCATTGAACCTTCCGCCGCACCGGCACCGACGATGGTGTGCATCTCGTCGATGAAGAGAATGGTTTCGCCATCGGAAGCAGTCACTTCCGACAACACAGCCTTGAGCCGCTCTTCAAATTCTCCGCGGAACTTAGCGCCTGCTAAGAGCGCACCGAGATCGAGCACAAGCAGTTTTTTATCTCGTAAAGATTCAGGCACATCGCTGTTGACAATACGTAGTGCTAGTCCCTCAACAATGGCGGTCTTTCCGACGCCAGGCTCGCCAATTAAAACCGGATTGTTCTTGGTTCTGCGCGAAAGAACCTGGACCGTGCGGCGGATCTCCTCGTCGCGCCCAATCACCGGATCGAGCTTGCCCTCGCGCGCCGCCCTGGTTAAATCTCGAGCAAATTTCCTTAACGCGTCAAAAGTGTCTTCGGCACCAGCACTCTGCGCTGTACGCCCCTTGCGCAGATCGTTGATGGCAGCGTTTAGTCCATTTTGCGTCAGGCCGGCTTCGGCCAAAACCTGACCAGCTGGTGTGCCATCAGCAAGTGCAATCGCAAGCAGAAGACGCTCAACCGTGACGAAACTATCGCCATTATTTTCAGCGATCTCCTTGGCATGCTCAAAAAGACGTGCGGTCTGCGGGGCTAAATAGACTTGACCGGCACCATCGCCATCGACCCTGGGAAGCTTATCGAGCGCAATCTCGATGCCATTTAGTGCGACTTCGGGACGGCCGCCTGCGGAACGGATCAAATTCGCTGCCAACCCCTCCCGGTCGTCAAGAATAACCTTAAGAAGATGTTCCGGGGTAAAACGCTGGTGGCAGCTACGAACTGCCAATTCCTTCGCCGATTGCACGAATCCGCGCGAACGTTCGGTATAGTGATCCAAGTTCATATTGCCCTACTCCACTCGGCCGCCGCGTTACACAAGCCAGTTTTTCACCGCACTCGTCCCGGGCTCCCACTTCAGACAGATTGATGTGTTTTCTATATGGGAAGAGGATTTGTTGTCACAAGTGCCCAAACGCATGAATCAAATAAATTGGGTAGGTTTAACCCAATAATTAATCTAAAAATTATTGAGCATACAGGTTAAGACGTGGTGGCCTCGGCCTCTGAAGATTCCGGAGAGCCCCCTTCAGCATTTACTTTAGGAGCCTTTTCTGCGCTGGCCTCGCTGGCAACTTCCACTTGAGCAAGTTTATCTGCATCCGGTTCCTGTGCCACCTGGGGCTCGTGGGTTCTTGGCTGTTGTTCATCGCCCACGGCTTGACGATTTTGCTGTGCCCCCGAACTACGAGCACCACGCTGGTCAGTGCCACCATTGGCAGCCATCACCCGGTAATAATGCTCGGCATGCTGGAAAAAATTTTCAGCCGCCACGCGGTCCCCAAAGGTCAGCGCGTCGCGGCCGAGCGCTTGGTATTTTTCGATCACCTGATATGCAGTGCCACGGATTTTTCCCTGTGGACCGCTGCTTTCAAAATTTGCGTTACGCCCGCCATTAGGTCGGCGGCCATTTCCGCGGTGGCCCCGCGGGCGCTTAGAGGACTGGCCTTTATTCATATTTTCGTCTCATACCATTGGGTCGAACGCCTCGTCCGCCCTCAACGTCACCATCTCGTGGCGATAGCTTTTTGACATCGGGACTAGTTCCCAGCCGGCATGGCTAGGAGAGGGGTGGCGACCAAGAATATTCTCATATCCGCTTTCGCCACGGCCATCTGAAACCTAACCTGGATTGTCCAGTTTTCAAACTTTTTTTTCTTTTTCTAGTTTACCAAATAGCCGTTAACCATATTTTTCCATGGCTGCAGTGGGGCTTTCAGCGCGTGCGAACATTGCACAGCGCTCAATCCCCGCCAGATCTGACCGATTCGCGCATTCTCTCATACCAGAAGCCGTAAAAAGCTCAGTGACCTGCTGACCGCACCCCTGGCCAAGCTCTATAAAGATCCGGCCTTCTGGTGCGATCAACCTGGCAAGGTCCGGAGCCAATGCACGGTAGGCATCTACGCCGGTCGCACCTGCAAAAAGCGCTTCTTTTGGTTCGTAGTCGACCACATCCGGCATCAACGACGCACGCGCATCCTCGGCAATATATGGTGGATTAGCAATAATTAGATCAAATAGCGACTTCAAAGCACCACCCCACGAAACCGCTGCGAAATGCGCTCGAGCAGCTACTCCATGACGCGCCGCATTGCGACGAGCAACCTCTAGTGCAGCGAAGCTTATATCTGTGGCAACGCCCCCGGCCTCCGGCATTTCATTCAAGAGTGATATCATTAGACATCCACTACCCGTGCCGATATCGAGAATGCGTGGCCGATTAAGACCATTTTCTCTAGCAAAATCGAGTGCTGCCTCGATCAGCGTTTCACTGTCCGGTCTGGGGATTAGTGTTTCCCGAGTTACCTCAAAAGTGAGCCCCCAAAATTCACGTTCACCGGTGAGGTAGGCAATTGGTTCACGTGCAACACGACGTGCCGTCAAGCTCATGAACTCTTCGAACTTGTTTTTAGCGAGGCTATTTGCATGACAAAGCAAAAGTTCTTCTCGCGTGGCACCGAGCACATGGCCAAGGAGTATACGCGCTTCAGAACGAGCCCCTTCGATACCCCCCTCCTTAAGAAGAGTAGACGCACGATTCAACGCCTCATCGATACTCATTAATCTTTTTGCGCCAAGCGGCGCGTTTGTTCGTCATTCAACAGTGCATCGACGAATTCATCTAACCCCTCACCGTTCAGCACTCTATCAAGCTTATATAGCGTTAGATTGATCCGATGATCAGTGACGCGGCCTTGCGGAAAATTATAAGTGCGGATGCGCTCCGAGCGATCCCCCGAGCCTACCTGTCCACGTCTTGCCTCGGCCCGCTCCGCATCACGTAGTCTGCGCTCATGGTCGTAAAGCCTCGCGCGCAAAACCTTAAGCGCCTTCGCGCGATTTTTGTGCTGAGATTTTTCATCTTGCTGAGTAACCACGATGCCAGTTGGCAGGTGGGTTATGCGGACCGCGCTGTCGGTAGTGTTAACGCTTTGGCCACCCGGACCAGAAGCGCGGTAAACATCAACCTTTAGATCTTTATCCTCGATCACTAAGTCCACGTCCTCGGCCTCGGGGAGTACTGCGATCGTGGCCGCAGAGGTGTGGATACGTCCGCTTGCTTCCGTTTCAGGTACGCGCTGCACCCGATGGACGCCGGATTCATACTTGAGACGCGCAAATGCGCCGCGACCGCCGATCTCTATGACCACTTCCTTGACTCCTCCGATACCAGTTTCGGAAAGCGACATTACCTCCGTTCGCCATTTCTTATTCTCAGCATAGCGCTGATACATACGCATCAAATCTGCGGCGAATAGTGCCGCCTCATCACCACCAGTGCCGGCACGGATTTCCAAAATGGCATTTTTTTTGTCCGCCTCATCCTTTGGCAACAAAAGTATTCTAAGAGCGCTGCCCAGTTTGGGAATTTCCTCCTTGAGCGCTGAAAACTCTTCTTCGGCAAGGTCACGCATTTCGCTATCGGTATCGGGGGAGGCGACCATTTCGGCCAGTTCCTCTGCTTCCGCCTCTGCCTTGCGTAGCGCCTCAATTGCGGAAATTACCGGTTTCAGTTCCGCATATTCCTTGGAATATCGCACCAGCTCGTCACCGGACAAACCAGGCCCTCCGGATAGCAGCGCGGAAAGCTCCTGCTCACGAGCGATGATCCCATCAAGACGCGCATCGACCTTCATACCCGCTTCCAGTTCAGGAGATATTCCGTGAGATCACCGCGTGAGACATTCTGCTGTTCGCCGCTCGCAAGATCGCGCACAGTAAGGTAGTTACGTGCAACCTCATCTTCGCCGAGTAATACAGCGCAGGCGGCACCAACCTTATTGGCGCGCTTAAGACGCTTCGACATATTGCCACGAAACGCCACATCAGTCTGGAAACCCGCCGCGCGCAATTCCTGTGTGAGCGCGAATGCCCCAGCCTCCATTTCAGTGCCGATAGGAATTACGGCAATGATGTGACCGCCCAACGGAACGACACCGGTCAGCATTGCCAACCGCTCAACACCAGCCGCCCAGCCAACGCCAGGAGTAGCAGGACCGCCCATAGTCTCAACCAGTCCATCATAACGCCCACCAGCAAGCACTGCTCCCTGAGCGCCAAGTTCCTCCGTGGTATATTCGAAAGCGCTGTGGCAATAATAATCGAGCCCACGAACGAGATGCGGATTGTGCCTATATGCAATACCAAGATTGTCTAATCCGTTAAGAACAGATTTGAAAAATTTACTCGATGCCGAGTTGAGATAATCCATCATAAGCGGTGCGTCAGCGATCAATGCACGGTCGCCCTCGTCCTTAGAGTCGAGGATACGCAGAGGATTACGTTCGAGACGGGTGCGGCTGTTCTCTGAAAGATTATCGAGATGCCCGGAAAAATAATCTACCAAGCTAGCGCGATAGTTCTCACGGCTCTCTTGGTCTCCGAGCGTATTCAGCTCAAGTGTTACTTTGTCGGATATACCAAGCGCGTTTAGCACCTCCGCACCCAAAGCAATAATTTCTACATCGCCCAACGGCTCCGCCACGCCCAACAACTCGATACCGATCTGATGAAACTGTCTCAGCCGACCCTTTTGCGGTCTCTCATAGCGAAACATCGGACCGCCATAAAAATACTTCAGGGGAAGGTTTTGACTGAGGCCACCGCTGATCAACGCCCTCGCTACACCAGCCGTGTTTTCCGGGCGAAGGGTAATCCACTCACCGCCCTTATCCTCGAATGTGTACATTTCCTTGATGACGATGTCAGAAGAATCGCCGAGGGTCCGCTTGAACACATCAGTGAATTCGAAGATAGGAGTCGACATCTCCTCATAGCCGTAAAGCTCCGCAGCGTTGCGAGCCGTCTCCAGAACATGGCGATGACGTCTATTCTCTTCCGGCAATAGATCCTTAGTGCCGCGCACCGGCTGCAATTTTGCCAATTGAAACTCCGTTCTGAGAAAAGCGAGAGATTTTCAGCACAGAAGACCGCACCGCACGTTCCGGTCCCTGTATATTTTGCCAGCTCTGGTTCGCCAACCAAAAAGCACCGATTTTAGTTTTCGCTATCNGTCACCGTATTGGAGACTAGAGTATCTGGGTNAAGCAAGACATTTCGCCGNACTACGCCAANCGGGCCAAGGGCCCCGACAGNGTTGCCATCCACCCGCAATTCGAGGGCACCNGCATTGCCGGTTACCATCAAGAGANCGGATCGGTTGGGCACTTGATATACATCGCCTGCGNGTAAGATCCGGGTCAACAACAGTTCATTATCGGGGCCTTGAATTTGCACCCAACTGTCNGCCGTCGCCATGATCAATATTCTAAAATCTGTGTTTTCCTCGCCATAAATATTTGATTCACGCACCGGTTTTCCCGCTGATCCCGATGGCACTGTACTTAGCTCGTAACTTGTTTCATCCGCAACCCGCGCATTTGCGTTACGGATTATGTTCGCTTTCTCAGTGCCTCCCGGTGTAGCTTCTTCAGCAATAGGTGCAGAATCAGAAATATTGCTCGGCGCCGAACTATCCCAAAGAGAATCGCTTGCCAGCAGTGGATCATTGTTAGAGCTCGCGACTTTCTTCTCAGCGACTTCTGCTAACGCGCTGCCGTCGGCTTCATTGGTTTCGACTGTTGTGATCGTTGTTTCTTGGGAGGCACTTAGCACCTCTACCACGCTAGATATTCTAGACGCCCCGACGTTATCGTCTGCCGGGTCGGGTTGTTCAGGAACTACGCTAAGGTTCGCCGCTTGAGTGGCTTTCTGCTCCATTGTGGCCATGCCCGAACTTGTAGCACCTGCACGCCCCAACTCCTTGTCAACAACGATTGGCTCTGTCGCAACCCCCATCATCACTGCTTCGTCATCCGACAGGCCAGCGGCCTCTGTTAGAGTATTCGATACGTCTGATACAATTTTGGTAGCAACTTTTCCATCAGTGGAATACACATTCCATCCTCCATAGGCGAGTCCGGCGACCAATAGAACTAACAAGATCAGCCAGGGCTTTGGATAGCGTCCTTCTTTTGGAGGTACCGGGAATGATAAATCACGTTGATCCTTTCCTGTAGAGGTTTCACGCTTTAAGCGCTCCACCATTTCATCCGGATCAATGCCGAGGAATTCGCTATAGGTGCGCAGGAACCCCGCAGCGTAAGTTGCGCCAGGTAGATCATCGAAGCGACCTTCCTCAAGTGCTTCCAGGTAAGTTTGCCGAATTCGAAGCGACGCAGCCACATCCGCCAATTCTCTGCCGGATATCATACGGGCACGGCGCAAATCTATGCAAAGGCTGGGAGCTTCTTCAAAAACGGTCTCGTCACCGACTTCGCGCAACAGCGGGCTATCACCCTGTCCTGACTCAAGGGATTCAACCCCTCTTTGATCTACCATCCTGCCGCCTCAAAACTTCAAACACCCTCAAAAGGCTCTCTATAACCACTTTTTGTAAAACGTAAACCTCTTAGGATAACATCTGCAGAATTGATAATACAATGAAAAAGACTGCTCAATAATCCGTGATATTGTACCGTATTATAGGATTAATTCTTCCTGCTGCAGATAATTCTTCAGATCACTTCACAAGTGCCTCTATTGCCTGCGCCATCAACTCCTCGACGATTTCGGCCACCGGTTGTTCACGCTCGACCATTCCAACGCTTTGTCCGGCCATCAAAGAACCGTGTTCGATATCACCCTCGATGATTGCGCGACGCAGCGAACCCGCCCAAAATCGTTCGATGATAAGTTGGGCCTCTTTATGGTCCAACTCGCCCGCGCGGTGACGTGCAATGGTAGCCCGTTGAGTTTCGTAAAATTCATCTGTTGCCCTATTTACGAGTGCGCGCACGGGGATTACCGGGAAATCCGGGTCAAGTTGAACTGATAGCTGCGCATCTCGCGCCTTCGCGTGCAAAATAATTTTCTTAAATTTCTCGTGGGCGACAGATTCCGTGGCACAAACCAAACGGGTGCCGATCTGACAACCGGCGGCGCCCATTTTCATGTAGAGTGCAATGGCATCACCTCTGCCTATACCTCCACCGACAAAGACAGGTACGTCGCGCAGATGGGGAAGAATTTCTTGGCATAGCACACTAGTGGCCACTGGGCCGGTATGGCCACCCGCCTCCATACCCTCGATGATAAAGGCTTCAACCCCTTGGCGCTTCAGCTTCCTAGCGACTGTCAAGGTCGGCGCGAATGATATGACCTTTACCGCTGCATTTCTCAGTTTCTCTATAGCAGTACGCGGCGGCAAACCACCCGCCAACACCACATGGCCAACCCGCTCATCAATGCAAACCTGCAACAATTCTTCTAATTCCGGATGCATGATGATGACATTGACACCGAAAGGTTTAGCAGTTCGTGCTGCGGTCTCCTTAATCTCGACGCGAAGCTCTTCCGGGCTGAGCGACCCCGTGGCGATCACACCGAAAGCACCACAATTCGAAGTCGCCGAGACTAGATGACGCTCCGACAACCACGACATCGCACCGCCCAACACTGCATGGCGAACGCCAAGAAATTTACGTCCGCGGGCCGACAATGCATCGAATTCGGCGTTTGCGGCGGCAAATTCCGTGTTGTTAAACATCCAATTTATAGGCTTCATGCAGAGCGCGTACAGCGCGTTCAGTATGCTCTTCGCCAATGAGCACACTGATTTTTATCTCCGAAGTC
The DNA here is from genome assembly GCA_002717225.1 of Rhodospirillaceae bacterium. Lineage (GTDB taxonomy): Bacteria > Pseudomonadota > Alphaproteobacteria > UBA828 > UBA828 > PTKB01. The sequence continues at coordinate 35,143 of PBDG01000015.1, read as the reverse complement.
GAAATCACCTGGATATTAATATCGTTTTTTGCGAGTGCCGTGAACATAGTCTGAGCAACCCCGGCATGGCTCTGCATACCAATACCGATTACGGATATCTTGGCGACATTGGTGTCGCTCAGTAAGATGCGATAATCCAATTTACCCTTGAGTTCGCGCAGCACATGCGTGGCTTTTTCGGCATCGCCCCGAGGAACGGTAAAGGTCAGATCAGTGGCATCTCCATCATGCGATACGTTCTGAACAATCATATCAATATTGATCCCCGCCTCCGATAATGGGGCAAGAATATCCGCAGCCACTCCTGGTTGGTCAGGAACCTGAACGATGGTAATTTTTGCGTCGTCCCGGCTATAGGCGATACCGGTCACGACATTCTGATTCTGGTCGTCTTCTAAAGGCATGCCCCACACATCCGTAATTATTGTTCCTTCGATCAAGGTTCCCGGCAAATCTGCAAAGCTCGACAAAACCTGGATCGGCATGCGGTGCCGGAGTGCCAGACGTACCGAGCGCGGATCAAGTACCTTCGCTCCAAGCGAAGACAATTCAAGCATCTCCTCGCAGGTAATCTTGTCAAGCTTTCGCGCATTGTTGACGATCCAGGGGTCGGCAGTAAAAACACCGGTAACATCGGAATAAAGATCACAGCGATCAGCCTTGAGCGCTGCCGCAAGCGCTACTGCGAGCGTATCCGAGCCGCCACGCCCGATCGTCGTCACCCGACCATCAGGTGCAATTCCTTGAAACCCAGCAACCACGGGAACGCCACCCGAGGCAATAAATGCATTAATTTCATCGGTCTTGATATTAAGGATACGAGCTCGAGCATGGACTCCACTGGTACGCACTGGTAGTTGCCAACCGAGCCAAGAACGAGATTTGATACCAAGCCGTCCCAGCGCCAGCGCCACCAGACCACTCGTCACCTGCTCACCGCTCGAGACCACCGTGTCATATTCTGCGTCACTCCCGGCTGGCGCGATATCGCGAACCCAGCCAACGAGTTGATCAGTCACGCCAGCCATCGCCGAAACCACCACGGCCACTTCGTTACCCGCGTTCAACTCCGTCTGCACCCGTCGAGCAACACGGCGAATAGGGCCCAAATGGGATACCGAGGTCCCTCCAAATTTCTGTACAATCAAAGCCATTGATTTCACTTTGGCGTCCGTCATAAACCACGGACGCTACTACCTGACACACAAATCCCGCCGAAGAGCCGGTATACATACTGTGTTAGATTCTGACAGGCAAGCGCTGGAGATATTTTGAGGAAAGAGCATGGTGCAGGAAAATTTGATAACCAAGGATGCCAAGTCCATAGACGAAGATGAAATTTTACGCTTTGCAGCACTTGCTGGCGAATGGTGGCAATCCGACGGTCCGTTTAGCGCGCTTCATGCCCTTAACGTCCCACGCCTTACCTATATCCGCGATCAGCTGTGCCAATATCATGGACGCGATATTGCCGGTGCGAAACCGCTCGCCGGGCTTCGAATTCTTGACATCGGCTGTGGGGGCGGGCTGATCGCTGAACCACTCACACGCCTCGGTGGTGAGATTACGGCAATCGATGCCGGCAAAGAAACAATCGCGGCAGCGCAGCTGCATGCTGAACAATCGGGACTGTCGATCAATTATCGGCAGATCAGCGCCGAGAAACTCGCGGAGGAGAAAGATCGGTTCGACTGCGTACTCACACTTGAGGTAGTTGAGCACGTTGCCGATCTTGATGGCTTTCTCGCGGCGAGTGCAATGTTGGTGCGGCCCGGAGGCATGTACATCGCCGCAACCATAAACCGAACCACCGCCTCCTTTGCGTTGGCCATTGTCGCAGCTGAACGAATTCTACGCTGGCTACCCCCCGGCACACATCGATGGGCGAAATTCGTCCGCCCCTCAGAATTGGTTGGCCCCTTGCGACAAAACGGAGTAGTCATGCGCGATATCAGTGGCATCCGCTACGACCCACTCGCACGCACCTGGTCGCTTGGCGGCAGCCTCTCAATCAACTATATCGCTTGCGGTCAAAAGCCCAAGAAGTGAGGATCAGGAATCGTGGCGCGGCAGCCAAGGCATCTGACTGATCTCTATGCCCTCTTCGGAAAGCTCTTCCGCTTCTTCCCTCGTGGCATCGCCGTAGATATTTCGCCTCTCTACTTCACCATGATGAATTTTGCGCGCTTCTTCTGGAAAGCGGTCGCCAACGTGGTCAAAGTTTTTCTCAACCACCTCACGCATTTTTCGAAGGGTTTTAATCGCCTCACCCATTTGCTCTGGCGTCGGTGGCTCTACGTGTGCTGCAACAGCAGGCGGTGCAGCACTCACCCGCGAATTGGACGGCTGCAACGAGCCGCCCGTGCTCTTGTGCCCCCTGCCACGGCCGGTACCGGCCGGAAGATTTGGCGCCATTGGCGCTTTCTCGATTTTTGCGTCACCGCACACCGGGCATTGCACTTCGCCCGAGGCGATTTGGCTTTCACACGCGCCTGAATCGGCGAACCATACCTCAAAAACATGGTGCTGTGCGCATTTGAGATCAAAGACAATCATCGCAATTAGTCCAATACTGCCGTAGGCTTTCTAGGAGACTATCTAACTATCCTATATTGCTACAAAATCAAACGTATACATTCAGATGCGGCACTCTATCCCCAATCATCGTCATGGTCGGCCCTCACCCTGGATCACCCGATTCGCGAGCAAAATCGCATCCGGTAGTAAGGTCTTAGATCTCGCATGCGGCAACGGACGACATAGCCGATATCTGTTGCGTCTTGGCCATACGGTGACAGCCTGTGACATCAATATTTCGGCCCTAACAGACATTAAGGACGAAGCCAGACTGGAGATCATCGCGTGTGATCTTGAAAATTCTCCCTGGCCATTTGGTGACCGCCACTTCGCTGCTATCATAATAACCAACTATCTTCACCGACCGCTCTTTCCAGATGTCGTCGCAACACTCGCGCCAGCAGGGTTGCTGCTATACGAAACATTCGCCGCTGGCAATGAAGCATTCGGCCGGCCGCGCAACCCAAAGTACCTCTTGAAACGGGGAGAACTTATTTCTGGTATCCTCGACAATCTCACGATCATCGCCTATGAGGATGTAACCATAGACACCCCCCACCCAGCCTGTGTGCAACGAGTTTGCGCACGAAATTCGATTTAACAGATTAAACCTTACAAACGCCCATTTTTCCGGCAGCAGACAGTTTAAAATCGCAGTCATGCCTCAAAGCAGGGATCGACGCACGCGCTCTGGCAACCTCGGAAAGATCAATCTCTGCCGTGACAAAACCAACACCCTCTCCAGCGTCGGCCAGCACTTTGCCCCACGGGTCAACAATCAGCGAATGGCCGAAAGTGCTGCGACCACCAGAATGGCTGCCCCACATACAAGGCGCAAGCACGAAAGCGGCGCTCTCAATTGCTCGAGCCCTGTTCAACACATGCCACACCAACTCACCGGTCACCCTGGTAAATGCGGCGGGAATGGTAATAATCTCAGCCCCTCCATGAGCAAGCGCTCGATAAAGCTGCGGGAAACGCAGATCATAACAAATACTCAAGCCCAGCCCGCCCCAGGGCGTCTCGGCAACCACCGCCTGACGGCCCGAGCAGAAGGATTCTGATTCACGGTAGATTTCGCCATTAGGTAAATCGACATCGAACATGTGAATTTTGTTATAACGCGCCTGAATCGCGCCACTGTCATCAATTAAAGACGAACAATTGGCCACCCGGCCATCCGCCCCAAGCGCGCCGACCGAGCCAGCCAATATCCAAACACCAGTCGCACGCGAAATTTCGCTAAACGCCCGGATTGCTGGATGCTGCTCTAGCATCGCTGCTTGAGACTGCACCTCTTCATCACGATGATCCATCAACGCGACATTTTCAGGCAGTACGATGAGCCGCGCACCTTCCTTTTCCGCTAAACGAATGAGATCGCAGGCAACACCAATATTCTTGGCCATATCCTGGCCACTGCTCGGCTGCACGCAAGCCACCTGCAGTTTTCTTTCGCTCATGATATTTTTAGCATGTCGTCCAATTTTCCTGAGTGCTCAAGATCAATCAACTCATCCGAGCCGCCGATAGGTGTATCGTCTATGAAAATTTGGGGTACTGTATAGCCGCCGGAACGCTCCTCCATCTCACGCCGCAATTCCGGCTTTCCCATTACGCCTATATCAAGATAGGGCACACCTTTCTTATCCAATAGGCGTTTCGCGCGTTCACAAAAGGGACAGAAGGGTGTGGTGTAGAGCGTGACGTCAGGCAAGATCTTACTCCGCGAAGTGACAACTAATTTACATCATGTAGAACAATCAAGGGTTCGTGCAAGAGCCAAGACGAGAATGACTGCCTCACCGGGCTACTCGTGCCTTACATGCAAGTATCCTCTGTCACGCCGGTCAGCAACTAATCCTCCAACAGAGTCGGCCTTACCACGAACGCTTTTGGCAGCAATTGTGCGCGACCGTGATGCGCCACCTACACCCCCCTTTCTTGGTGATGAAAATAAGATAGCCGCTACTGTACTTGGCCCAGTGCCGCCTTACATGTCATAAAACCATCATGACCGGAGCGCGCAACGACAGGATCGGGCCGTTTGACCGGAAGCAATTGCGCCGACAGCGTGACCGCGCGGCAGCCGGCTTCGCTGCCCACGATTTTCTCGCCCGCCATGCAGCCGAGGGCTTAGTGGAGCGGCTTGGCGACATCAAAAGGTGCTTTCCTCTCACTGTGATACTCGGCGGCGGAGGCTGCCTAGCCGATGCACTGAAAGGCAGCTTCGGTATAGAGCGCTTGGTTCATTGTGATCTATCGCGCGCCATGCTCAATCGCCACACCGGGTCATACAGGGCGGTGGCAGATGAAGAATGGTTACCATTTGCCAACGCCCAGTTTGACCTCATCGTTAGTGCACTAAGTCTACATTGGGTCAACGATCTACCAGGCGCTCTAATTCAAATCCGTCGCGCACTCAAGCCCGACGGCCTGTTTCTAGCAGCGCTACCCGGCGGTGATAGTTTAGTTGAGCTTAGACAGGCCTTGGTGCAAGCAGAAACCGAGGTCGAAGGTGGTGCAAGCCCACGCGTAGCCACCTTCACTGATATCCGCAACGCTGGTTCTCTACTGCAACGCGCCGGTTTCGCTCTTCCGGTGGTCGATACCGACAAACTTATCGCCACCTATCCGAACGCACTCGCATTAATGCGAGAGTTGCGTGGTATGGGTGAAAGNAATTTAATGCTGGACCGCCGNAAAAGATTGACNCGACGCGCTACCTTGTTGNCGGCAGCCGCAAAATACATGGAGATGTATGGCGATACGAATGGTCGCGTGCCCGCAACCTTTCAGCTTCTNTATCTAGCNGGTTGGGCACCGCACGAAGGTCAGCAAAAAGCGATGAAGCCNGGCCAAGGTAAGGTCAGCTTGGNGTCANCNCTNGACCCGGGTCTAGATATGGAAGGATAAATNCGCTTTTAGCTGAAANGTTANGGAACAAAAATTCGTCCTTGCTNGAAATCACTTGGGACTAACACCAAGCCTGCAANNGTGAAGCGAACGCCGGAAGGCCNAATAGTTANGACTCGAAGAANAATTTGTTGCGCAAAAACAACCAAAGCACGTCGAGAAAAACAGCGTTGAGATTAGAAAATACGAGTAGAANCAGCCGATAAAGATTGTTGTGGCGGTCCAGCTAAGTAGTAGAGAGAGCCAGTGCTCGCCACACCGGCGTAAATCTCTTTGGTACTAATATCCTCGCAAACAAACAACGAAGCATATTTGTGTACTGACTGTTAACGCGAGGCCAAAACACAGACTACAATAAATCCCGCAGCGCCGCGACCAGGGGTACATCCGCCGGAGGCATCGGCCAGTCGCCGAGTTTGGCTGGACGCACCCACCTCAAAACTTGATTCTCGCGTGCCCTCACTTTGCCGCTCCAAATGCGACATACATACAACGGCATTAGCAGATGAAAATCGCCATAGGCATGAGACGCAAAGCTGATCGGCGCGAGGCAGCTTTCCTCAATATCGATACCGAGTTCCTCACGCACTTCACGAATCAGCGCTGCTTCCGGTGTCTCGCCCATGCCAAGCTTTCCGCCTGGAAACTCCCACAATCCAGCCATATGCTTGCCAACGGGGCGCTGAGAGATAAGCACTCGGCCATCGGAGTCGATCAGTGCGATTGCCGAGACAAGAAGGATCGGCTTGGGGTCAGGAGCGGTAATCAGCATTGATATCGATGTATCGGTGGGTCAGGTCGCAACTCCACACTGTCGCCGTGCCCTTGCCCACGGCAAGATCGACAGCAAGCTCAATTTCTCGCCCCCGCATATGTCGCGCCGCCATGGTCTCGCGATACCCTGGCGCTATGCCGCCATCTCGCGCGACTAATTGCCCGCCAATGAGAATCGCCATCCTATTCGGGTTGATTTTTTCGCCGGAGCGGCCAACCGCCATGACAAGTCGGCCCCAATTAGGATCGGCACCAGCCACAGCCGTTTTAATTAGGGGAGAATTCGCAATGAGCAGTGCCGAGCGCCGCGCTGCCGCTTCCGAGGCGGCGCCAGTCACGCGGACCGTGATAAATTTTTCTGCCCCTTCACCATCTCGTACGATCTGTTGCGCCAAATCAGTCATCACCTCTTCCAGCGCCAAGCGAAATGCTTTGAGCCGCTTGTCGCGGGCACTCGTGACGGATGGGTGCTGCGCGCCCGCACCAGTTGCAAAAAGGAGACAGGAATCGCTCGTAGAAGTGTCACCATCAACAGTAATCGAATTGAAGGAACGTTCGTTGGCCACACGCAACAGCGTATTCAGTACCCTCACTGGTAGATGCGCATCAGTGAAGAGAAATGCCAGCATGGTAGCCATATTCGGTGCGATCATGCCAGAACCTTTCGCAATACCTGCTATAGTCACATATTCGCCTCCGATTTTGGCACGCCGCGATGCACCCTTGGGAAAAGTATCGGTGGTCATAATCGCACCGGCTCCGGTGCGCCAAGCGGTGGGGCTAAGATTCTCGTAAAGTCCAGGCAACGCACCGATGATTCGCTCCGTCCGGAGCGGCTCACCAATTACTCCGGTAGAAGCGATAAAAATTTCTTCCGCTGGTGCTCCGATCAGTTTGGCTGCCGCCTTTGCGGTGTGAATAGCTGCCGTGTCGCCCCTGCGACCGCCATAAACGTTTGCGTTACCGGCATTAACCACTAGGCCTCGTGCGCGACCCCCGGGCAATAGCTGACGACACCATTTCACCGGCGCACCCGGCGTCTGTGATTGAGTTAACACGCCAGCGACACGAGTGCCCGGCCCAAATTCGGCAAACAACAAATCATGCCGCCCCTTGTAGCGCTCACCGCAGGCCGCCGCACCAAGACGCACCCCCGCCACCGGCGGCATGGTAGGGAATTTCTTAGGCGCCAAAGGTGATATTTTCTCCATCTTTCCTACTCGTGGCTTTTTGCGTCGCGGCTTTTCACTGCACCAGTTCGCCATCCCCAAAAAAACCTTCATCCATATCGAAGAGTTCGATTTCAGCCTCGAGCCGCTCTTCCTTGGCGGCATCAGCAAGAAGACGTTCGGCGATTTCGGCGCGCAGTTTATCTTCCACTTCTGCGAATTTCGGTGGTTTGGGGACGCGCCGCTCTGTCACCAAAATCACATGCCAGCCGAATTGGGTTTTGATCGGATCGGAAATTTCACCATCATCAAGGTCAAACGCGGCTTCGGCGAACTCTGGCACGACCTGGGCACGGCGGATATAACCTAGCTCGCCGCCCTTCGGCCCCGACGGCCCGACTGAATATTGTCGTGCCACCTCGACGAAATCATCGCCATCCTCTAATTTTTGAGCAACTTCCTCGGCCTTTTCCTCGGTCGCAACTAGGATGTGACTTACTTTTAGTTCCTCCTCCCGAGAAAAATCATCAAGTAATCTTTGATAACGCTCATCGATTAATTCTTGGTCGAGATAATTTTCAACGATCTCGCGGGCGTAATAATCGTGCTGAAGGCGCATTTCATAAAATTTTACTCGCGCGGCTATGCGCGAATCGTCGTGCAGGCCCAAAGCCGCTCCTCTCGCAGCCAATAGCTTGATGTCAATCAACTGTTCGCGGATGAGGGGGTAAAGCTGTTCGGGTGGCAACTGGCGAAATTGCGGCGGCAAAAGCTCCATCGCCAGTAAAATTTCCGTCCGCGTGATGCTCTCGCCATTAACCATCGCCGCTAAGGGTTCGCCATCCTCAGCCTGGGCCGCTAGAGCGCCCCACATAACGACGCTAGCCGCTATGGTAATCGGCTTAAACCACAGTGCCCAAGGCAAGCGGTATCCGAACAAAATCATAACAAATTCCTTATGCTAGTAATGCGATAGCTGCCCACATAAACTCTGCGCTGCGCTTAAACCATATCGGCGGATTTCATACAACCTGCTGCCCCTTGCCCTCCGGCCAGCCGTTGACAGTCCCAACGAGCGCGCTTATCTCTCAATGAAGGATTCATTTCAGCCGCGCGCAATTCTGGAGCGAAATCGAGGTCATCACATGATGGGGGGATTGACGCGTCGAATATTCGGCACCGCAAACGAACGTGTAGTCAAGGCATACGCCAAGCGCGTGGAAGCTATCAATAGTTTTGAAACTAAGTTAGAAAAACTCTCGGACCTAGAGTTGCGCAGTCTCACTGATCATCTTCGCGAGCGCTTGGAGAAAAACCCAGACCTAGACGCCGTTCTTCATGAAGCCTTTGCCACGGTCCGCGAAGCGGCGAAACGAACTCTGGGTCAGCGCCATTACGACGTGCAGCTTATTGGCGGCATGGTGCTACACGAAGGAAAGATAGCAGAAATGGCGACCGGCGAGGGCAAAACCCTGGTCTCCACACTTCCAGTCTATCTTAATGCTCTGGGTGGCCAAGGCGTACATGTCATTACAGTGAACGACTATCTCGCCAATCGAGATGCCGCTTGGATGGGCGAAATTTACGAATTTTTGGGCATGAAGGTCGGCTGCATCGTGCATGGCCTAGCCGATGATGAACGTCGAGAGCAGTATGAATGCGACGTGACTTACGGCACCAACAACGAGTTTGGCTTCGACTATCTACGAGACAATATGAAGTTCACCCTCGAAAGCATGGTGCAACGGGAGTTCAATTTCGCTATCGTCGACGAAGTCGACAGCATCCTGATCGATGAATCGCGCACACCACTGATCATCTCCGGCCCCGCTGAGGACCATTCCGAACTTTATCAAAATGCGAATGCGCTTATTCCTGGACTCGGACAGGATGATTACGAAATCGACGAAAAAATTCGCACCGCCACCCTTACCGATGTCGGCACTGAACACGCGGAACAATTGCTCGACGCGAACAATCTTCTCAAAAGCGAAAATCTTTACGATATCGAGAATGTTTCCGTTGTCCACCATATCAATCAGGCACTGCGTGCCCATTTGATGTTTGAGCGCGACAAGGACTACATTGTTAAGGACGGTCAGGTCATCATCATAGACGAGTTCACAGGTCGCATGATGCCCGGTCGACGGTTCTCAGATGGCCTACATCAAGCGCTTGAAGCCAAGGAACAAGTGCCTATTCAAAACGAGAACCAGACCCTCGCCTCGATCACCTTCCAAAATTACTTCCGCATGTATCCCAAGCTTGCCGGCATGACTGGCACGGCGGCAACTGAGGCGGCAGAATTTGCCGATATCTATAATCTCGAAGTAATCCAAATACCAACAAACAAGCCCAATGTGCGCGACGATAATGACGACGAGGTTTATCGTACAGCTGACGAAAAATGGAGAGCGATTATCTCCCGAATTGAAGCCAGCCGCCAATCTGGACAGCCGATCCTAGTCGGAACAACAAGTATCGAAAAATCTGAGCTACTCTCCAAACTAATGATAGAAAAAGGTATTGAGCACAACGTCTTGAATGCACGCTACCATGAGCAGGAAGCTGGTATTATCGCCCAAGCTGGAGGCGTCGGTGCTGTAACCATAGCGACTAATATGGCCGGCCGAGGCACCGATATTCAGCTCGGCGGTAATGCGGATTTCCGCATCCTCGCTGAGCTTGCGGGACTCGAAAACGACATCACGCGAAGAAGTGAGATCGAGCGAATCCGGTCTGAAGTAGCAGCAGAGAAAGAAAAAGTCCTTGCCGCCGGCGGTCTGCTGATTATTGGTAGTGAACGCCACGAAGCAAGACGTATAGACAATCAACTGCGCGGCCGCTCGGGACGCCAGGGCGACCCTGGTGCATCGGTCTTCTTTCTTTCGCTCGAAGACGATCTAATGCGCATCTTCGGTTCCGAGCGGATGGATTCCATGCTCGCCAAGCTCGGCCTCAAAGAAGATGAGGCCATCATCCATCCATGGATTAATAAGGCTCTTGAAAAGGCCCAGCAGAAGGTGGAGGCACGCAACTACGAAATTCGCAAGAACCTGTTAAAATTCGACGACGTTATGAACGACCAACGAAAGGTCGTCTATGAGCAGCGCAAAGATCTAATGCGGGTGGAAGACGTCTCGGAAACGGTCGCCGATATGCGATACGAGGTGATCGAGGAAATCGTCGACGATAATATCCCGGAAAAGGCGTATGCCGAAGAATGGAATCTTAAAGGCCTGTCTGAGGATAGCCAACGCCTGCTAGGATTAGAATTGCCGATTGATGAGTGGGCATCAGAGGAAGGCATCGCTGAAGAGGAAATTATTAAACGAATTACTGACGCTTCCGACCGTCAGATGGCTGCTAAGGTTGCCAAATTCGGGTCCGATATTTGGCATATGGCGGAGAAGAGCCTCCTTCTGCAAATTCTAGACCAGACCTGGAAGGACCACCTCCTCACCCTGGATCACCTGCGTCAGGGTATCGGGCTTCGCGCCTATGCCCAACGCGATCCGCTCAACGAATATAAGCAAGAAGCTTTCAGTATGTTCGAAGACATGCTGTCCGGCCTTCGCGAGCAGGTTACACAATTGCTAACGCACGTTGAGCTCAGATTAAATGAGCAAGAAGAACAAACCCTGCTGGAACGAACACCTCAGGAAACCCATGAGACTCGGCAAGACCCGGCATTCGCTGGCTTAGCGCCAGTCGCGCGCGAGCCAAAGGGAGAATTAACAGAAGAACCCACGCCACCACCCGGCATGATCAAAGAGCAAATGATAGATTCAGAAGTGCAGCTCGGCACGTTGCGCCATGCGGAATTCGATAAAGACGACCCTGCCACCTGGAACAAAGTTGGCCGCAATGCACCCTGTCCCTGCGGATCGGGCAAAAAATATAAACAGTGTCACGGTAAGTTGGTTTAGGTACTTCTTAAGCCTGATATACCGGCAGAAAATAAGGCATGATCCGTAAAGCTGGCTGAACCCGCCTTAGCTCAAACTAGCCTTGCCCATTTCCAGGAACTTCTCCCGACGCTGGGCCCTCAAGTCCGAACCGCCAAATACCCTTAATTCTTCCAGTGCGTTACCCAAAGCATCACCGAGGGCGGCAATGGCAACTTCTGGGGAACGGTGAGCACCGCCGATAGGCTCACCAACGATCTCATCGACCACGGCCAGCTTGTGCAAATCCTGTGCTGTCATTTTCAAAGCTTCCGCCGCCTCTTGAGCATATTCGGCACTGCGCCATAGAATGGCCGCACAGCCTTCCGGGGTGATTACTGAATAGGTCGCATGTTCAAGCATTAAGATGCGGTTAGCGACTGCAAGAGCAATGGCACCGCCCGAGCCACCCTCGCCAATTATAGCGCTAATGATCGGCGTGCGAAGATCAAGGCAAGTTTCAATACTCCGCGCAATAGCTTCGGCCTGTCCGCGCTCCTCCGCTCCGACGCCCGGATAGGCGCCCGGTGTATCAACAAGTGTCACCACCGGCAGCGAGAATCGCTCCGCCATTCGCATCAGGCGGACAGCCTTACGATAACCTTCCGGATTGGCCATGCCGAAATTGTGCCTTAGACGTCCATCCGTATCAGCACCCTTCTCATGACCAATAATCATCAAAGAATGGCCGCGAAAGCGCCCGAGGCCTCCTACGATAGCAAGATCCTCAGCAAAAATACGGTCGCCAGCGAGGGGGGTAAAGTCCTCGATAAGTGCTTTCACATAATCTGAAAAATGCGGCCGCATCTGATGGCGAGCCACTTGGGCCTTCTGCCAAGGCGACAATTTGCTGTATGTTTGCCGCAAAATTTTATCCACCCTGCTCTGCAGTCGGGATACCTCTTCGATTATATTTACCCCGTTACCATCGCTCAGATGGCGCAGTTCGTGAATTTTGCCCTCAATCTCTGCGATGGGCTTTTCGAAATCCAGATAGCTGTTCATTTTGGGATTGCTCGCGTCTTCCGATTCGTGTTCTTTCACCATCAGACTAAGCTATTTGGCGTTTCAGCGCCATTTCGCAGGATATTAGTGAATACCATCGGCCAGCGGATGATGATTGCGCACCACCGCTTTTAGCCGATCATCCAAGATGTGAGTATAAATTTGCGTTGTGGAAATATCTTCGTGGCCAAGCATTTTTTGTACAGCCCGGAGGTCAGCACCATTTGCCAGCAAATGGCTTGCAAAAGCGTGGCGTAGTACATGAGGAGAGATTCTCTCAGGCGGCAGTCCGGCCTCAATCGCCAATTGTTTCAATATTTGCGCAAATCTCTGCCGACTAAGATACTCGCCTCGTGACGGGAACAGCCATTTGGAGCATGCCGCCTTGCCGAGATGAAGGTCGCGAAGCTTAAGATAATCGCCAAGAGCCGCTTCGGCGGGCTCGCCAACAGGCACGATTCTCTCTTTGCCCCCCTTGCCACGCACAAATATGCATTTCCCCCCCTCGATGACATTTTCCAACGGCAATTTCACCAGTTCGGAAACTCTAAGCCCCGTAGCGTAGAGCAGTTCCACCAACGCTAACAGGCGCACGGCATCAGCCTTTGCGCGCGGTCCGCCGGTCTCGTCGGAGACTCGCGTGCGCGCTGCGGCCAGCAACAGAGCCACCTGGTCCTCGCTGAGTATCTTCGGTAAGGGACGGTCAAGGCGTGGACCCTTGACCGTTGTACAAGGATCATCATCATCCCGACGATAATTCTCTGCTTGCAAAAAACCGTAAAACTGGCGCAAAGCGGAAAGTTTCCGCGCCTGCGTTCGCGGAGCAAAACCGTCTTGGGAAAGCTTACGCAAATAGGTGCGTATGTCGCCTGTATCGGCATAGATAAGGCACCGCCTCCGAGCCTCTTGCGCAACCTGGAAACTTTCGATATCGCGTTTGTAATTCTTCACCGTGTTTTCGAAGCTTGCACCACGTTCCGAGCGCAACATGTCGCAAAATAGTTCCAGCGCCTTGCTATCGCTGATGACCGTTGTACAAGGATCATCCCGACGATGATTCTCTGCTTGCAAAAAAGTGTAAAAATGGCGCAAAGCGTCAAGGTGCTTCGTCCTCGTTAGCGGAGCACAACCGTCTTGGACAAGCTTACTCAAATAAGTGTGTATGTCGGCTGTATCGGCAGAGATAAGGCACCGCCCCAGAGCCGCTTGCGCAACCTGGAAACTTTCGATATCGCGTTTGTAATTCTCCACCGTGTTTCCACTTGCACCACGTTCGGAGGACAACATGTATAGCTCCAGCGCTCGGACGTCGTCGATCTTTTCTTGATGTCCGGCGTCGTGCTGCGCCGACATTACAAGCCACCTGCCAAAGCGGCTTCCACTGCGATGGCCTGGGCGTCCCGCTCAAGTCCGGCGGTACGCAGTGCTGAAATTGTTTCCCCGAGCGTGGCCACTCCGGAATTTTGTGGCCCGCCAGAACCAAGACCCAGGAGCGCCAGAAGTACCGTTTCACCAATGCGGCCATTATCAGCGGCAGCGGAAAGGGCGTGACGAAGTGCCGGAGACGTGACAGCACTTGGCTCGATCAAAGGTCCGGCAAGCAGGGCGTCCCATTGCTCAGACGAAATCTCATGGCCAGTTGCGGCAAGCAGTGTAAGCAGCAAAGCACCGCGTTGGTGGGTCGTTGGGCCCAACGGACTGCCCTGGTATTCCCACCAGGCATCCAGCATATCCTCGTCTACCTCTATCTTCTCACCGCTCAAGGCAACCAAAGGCCACAATTGAACTGCTGCTTGTTGCGCCTCCAAATCAGTGCCACTCTCGGCTAGCGCCAAATTAAACCAACGCCCCGCTTCCTCCCAGCGATTGGCAGCAAAATAGGCGCGCCCTGCTTCAGCCGCAAACCAAGCAAACTCCTGAGTCGCTGGCAGCACCTGTATGGCTGACAGCAAAGCACGGGCCATGGTCGCGAAACGCCCCTCCTCCCGTGCACGCTCCAAAGTAATGCCGATCGCTTCAGCGCGTGCAGTGGGGACATCTTCCGCAAGAATGGCCTGATACAGAATGGCGCGCGCTAATGGTCCTGTCATATCGGCGCTATATTCAATAGGGTTCGCTAATTCTTCAGAGCTAAACGCCACTGCCGCATAAAGCAAACCGATGCTTTCCGCGGGCAAAGCGCCAACTGCTTCAGCTTCCTCCGCGGCAGCTAAACGAAGCTCGATATCACTGTCTGAGGTGCTGGCAAAAACGCGAAGCAATGCAGGATTCGCTACGTCAAGGGCATCCGCCGGCGCGGGAATATTAAGCACGCGCAACATAGAAACGAGCATAGGCGTTGGGTTGGGTAGTGAATCAAGAACTGCCTCACCATACCCGTTCATAGCATTGATCAAAGTGACAAAAGCAGCACTCGGTGGCGAATCACTCTCGCGCAGCAAGTCAAGACCGAGGCTCGCCGCCTCCACTTCCTGAGACCTGCTTTGACAAAAAATTAGCGCACGCTGCCAATAGGGGAGCGGCGAAATATCAATACGCGTTCGGGCTTTACCACAAGCACCAACGAAGTCTAGCTTGAGAAACATCCGATCGCTGTCATAGCGTGCGATGATTTCCTCAAAACCCCCACTCGGCGAGGCTTGCAGCAGTGCGATGGCAACATCATATTCACCCATGCGGGCAAGAAGCTCCGCACGGAGACGAAGTAATCTGCCCTTTTCGATGACTTCACCGCTGGGTGCTTCACCCGACGAAAGCAGCAGCTTAAGAACTGCTGAGCGCATCGCTGGTGATCGTGCCTCCACCGGCAAACGTGGTAACAACGCCATCACTCTGTCGCGCCGACTACCGTGCCATAAGCTATCGGGATAGCCGCCAGAAGATTCGCTTAACAGGCCAACAGCATCCGCATCTATTTCGTTCAATTTGCCCACCTTGACCTGATCCCCATCCGTCTCAACCGATGTTTTCGGTTCACCGAGATCCTCAGCCTCAAGTACAAGCAGTTCACCTGCTGGCTCAGACAGCGGCGATGCATCGAATTGTGGTTGTTCGATCTCATTAAGCGGCACAAGGCGTATTGGTGCTTCGGAATCAACTTCCTCCGCTATGGCTGACCCGCAAGTAAACAGCAGCACAGCAAGCAACGCTCCCGCAGCGCGGGGTCTATTTCTCGAACCGCTCATCAGGCAATGCTATTTCGATGGGGTCAGTGGGCGGTGGAATATTCCAGGTCAACAAGAACGCAAGTCCACCGCCAATCGCTAAAACTACCAGCATCAGTAAAATTTTTGTTGTGTTTCCCATATAGTACAGCGTTTGTTTCTGCGAGATTGCTCCGCGCTCCGCAAGCGCTCTAGTTTGTGCTAAAGCCAAAAACTGGCTATTTTGAGATCGTCGATTTGTTTATGGCAATTTTAAGGCAGTCTAATGTCCGCCCCAGATCACAGCAATAGTTGTGGCAAAGATCGGCAAAGCGGATCCGAACTTTTTACGGGGAAGGCCGGGCTGACACGGATATGAACGCGGCTCTTGGTGATGCGCCGTTTAACCGCTCGATCGTGCTGGTCGGCCTTATGGGGTCTGGTAAGAGCGCTATAGGTAGGCGGCTCGCGACCCGAATCGGAATGGATTTTGTCGACGCCGATGCTGAAATTGAGGCTGCGGCTGGCATGTCCATCAACGATATATTCGATGTTCATGGTGAGACCGCCTTTCGCGACGGTGAGCGGCGGGGGATTGCACGCTTGCTCAACCAGCCACCCCATGTGCTGGCAACCGGTGGTGGTGCATTCATGGACCCAGAAACCCGACAACTGATCAATCAAAAGGCCTATTCAGTTTGGCTCCGCGCAGATTTTGATGTGCTACTGCGCCGTGTCTCCCGCCGTAGCAATCGACCATTGTTAAATGTCGACAACAAGGAAGAAGTGCTAAGTAATCTAATGGCGGAACGCTATCCAATTTATGAACAGGCGGATGTAACCGTGCAAAGCCAAGACTGCCCCCATGAAGAGACCGTCAACCAAGTTGTAGCGTCACTGAAACGCCTTACCACCCTGGAAACGAGCAAGACTCATTCCACCGCACCCGAGGTTAATTAGAGAAAACCGTGAGCGCAAACGAACTACAGCCCGATAGTCAGGCCGCGACTCCTGAATTGGTAACTGTCGCACTCGGTGTACGCAGCTATGATATCGTCGTGGGCACGAATCTTCTGGAACAATCTGGCGATCTTATCGCGCCGCTCCTAACCTTGCCCCGAACAATTCTGATCAGCGATGAAACTGTCGCACCACTTTACGCCGAACGCACGATCAATTCACTATCCCACCATGGTGTGACATGCGAAACGATCGTGCTACAGCCCGGCGAAGTGAGCAAAAATTTCTCGACTTTGCAGGACTTGCTTGAACGCTTACTCGAATCCGGCGCCGAACGTGGCATTACGTTGTTTGCTCTTGGAGGTGGTGTGGTCGGCGATCTTACTGGGTTTGCAGCCAGTATTCTGTTGCGCGGCGTCAACTTCATTCAATTGCCAACCACCCTACTCTCCCAGATCGATAGTTCTGTCGGCGGCAAGACCGGCATCAATTCGCGCCAGGGCAAGAACCTGATTGGCAGTTTCCACCAACCTCGCCTGGTACTGGTGGATACTGCCACGCTCGACAGCCTGCCACCCCGGGAACTACGCGCAGGTTACGCTGAGATGGTAAAATATGGCCTTATCGATGATGCACCTTTTTTTGCCTGGCTGGAAAAAAATGGCGCGAAGCTGCTGGCTGGAGACGCAGCGACACGCCGGCACGCCATAGCCCATTGCTGCCGCGCCAAGGCACGCATCGTCGCCGACGATGAGCGCGAAGCCGGACGCCGAGCACTACTTAATCTTGGACATACCTTCGGCCACGCCTTCGAAGCCGAATGCGGCTATGGCGAAGCGCTACTGCATGGAGAGGCGGTGGCCCTCGGCATGGTAATGGCATTTCGCATATCGCAACAAATTGGCATCGCTTCAGAAGTTGACGTCGCGCGTGTCGTGACCCACCTAGCAGCAAATGGTCTCCCGGTTACAGCAGCGGCGTTACCTAGAAAAGCGCGGCATCGAGACGCCCTGATGAATCAAATGCGCCATGATAAAAAGGTGCGAGATGGTCGTCTCCATCTCATCCTTGCGCGTGCAATCGGTGAAGCCTTTATTGCATCGGAAATTGACGAAACAGATATCGCCAAAGCGCTCGACGCTTTTCTCTGCGAGGCCTAGTTAACGCTATGACTTCTGGGCAAATCGTCATGACCGTCGCTGTCAGCGTACTTATTCTATTGTCAGGTTTTTTCTCGGGCTCCGAAACTGCGGTTACAGCTGCCTCCCGTGCGCGCTTGCATCATCTCGAAAAACAAGGCAACCGGCGAGCCCGAATGCTTGGAAAACTCCTGCGCCAACGCGAGCGTTTTATAGGCACGATCCTTCTCGGCAACAATGCGGTTAACATTCTCGCTGCCTCGCTCTCCACCAATTTACTAATCTCGGTCGCTGGGGAAGTCGGCGTTTTCTATGCTACGGTTGGTCTAACCATTACTATTTTAATTTTTGCCGAGGTGCTGCCCAAAACCTACGCCATTCGTAACGCCGACCGCTTTGCTCTGACAATGGCGCCAATCCTTCTTGCTCTCGTCTGGGTGTTAACACCGGCAGTTCTCACGGTCCGCGGCATTGTTCACATCACACTGATGCCGTTTGGAGCCCACAAGATTGTCGAAAATAAGGAAGAAGAAGCCGAGGAAGAGTTACGCGGGGCGATAAGCCTGCAAGCCGAGGAAGGCGCAGTGATCAAGCATGAGCACGACATGCTGCACGGTATTCTTGATCTCGACGACGTTGCCGTCGGGGAAGTAATGACCCATCGCAACAATATGGCGATGATCGATCTGAATTTACAGGCGCGGACTATTCTAGACCAAGTAGTGGAAAGTCCGTTCACGCGCATTCCGTTATGGCGTGACGAGTCCGACAACATCGTTGGTGTATTGCACACGAAAGATTTGCTGCGCGCACTACAAGGCTACTGGAGTGAGATAGAAAAGCTCGATATTGAAAAAGTTCTGACACCGCCCTGGTTCGTACCGGAAACAACTACTCTGCGGGAACAACTCAACGCGTTTAGAGACCGACGGACACATTTCGCTCTGGTGGTTGATGAATATGGGTCGCTTATGGGGCTTGTAACGCTGGAAGATATCCTCGAAGAAATCGTCGGTGATATCGTCGATGAACATGACATCGCCCTACGCCATACAGTAGCACGAGCTGATGGCTCTGTCCTTGTTGCAGGTGACACCACAATTCGAGATCTCAACCGGACATTTGAATGGTGTCTGCCTGACGAAGAGGCGGCAACGATTGCCGGCTTAGCTCTTCAGGTCGCACAACAAATCCCTCATATCGGAGACCGTTTCGAGCTGAACGGATTCATCCTTGATGTGCGCGGTCGGCAGAAGAACCGCATTACCTCGGTTCGCGTCATTCCGCCGACGGATGGCATGGAGGACGCAACGGACGGCTATGCATAGGCACCTGCCTGCGCTTAAAGTCTAAGCCCCCACACGCACAATGATTCTAGAACTTTTTAACACTATTTTCCCGGTCTTTGCGTGCGCTGGATTGGGTTATCTCTGGTCGCGCCTCGACCAGCCTTACGACACTCGCATTGTCACCCACTTAGTTGGGCATATTGGCGCACCATGTCTAATTTTCTCGACCATGGTTGGCATGCAAGGTCTCTCCGAGCAGATCGCTACAATGGCGTTAAGCGGAGCAGTGGCACTCCTCACCTTCGCCGCCATTGGCACGGTCATTCTGCTCGTAGCCAGATTACCCCTGCGAACCTATCTTGCGCCTGTCACCTTTCCCAATGCTGGAAATATTGGTCTACCGCTTTGCCTGTTTGCCTTTGGTGAGGAGGGGCTGGCGCTCGGCATCGGATTTTTCGCGGTCTCTGCCTCGGCTCAACTGATCTTCGGCCAATGGCTATTTTCCGGTTTTCCAACTCCGCTACCACTGCTCAAGGCACCGATTCCCTATGCTGTCGCCCTTGGTGCGATCTTTCTCGCGACTGGCACCGAAGTCCCGGAGTTTCTCTACAACACTACCGATCTCTTGGGCGGTCTCGCCATTCCGCTGATGATCTTCACCCTTGGCGTATCATTAGCTAAGCTGCGCGTTATCCGCTTTAGCCGCACCCTATCACTATCGCTTCTTCGCCTTAGCATGGGCGCCGGCGGCGGCTTCGGTTTCGCAGAATTGTTTGGTTATGAAGATATGCAAAAGGGCGTTCTGATCATCCAATGCTGCATGCCAATCGCTGTTTTCAATTATCTCTTCGCATCCTATTACGACCGCGAACCAGAAGAGGTTGCAAGTCTGGTTGTTATGTCTTCCTTGCTCGCTTTCATTCTGATGCCACTATTGGTATATGCGGTGCTCTAGAATCCGGACTTCTTACCACCCCCGACACCGCATCATGAGGCCGTCATGCCGCTCAGCGCGCCAGCCAAGCGAGAACATCTTCATACCCGTGACATCGAAAGTCAGGGATTCCGCCGTGAAGACGGGCTTTGGGATATCGAAGCCCATATAATCGACGTCAAGAGTTACGAAATCGAGAGCGATTGGCGCGGCACGGTCGTGCCCGGTGAGCCAATACACGATATGAGGGTACGACTCACCCTTGACGATGACCTTTGTATCCAAGCGGTCGAGACCGCCTTCGACACTACGCCCTATGAGCTCTGTCCGAGCGCCGGTAAGAGTTTTCAGAATCTAGTTGGCGTTAGGATTGGCCCGGGTTGGATTCGCCAAGTCAAAGCGTACGTCGGCGGGAACCAGGGCTGCACCCATGTCCGCGAGCTAATGAGCGTCGTCGCTACTGTCGCGTTTCAGACAATATTTTCCGTGCGTGAGAAAGAGATCATGGCGGCTGGCGACATCAAACCGCCAATGCTTGATAGCTGTGTCTCCTGGGCCGCCACCAGCCCAGTGGTGAAGGATCAGTATCCGCACTGGTACACTGGCGACGAATGAGCCATACAACTGCCTAAAATTACCATAACGGTCCTTTGAAACTGACCCTGCTACTCACTTCCATTAAATAAGGTTCATACTAATTGTTTATGGCGAACAGTCCTAAATGAGTCTAACGATCCTCATCCGGAGTCAAGGTAGTCAAGGCTAGCGCGTGAATATCAGTTTTCATCTCATCGGCAAGCAATCGATAAATGAGACGCTGACGTGCGAGGGGTTTCATGCCCTCGAATTTAGCGCTAACGATAACAACGCGAAAATGGCTCTCGCCCTCTGGTCGCGCCCCAGCATGACCTTGATGGCTCGCCGATTCGTCTTCGATTTTAAGTCTGACTGGCTGCAGCTCAGCAGTAATTTTATCCTCGATTGCCTCAGTAACTCTCATTATTTACCTCTACATAATAGGATTCCCGGAGATGCATATTAACGGTGCCACCTTGACTTTACTCACCACTAGGCAGTCGGCATAATTATTCTATGAAGGTATTTGAAGGCAATCCTCGCAAACGTCCAAAAAAATTTGAAGCCATGGCAGAGAATGTTTGCGAGCACCCCGAATGTCAGGAAAGCGCACCGCATCGTGCGCCGCGCGCACCTAACGATCTGAGAACCTATCGCTGGTTCTGCCTTCACCATGTACGTGAATATAACCGGGCCTGGAATTTTTTCGCCGGCTGGACACGCCGCGATATCGAGGCGTTTCAGCGCCACGACATCACCGGACACCGACCGACCTGGCCAGTTTACGGCCAACGCCCGCTGCAAGAAGAAATGGACGATCTCGAAACCATGTTCCACAATTTTTCTCAAGAATGGTTCAGCGAAGAAGAGGTGAACAAAGGCCGGCGCAATTACAGTGGCAAGAAACACTCCAAGACAGCCATGGATATTGAGCATGCCTGTAGCACACTCAAGCTGAAACCGGATTTCGATAAAGTGAAATTGCGCAACCGGTATATGGAACTGGCAAAAAAATACCACCCGGACTTGAATGGCGGGTGCAAAAAATGCGAAGAGTTGTTGAAATCAATTAATCAGGCCTATACCTATCTTTTAAATCAGGTCTCCTGAATCGATCGAACAGCCGCGACCGCGGCAGAGCCCCCTTGAAAGGGACACGAAATGGCCTCTCAAGAGCAGACTGGCGAAACGCCGAACCATGGGAATCGCCAACCCGACATAACAGTTTCGGTGCGTCAGACCTTCGGCATCAACACCGATATGGAAGTCCCAGCATTTTCAGAGCCAGAAGAGCACGTGCCTAATATCGACCCGGCATATCGCTTTGATCACGACACCACTCTCAGCCTACTCGCCGGTTTTGCTCATAATCGTCGGGTCATGGTCCAGGGTTATCACGGTACCGGGAAATCAACCCATGTCGAGCAAGTGGCTGCACGTCTAAACTGGCCGTGCATTCGCGTGAATCTCGATAGTCATATCAGCAGGATCGACCTAGTCGGCAAGGATGCGATCGTCATTAAGGATGGCAAGCAGGTAACTGAGTTCCGCGAAGGTATTTTACCATGGGCGTTGCAAAATCCGGTTGCCATTTGTTTCGACGAATATGACGCTGGACGGCCAGATGTGATGTTCGTAATCCAGCGCGTCCTTGAGGTCGATGGCAAGCTGACGCTCTTGGACCAAAACAAAGTGATTCACCCACATCCGGCGTTTCGCATTTTTGCAACAACAAACACTGTGGGCCTAGGCGACACCACCGGCCTCTATCACGGTACCCAGCAGATAAATCAAGGCCAAATGGACCGCTGGAATTTAGTCACCACTCTTAACTATTTATCGCATAACGAGGAAGTGGAGATCGTGCTTGCTCAGGTCCCAGACTACGACAATGACGAAGGACGCAAGGTCGTTTCTGCCATGGTGGAAATTGCCGATCTCACCCGTTCCGGCTTTATGGCGGGAGACATATCTACGGTCATGTCCCCGCGTACAGTAATTCATTGGGCCGAGAACGCCAGTATCTTCAAGGATATCGGGTATGCGTTCCGCACCACATTCGTCAACAAATGCGATGAGATGGAGCGCCCAGCAGTCGCGGAATTCTATCAACGCTGCTTCGGCAATGAACTGCCGGAATCGGCAGTGCCAACTCCCGCCGAGAGCTGAGTCAAAGGACGATCCTTGCCTAACAAGGAAGAAAACCCAACGGAGCGGTTTCAACGCGCCGTCGGCTGTGCCGTCCGCGCCATCGCAGGTAAAAAAGGCGAGGAGCTTGCGGTATCCTTTGATTCAGACACTCCTCAATTAATTGGCGAACAGGCTCAACTCCCCTTCCCTGCCCGCGACCTTAACCTGCTAGATGTCGAGATGGTTCGAGGTTCGGCCGATGCGCTGGCGCTCCGCCTTAAATATCACAACCCAGACGCCCACCGCCGCGCTCAACCGAGGGGCCGCAACGCGCGAGCTATATTTGAAGCGGTGGAACAAGCACGCATCGAATCGCTTGGTGCCCGGCGCTTTGCAGGCGTTGCTGCCAATCTCACGTCGGCGCTGGAGCAGCGCAGCCGATTAAAGGGCTATGAACATGTCTCTAGCCCAGAAGAAGCACCCATCGCTGACGCCATCGGNGCACTCGTACGCGAGCGCCTCCAAGACCAGCCGCTGCCAGCAGNTGCAAAACATATCGCTGACCTTTGGCGCCCTTGGTTNGAGGAGAAAGCCGGTAAGAAGCTATTCGACCTGGCAAAAATNGCGGATGATCAAGAAGCCTTTGCCCAACTNATCTGCGAGGTGATCGGGGACCTGGATATCGAGGATGAAGACATGGAGGAAGGTGACGATTCAGAGGCAGATTCCACACCTGNTTCAACTGAAACTTCCGATTCCGATGATTCTGGTGCAGCCCAAAGTGGCGAGCAGATGGACGGCGATAGCACCGCAGACGCGGAAGCCGATATGGGCGAAGACGCTGAGGCAAGCGACTCATCTGATAGCGACGCCGATGCTATGGCCGGGGACGGTGATGACGAATCAGACGAAGGTGGTCGGCGGCGCATGCTACCGGGCGACAGTCCAGACGATGAGCAAGGCCTGACCTATACCGCATACACCACCGAGTTCGACGAGGTCGTTAACGCTGCAGATTTATGCGATTCGGAGGAACTAGGGCGCCTCCGTCAACAGCTTGATCAACAATTATCTCAGCTTCAGGGTGTCATNGGGCGTCTTGCTAATCGCTTACAGCGTCGCCTACTTGCCCACCAAGTTCGCGCCTGGGAATTCGACCTCGAAGAGGGATTGCTGGATTCTGGACGCCTTGCGCGAGTTGTCACTCAACCGCTTCATCCTCTTTCCTACAAGAAGGAGAAAGAGATGCGCTTTCGCGATACGGTGGTAACGCTGCTAATTGACAATTCAGGCTCCATGCGCGGCCGGCCGATTCTCGTTGCAGCCATGTGCGCTGATATTCTCGCGCGCACCCTCGAGCGCTGCGGTGTCAAGGTCGAGATTCTCGGCTTTACCACNCGCGCCTGGAAGGGCGGTCAAGCGCGAGAGCGTTGGCTCGCCCAAGGCCGTCCGCGCAATCCAGGCCGACTGAACGATCTCAGGCACGTCGTTTATAAGAACGCAGATGAACCCTGGCGGCGGGCACGCAAGGGCCTGGGTTTGATGCTGCGCGAGGGTCTACTAAAGGAAAATATAGACGGCGAAGCGCTGCTCTGGGCGCATGATCGGTTGCTCGGTCGGATGGAAGAACGCCGCGTTATCATGGTGATCTCCGATGGCGCGCCGGTCGACGACAGCACCCTATCGGTCAATCCGCGTAATTATTTGGAACGCCATCTCCGCAAAGTTATTCAGCGGATCGAATTAATGTCGACGGTCCAACTTCTTGCTATAGGGATCGGTCACGACGTGACACGCTACTACCAACATGCGGTTACGATCACCGATGCTNAGCAGCTCGGCGGCACAATGACGGAAAAGCTCGCTGAGTTATTTGAAGAAGAAGNTCNTTCGTCAAGCGCCAGCGACGGTCGGAAACGCCTNGCCAGTTAGTCGCTGAACCCGTAAAGGCGCCGACAATTATCCCAAACGATTTTCTTTTTCGAACTCAGCCCAAGGCCAGGCAGTTCGAGAAATTCATTGGTTCCGTTAGGGTAACCACCATCGGCATGAGGGTAATCAATTGACATAACGATATTGTCATCACCAAAACGATCGACTACATGGCCGACCAAAACCTCATCAGAATCCGTGGCGATAAAGCACTGCCTGAGGAAATGCTCGCTNGGCAAGGCCGAAAGCTGCAAATTCTCGCCACCTCCATACTTCTGCCACTGGCCGTCTAGACGGTCGAGCCACCACGGCAACCAGCCACAATTTCCTTCAAGAAAACCGACGCGCATATCTGGGAAGCGCTCGCATACCCCACCCACCAAAACGGCGCCCATAACCGCCATCAGCTCGAAGGGAAAGGCTGACGCATGATTTAGAGTGCGGAAATTTGGATGCCCGCGAAAGCGGTTTGAGGCGTAGTCCTCAGAANCACCCCCGCTCGTACCGTGAAATACAAGCGGCACGCCTAAACGCGTAACCTCCTGCCACAAAACGTCGCATTCTGGTGCATTGACGTAACGGCCGGATACAGGCATGGGCAGAAGTACCACCGCTACATGGCCTTTTTCCTCAACCGCGCGGCGTGCTTCTGCCGCAGCAAGTTCGGGGTCGTGGAGCGAAACGATAGCGGCTGGGCGGATACGCCGCGCAAAAGGCGTGCAATAATCCGCCAGCCAATCGTTGAATGCAGCGCTATAAGCCATCGCTAGATCCCCTGCCAAACTGTCAATTGAGAGAAACATTGAGGCGAAGGTGCGGAACATGACCGCCTCGTCGATTCCCTCTATATCCATTGCCGCGATGGTCGAAGCAGCGTCGTATCGCTTTTCGCGGATGGGCGCGTAGAGACTCTCGCTAGGTGCGTCAAGAG
The DNA here is from genome assembly GCA_002717225.1 of Rhodospirillaceae bacterium. Taxonomy (GTDB): domain Bacteria; phylum Pseudomonadota; class Alphaproteobacteria; order UBA828; family UBA828; genus PTKB01. The sequence continues at coordinate 9,721 of PBDG01000015.1, read as the reverse complement.
CCTTTTGCGGACCTATTACCGCTTCGTCCCGCGCCCACGGCGGAATGGTTTGCCCCTTTACATTCCAGTGCGGAAAGTTGGTTGGTCCCCAACCAAGATATTCCGGCATATGATCGTGAAAACGCGGATCGAGATAATTTGCAAAAAATTCACCGTCTTCAATGACGTGCAAGTCGCAATCAATGATGTTAAGGCCCTGCTTCATCCCACTGTTATTACAAAATTTGGCGAAAAAGCCCAGTTTGCGTTTCTAGTTGGGCGCCGAATCATCTTTGTCACAGCGCGAGCTCGTCAGATTGCTGGAAGACATTGAGAACCATACCAATGGCGATCAAAAGACGTACCTTCGGTGGTCAGGATCAAAGGGTCTTCAAGCAATTGCGCCTTAGCTAAGGCGTAGGGCTGGTCAACTAACACCATAGCAAGCGGCAATTGGGCTATACCGATGAGAGGCTACCTATACGCAATTATCANAAAATTTCTCAAAAATATGCTATGCGACTATTCCTTGACGCCCATTTCACATTACAGGCCTAGAGCATGCACGCCCGCACCCAGTTCAGTTACCTGTGAAGAAGTCGCACTACCTTTTTCTGCTTCTCCTTTTGTTGCTCCTGCTCAATGTGGGGCAAGGCCGCGCAATAGAGATTGAACTTCTAACCTCCTCGGTACCGCTCAATTATGAAGATATCAACCAACGCACGGTCGGCCCGATGTTATATCGAGGAGGCCTTAAGCTTTCGGCTAACGATGAGCGGTTTGGCGGATTTTCTGCCCTTTTGATAAGCGAAGATGGTCATCGTCTGTTAGCGGCTTCAGACAAAGGCATGTGGTTTTCTGCCACGCTANTCTATGATGCCGAAGGCAATCTTTCTGACGCTGNTACTGCGCGTCTTGCACCCATTACCGGTCTAGACGGAAAACCGCTCTCGGGGCGCTATCGCGACGCCGAGGCCCTAGCCCGAGACACGGACGGGGCAATACTTGTTGCTTTCGAACAACATCACCGTATCCTGCGTTTTNTGCCACCTGCCGAACTCGATGCTCACGCGCTCNCGGCAAGCCGCCCAAAATCCATCGCNGTGCCCAAGGAACTCAACGAATTCAACAGCAACGCTGCCTTGGAGGGCCTAGTCACCCTGGCCGATGGTGGCCTCTTACTCCTGACGGAAGGCCTCGACAATCAACGCTTGGGCAAGCCAGGTTGGGTGCTGCGCGATGGCGCGCCGGCCAAGCGCTTCGAATTTTACCGTACCCCCCGCTTCCGCCCCACCGGCGCGGCGCGTCTTCCGGACGGTGACATATTGGTGCTAGAACGCCGCTTTACCCTCATTGGCGGTGTTGCCGCCCTGCTAAAACGCGTTCCCAAAAAGCTTATCAGCCTCGATACTCGCCTTGAAGGNACAGANCTCATCCNAATCCNTTCGCCGCTCACGATCGACAACATGGAAGGATTAGCCGTANGGCGGGACAACTCCGGACGGACTATTATTTATCTCATTTCAGATGATAACTACTCAATGTTCCAGCGGACACTGCTGCTANTGTTTGAGCTAAAAGAATAAGAGTCCGGTGCCATTCAACTTGTCTCAAATAGCCTGTCTCCGGCATCACCAAGACCCGGCACGATATAGGCTTTTTCGTTGAGTTTCTCGTCCAGTGCGGCAGCCCACACTTCAACGGTGGGGTGTGCCTCGTTGAACGCTCGCATGCCTTCTGGAGCCGCCACCATGGCCATAAAGCGCACCTTGCTGTCCGGTACACCGTATTTATTCAATACGTCTACCGCATAACTTGCCGAATAGCCCGTTGCCAGCATTGGGTCGACGAGAATGAAGAGGCGCTCTTTGTTTTCCGGAAGGCGAACATAATATTCCACAGGCCGCTGAGTTTTCGGGTCGCGAAACAAGCCGATGTGGCCAATAGGTGCCGTAGGGATAAGTTCAGACAGGCCCTCCGCCATGCCGAGTCCAGCGCGTAGTACGGGCACGATGGCCGGCTTGGTGCTAGCCAAGAACGGTGCCTCCATCTCGGTAATCGGAGTCGCAATATTTTTTGTAGTCATATCGAGGACGCGTGTAATTTCATAGCCGATCAAGAGGGCCATTTCGCGCAATATCGCGCGGAAGTCATTGCTGTGAGTGGTTTCGTCGCGCAAGTGGCTAAGCTTGTGTAGCACTAGCGGATGATCGACAATATGGAGGTTGGGGAATTCAGATGCTGCGCTCATAACCAATCTCCTTTGTAGCGATCAACAGTCGCGCCAAACTATACGGCGAGCGGTGCTGCCCGCCAATCGGAATAGGCGCTCGCTAGGAAATAAGCTGGGGATAAGTTAGTTATTCAGCGGCAGCGCGCGCTCGAGCAATTTTACGTTTGGTGCGCTGTGCCGAGAGCGACAGCACAGAGTCCGGAGCGCTCAGTAGGTAGGCGTCAAGGCCACCCTGGCGCTCTACCGTTCGGAGGGCTGAGGTCGTCACGCGAAAACGGACGGTCTCGCCCAGTGTATCGCTCAACAAGGATTTTGACTGCAAATTTGGCAGAAACCGCCGCCTAGTCTTGTTGTGGGCGTGGGAGACATTATTGCCAGTCTGTACGCCTTTACCTGTGAGTTCGCAACGCCGAGACATGGGAACGCTCCGTGTGAATGTCCTACTCTTGAGGCGGCGCATACTTAGGCCCGAATAACCTCGCCGTCAAGCCTGATGGGCGTTATTTGGCACTCTCCTCTGATGCGCCGCGAAACGCCGCCAATATCTCAGATGCGGCCGCCGATGGAGTTTTTCGACCTTCCGCAGCATCGGAATCAAGGCGCTCAAGGAGCGCCGCCATAGCAGGTTCATTTTTTAGGGCACTCATCACGTTCTCCTCCACCGCGCGCCACATCCATCTCCGCGCTTGATTCTCCCGTTTCCGCGCCAATTCTCCGGATTCAGCCAATGCACCACAATAGCTTTCAACCGCCTGCCAGACATCCGTCATGCCGCGCCCCTCTGTCGCCGAACAGGAGAGAACCTCCGGCTGAAGGCCTTCGCCTCGCCTCCAGATGATAGAAAGCGCCGAGCGATAATCTGCCGCCGTGTGGCGTGCCAGCTCTGAGAAATTGCCATCCGCCTTGGTGACGACAATCAAGTCGGCTAATTCTATCACGCCACGCTTGATTCCCTGCAGATCGTCGCCGCCGCCAGGCTGCACTAGAAGAACAAACACGTCCACTAGATCAGCAACGGCCATTTCAGATTGGCCTACACCGACAGTCTCGATCAGGATCACATCAAAGCCTGCCGCTTCGCACAACAGCATTGCCTCGCGCGTATGGTATGCCACCCCTCCGAGTGCGCCGGCCGCCGGGGAGGGGCGGATAAACACATCTTTTTCACGCGCCAGGCGTTCCATGCGGGTCTTGTCACCAAGAATCGAACCGCCCGAAAGCGCGCTCGACGGATCCACGGCAAGAACGGCCACACTCTTGCCAATGCCAAGCAAATATAATCCGAATGCCTCAATAAAGGTTGATTTACCTACCCCTGGCGGCCCAGAAATGCCTATGCGCATTGAATGGCCGGTGTCCGATAATAGGCTTTTGAGCAATATCTCCGCTTCGGATTTGTGATCAGTCCGTTGGGATTCACTGAGTGTGATGGCGCGCGCAAGGGCGCGGCGATCGCCAGAACGAATATCCTCGGCTGTCAGCAATCCTCCGACCCTGCCTACTGATGCGATGCCATCATCCTTTGCCATTGTGGCCTCAATCATTATGCGCGACAAACTTTCCATGGAGAAGAGCGAAAGACAAATTCTATCCCGTCTCGAAGCGCTAGGAAGACCCAAAATGCTTGTTAAAATGGTGCATTACGCCATCAATACTGAAAATGCGCCGGGCGTGCCATTGTTGGATTTTCGTCGATTAGCCAGTGGAATAGGCGCGGACCAGACTCTTGCGCTAACGCTATGGCGTTGCAGTGTACATGAGACGCGCCTTCTCGCTACCGTGATTGTAAGGCCGACAGAAACTGACCGGAGGCTGGCGGACATCTTGTCAGCGAAAGTCCGTTCCTGGGACCTCTGCTATCAATATTGCAACAACCTCTTCCGCAAATGCCATTTCGCTCGACATCTAACAGTGGAATGGCGGCTTAGTGAAAAATAATTCGTCAAGCCTGCAACATTCACTTTGGTGGCCGTGATCGCGTTACATGACAAAGAATCTAGGATAAGCTCTTTAATCGCTAGGCTGTCATTCATTGAGGAAGGCGCGTCGGGTAAACGCAATTTTGTTAAGAATGCAATCAATTGGTAGCTTAGGAAAATTGGAAAAAGGTATGCCAATCTCAATCGTGAAACAATCAGTTGCGCCCAGAGAATTATTGATGGCGGCAGCAAGTCTGGCAAATGGATCGCATCTAACGCACTACGTGAATTAGAGAATAAAATGATGCAAACCCGTTTAAAATAAAAAGGCAAATGGCTCTTTTTTGAGAAGAATTTCATGCCCAAACACGCTATAAGACCGCAATATACAGCCCGTAACTGAGAGTTTCATGCTGATCGATCCCTTCCAACGTCAGGTCAACTATCTGCGCGTATCTGTTACCGACCGCTGTGATTTTCGCTGTGTTTATTGCATGTCGGAACATATGTCGTTTTTGCCCAAGAAAGAACTTCTGAGCTTGGAGGAACTCGATCGCCTCTGCAGCACTTTTGTCGCACTCGGGGTCCGAAAGCTTCGCATTAGCGGCGGCGAACCACTTGTCCGCCGCGGTATCATGACCCTCATACATAGACTTGGTCGTCATCTCGAAACTGGCGCCCTTGACGAATTAACCCTTACTACCAACGCTAGCCAGTTGGAAAAGTACGCTGCCGAGTTGATCAAATGCGGCGTCAGACGTATCAATGTTTCGCTTGATTCCCTAGATGCTAAAAAGTTCCTCGCCATTACCCGCTGGGGCAAGTTTGACAGGGTCATGGCCGGGATCGAGGCGGCACGCGCTGAGGGTCTGCGCATAAAAATCAACACTGTCGCACTAAAAGGCGTCAATGACGACGAAATCGAAAATATCGTGCGATGGTGCGGCGAGAAGGATATGGATCTGACATTCATTGAAACTATGCCCATGGGTGAAATCGACGGTGATCGCAGCGATCAATACCTACCGCTCTCTCAAGTTCGCACCCAACTGGAGAAGATATGGACCCTGGAAGAAAGCGATCATGTGAGCGGTGGACCAGCACGTTACGTCAATGTGCGTGAGACCGGCCAGCGTGTCGGATTTATTACGCCGCTCAGCCATAATTTTTGCGAATCCTGCAACCGAGTTCGGCTAACTTGCACCGGAACCCTATATATGTGCCTTGGCCAGGACGATGCCGCCGATTTGCGAGCCCCGCTTAGGGCGAGCGAAGACGATAAGGGAATCATCGCAGCAATCCGCGAAGCCATTACGCGAAAGCCCAAGGGCCATGATTTCGCGATCGACCGATTGCACCCCGCGCCTGCCGTGGCACGGCATATGAGCGTTACCGGCGGTTGAGAACCGAAATTAGCTACGGGTATAACATTTACCTGACGTGGATCATAACTTGCCATAATCGCCTTGCAGACCTAGAAGCCCTGTGAATCCAATCCACCTATCTGTTATCGACCCGCCAGTTCGTGATTGGATCTAGTTCAAATGTGACGTGGCTGAGTCTGATCTCTCGACTATACTGAGCGCGAGGGGGATTTATGAAATTCGAACGCTTTACCGTAGTGGCCTCTCGCTCACCCGAAGCGCAGAAGGCCCTTGAAGAGATCACCTCTCTCTACGATACCTGTAGCCCGGAAGAAGCCGACGTAATCATCGCCCTCGGCGGTGATGGATTCATGCTCGAAACCCAGCACAGATTTCTCAATCACGGTAAACCGATCTATGGCATGAACCGGGGAACCGTCGGCTTTCTGATGAATGAATACCACATTAACGGATTAGCTGAGCGTCTCGAAACGGCTCATAGCTCCGAATTGCACCCCTTGCGCATGAAAGCGGAGAGCAGCTACGGCGTAATTCAGGAAGCGCTTGCCATTAACGAAGTGTCATTGCTGCGCCAAACGCGCCAAGCAGCAAAAATCTGTATCAATGTTGATGGTGTCAAACGGGTCCCGGAATTAATTTGCGATGGCGTGTTGGTTTCTACTCCTGCGGGCAGCACGGCGTACAATTTATCTGCTCACGGTCCAATCATTCCGCTCGGCTCAAACATTCTCGCGCTGACGCCGATAAGTGCTTTTCGTCCAAGACGCTGGCGCGGAGCGCTTTTACCTAACGAGACCAGCGTAAGTTTTGAAATCCACGAGGCGCAGAAGCGCCCCGTCAGCGCAGTTGCGGATTACACGGAGGTTCGAGATGTCGCATCGGTGACCGTCTCGGTCGACAATAATGTGACAACTCACCTGTTGTTCGATCCGGAACACAATTTGGAAGAACGCATTTTGAACGAACAATTCATACCCTAAAGAGGAACCGAGCGAACTGATCTCAACACCCGATATCACATCTTATCAGCACGGAAATTCCGAAACGCCGTATCTAACCATAATTGATGGCGCAGTGCCCGGACCAACTGCAATGATCAGCGCGATCATACACGGAAATGAAATTTGCGGCGCCTTCGCTCTCGATCAGCTTTTGGCCAGCGGATTTACAGTGGACCGGGGGCGGTTGATCTTGGTCTTCGCCAACACTATTGCCTTCCTTCGGTTTGATCCCTCGCGGCCCTATGCATCCCGTTTTGTCGACGAGGACATGAATCGGGTTTGGTCGGTCGATTTACTAGAGGCCCCGCAGCAAAGTGTTGAACTAGCCCGTGCGCGAGAGATCAGACCTTTTGCTGAATCCGCCGACTATCTTCTGGACTTGCATTCAACCTCCCTTCCCGCGCCCCCCATGCTACTGTGTGGAACCCACGTCAAAGGCCTCGATTTTGCTCAAAAAATGGGATACCCGTCCCATATAGTTGCGGATGCGGGACATGCGGCTGGCGTGCGACTGCGTGATTTTGCCGCGTTTGGAGATGCGACGAGTGCTCAAATTGCTATGCTAGTCGAATGTGGCCAGCACTTCGATAGCAACAGCCCGGCCGTAGCCTTGAACACGATCTTCGCTTTCCTACGGGCCGCAGACATGCTGGACAGCGTGCCGAAAGATGTTCCCGACCTTCCACCTCCCGACACCCAATGCCACATCAAAGTGACCGATGTTGTCACCACTCAATCTAACCGATTCGCCTTCACTCGCAACTTTCAATGCTTCGAGAAGGTCGCTAAAGGTGGTACACTGATTGCTCTCGATGGCACACGCAAAATCGTCTCACCCTATGACGATTGTGTGCTTGTCATGCCAACGCAGCAGCCAGTACAGGGCCAGACCGCCGTCCGGTTGGGCCGGTACGTAGTAAAATAGTTGTAGGGTTGAGCAAAGACGTGCGACTGACTTCGGTCACGCCAGCCGCTATGGCACCCAAACGGTTGCCATCAAGAAAAACCTCCGTGAAATTTTTGTTTACCCTCTTGCTTGGTGCAGTCGGCGGTTACGTTTTTTACGTTTTTCATTTGCCGTTACCGTGGATGCTCGGCGCCATGTCACTTGCAACCTTCGCCGCACTGGCCGGCGCGCCTCTCGCCTCCTGGCCTAGCTTTCGCAATGCCATGGTCGCCATCCTGGGCGTCATGCTGGGGTCTCAATTTAATGCCGCAACCTTCGCTCGCATGGCTGACTGGTATGTTGGCATCACCGGGGTGGCCGTATCCGGCGGGCTGATGGTGGTGTTGTGCACGCTCTACTATCGCAAAGTCGGAGGTTATGACCGCACCTCCGCCTATTTTTCCGCGATCCCAGGGGGATTAAGTGAGATGATGGTACTGGGCGAGGCAATGGGCGGCGATGCGCGTAAAATATCTCTTTCCCACGGCATTCGCATTCTCACCGCGGTATTTCTCATCGCATTTTATTTTCGCCTGTTTGAAGGCTATGTGCCGAACGGATTAATCAGTGGCGCAACTGCCACCGCAGGTTGGTGGGACAGCTTGGTACTAGTGGCATGCGCGATCGTTGGGTGGCCGGGTGCCCGACTCCTCCGTGTTCCGGCAGCGCAACTCGTCGGACCATTAGCGCTCAGTGCGGTGGCCCATCTAAGTGGCATCGTCTCCGCCATGCTACCCGCAGAATTAATCGCTGCGGCCCAGGTAGCGCTTGGAGCGACCATTGGCGCCCGCTTTGTAGGTGTCGGGTTCCGCGAAATCTGGCGCGTCATCGCCTTATCGGTGGGCGCTGCGCTGATCATGGTAGCAATTGCGGGAATATTCGCCGTCACTTTGGGTGAATTATCTGACACTTCCCATACAGCACTGTTTCTAGCATTCGCGCCCGGCGGCCTAGCTGAAATGAGTATTATCGCCCTTTCGTTCGGTACCGCAGCAGCCTTTGTATCAACTCATCACATTGTAAGAATAATACTCCTTGTGATCATTGCACCGGCGCTTTTCCGCATAGCGCGCACCCACAAACGGAGAGGTTAGGCTATGGCCCACTGAATTAAAAATCACGAGAGATTACGTCAGTTACACTATTTTCGAGCACTTTCGTGTCGGCTCTCTAAACCACCAATTCAGAGGGTCAGCCGTCAACAATGAGGGTCGCCAATCAGTGAAATATAACCTAGGCGGCAAGAAATAAGTGTAGCGTGCCTATATCAGTTTGTACGAAAGCAAATATAGGAATTTTAAAATAACTCCCATTATTTAAGTGTAACCTAATAGTATTATTGACTTCGGGTCCACAATTACTAATTTTAACTGTGTAAATATAATAGTATTTTTGGGATTTACCTGTAATGCTAGAATATAATAAATCCGGATCACTTTTAGCTCATACCTGTTCCATTGTGGCTGCCTATGTCTCTAACCATAAAATTTCCGTAATGGAATTGCCGGAACTTATCCGCAATGTTCATGAAAGTTTTGCAAGCGCTGGACAAAGCACCAATCCAGCTTCACAGGAACGTGGCATCCGTCCGGCTGTTTCCATAAAAAAATCTATTACACCCGATTATCTGATCTGCATGGAAGATGGTATCAAGCTAAAACTGCTGAAGCGCCATCTTCGTACTCAATACGGTCTCACTCCTCAGCAATATCGGGAAAAATGGGACCTACCACATGACTATCCCATGGTCGCACCGAGCTATGCGGAGAGGCGCAGCAAGTTAGCCAAGGAGATTGGCTTAGGTGCGAAGTACGGCAGTCGCCAGCAAACAAAACCAAAGGACCGAGCAGTCGGCCGATAGCCGTAACCCAAATCATCGAAACACCTCTGGGTGTTCTAATCAATACAACGCATTCGACGACCAGAGAGAGCGCTCATCCATGTCATCCAAACTCAATCATCAAGTTAGATTGGCCGCCCGGCCAGAAGGTCTACCCAAGGAAAGTGACTGGCAGTTTACGGAAGAAAAGCTACCCGTCCTCAAGGACGGTGAATTGCTAGTCAAAAATCACTATATCTCGATCGATCCTGCAATGCGCGGCTGGATGAACGACGCAGACACTTATGTCCCCCGGCTTCAACTTGGCGATGTGATGCGGGCTCTAACGGTGGGGGGAGGGATCGACAGCAGGAATACGGTTTTTACCAAAGGAGAATTCGTCGCCGGAGCTGGTGGCATGCAAGAATATTCAGTGTTC
>PBDG01000014.1 GCA_002717225.1 Rhodospirillaceae bacterium | reverse complement strand
TCTCTATGAAAATTCGGGCTTCAAAATTGTCGGCCGCCGGCCGCGCTATTATAGACGGCGCTATGGGCCGAGGGTCGACGCCTTAACTCAGCGTTGCGGACTTATATCAACAGACGCAGGATAAATTCAAGTAATTATCCATATATTACATTATATATACACTATATTATAAACAATAATAATACTAGTTATTGTATAGTTTTTTAATCGATAATAAAAATTCAATAACATACGAATCATTATTCAATTTTTATTGAATTAAAAATAAATATTTTTCTCGCGCATAGCTAATAACAGTATAAGCACAGAGGCCTTAAACCCTTTCCGTTAAGGAATATGCATGTATCGCCCATTACACTATTCGCGTATTTTGAAACCAATCCTAAGGATCTAATGCCCTGGCCATACCCATTAGACGATTGGTACTAGACAAACATCAGATTTGTCTCAAAGACGACACAATGCCGAGATGTTACTTGGCTAATTTTTTAAGTAAACTCCCAACATGGCGCCCAAGCACTATTACACCCACCGAGGGCCTTCTAAAATTTATCCTGCTTTTACAATAGGTTATACCGCAGTGATTACAATTATCACCCACTACCGTCAGCGTGCATAGACGCCGCTCGCCGCGACCCTATAATGGCAGATGAAATAAGCGAAGGGAGCGATAGAGGATAATGGCATCCAGCTCTAATCCAGGCTCAACGAACTTGGAACAAAAATGCATCCAGCTTGGCTTAAAGATGACGGACCAGCGCCGCGTAATTGCGCAGGTGTTGTCAGATTCAAATGATCACCCAAACGTCGAGACCGTTTATCAGCGCGCCAATGCAATCGACGACCGCATCAGTCTGGCAACGGTTTACCGGACCTTGCGCCTATTTGAGGAGGTCGACATTCTCGAGCGCCACGATTTTGGCGATGGACGCGCACGCTATGAAGAAGCGGATCAGGACCACCACGACCATTTGATCGACGTGAAGAGCGGCAAGGTGATTGAGTTTCAAAACCGTGAAATTGAGCAACTACAAACAGCGGTCGCGGAGAAACTGGGATACAAGTTGGTCGGTCACCGATTAGAACTCTATGCAGTTTCCCTCGGCAAGGAGCAAAAGGACGAGGATTTGTAGATTCGTGGGCAAACAAAACTTTATGCTAGGCATCAATGCGGGCAGTCTTACGGTCCGGCTGGCAGACGGCGAGTCGGATATAGATGCCGCTCAATCGCTTAGATATCGTGTGTTCTATGAAGAAATGACAGCACAGCCAAGCGATGAGATGGCAGCAAAAAAACGGGACTTCGACCGGTTCGATGTATATTGCGACCACCTCTTGGTAATCGACAAGGACCGCCCCTCGGGCACCGATCAAGTTGTTGGGACCTATCGCCTCCTACGCCGCTCGATCGCCGATCGTCATGACGGTTTTTACTCTCCATGGGAATATAATATCGACCGGGTTCTTGAGAATCCTGGTGAGCTTCTCGAACTCGGACGCTCTTGCGTGGAAGCGCCATATCGCAATCGTGCCACCATGACGCTTTTGTGGCGTGGCATCGCCGCTTACGTGATGCATTACGAAGTCCCACTCATGTTCGGCTGTGCCAGTTTCCAAGGCATAGATCCGAATGCCCATAAACTGACACTCTCATATCTGTATCATTTTCATATGGCACCGGAAGATATACGCCCTGTGGCCCAGCCGGAACATTTTGTCGAAATGAACCGAATATCGAAGGAGGAGATCAATACTCACGCCGCGATTCGCTCCATCCCACCACTAATCAAAGGCTATTTGCGGCTCAACGGTTTCGTAGGAGACGGCGCCGTGATCGATCCGCAATGGAATAGCGTTGATGTTAGCATCGTGGTCAAGACGGACCTTGTTACACGCAAATATAGAGACAAGCTCACATGACCGCCTTTTTCACAGCGATTCGCTTTGTAGGCTGGACGGCAGCCCTGTTGCCCGTTCAACTGATTCTCGTAGGACTCAACCTTCCGATGTCGAAACGCTTACCGGTGATTTGGCATCGCGGTGTGTGCCGGCTTCTAGCCTTCCGAATCGAACAATACGGAGATATCGCTCGCAAGGGGTCAACACTATTCGTTTGCAACCACAACTCATATCTCGACATTTCAGTTTTGGGCGCGATGCTTCCAGCATCCTTCGTTGCCAAAGCCGAGGTTCGCACCTGGCCCCTTTTTGGCCTCCTGGCCCGCCTGCAACGGACCGTGTTTATTCAGCGCCGGGTGAGCCGCACCGCAGTGCATCGTGACGAAATGGTCCGACGGCTCAAAATGGGAGACAATTTGATCCTCTTCCCGGAGGGAACCAGTAGCGACGGGAACCGGGTACTGCCGTTTAAAAGCGCATTTTTCGGTGTCGCCGAGAAAGACATCAATGGCAAACCACTCCTTATTCAGCCGGTGTCGGTATCCTATGTTCGCCTCGACGGTATACCAATTGGACGCGGTTATCGGCCCTATTTCGCCTGGTATGGCGATATGGAACTGGCCAGTCATTTGTGGAATGTGTTCGGCCTCGGACAAACTACGGTGGCAGTTGAGTTTCATGAGCCGATCTCCATTGCTGACTTCTCATCACGTAAGGAATTAGCTGCTTATTGCCACCGAGTAGTGTCAGACGGTGTATCAAATGGCATTCATGGCCGCCTGAGCAAACCCGCTAAACCAACATGGTGGGCTTCCAAACCCGCATGACGAGTACTACGATAATAAGACCCCCGGCTTGACAGCATTTGGCCGAGTGCTAGATTCGCCGCTGACGAATGCGAACACTCAATAGATATTGAAACTTGGCCTGTTGCGGCGCGCCTGATTGCTCAGAGTGGCGACCGGCAGTGGTTATTGGTTTGAGGAAAAAATTCTACGTTAAAACTTACGGCTGCCAGATGAACGTCTACGACTCTGCCCGCATGGCAGATATCCTGACGGCGAATGGTTATGCTGCGGCAGAAACGCCAGAAGATGTGGACTTGGTGATTCTCAACACCTGCCACATCCGCGAAAAGGCAGCGGAAAAGCTCTATTCCGAATTGGGCAGGCTGAATCGGTTTAAGCAGGCGCGAAGACGCAAGGGTAAAAACATGGTGTTCGCCGTCGGCGGTTGCGTCGGCCAAGCGGAAGGTAAGGAACTGCTGTGCCGCGCACCCTTTGTCGATCTCGTGATGGGCCCCCAAAACTATCACCGCTTGCCCCAACTGCTGTGCCGAGCCGAGACCGAAGCGGTGGTGGAAATCGAATTTCCGGCGGAAAGTAAGTTCGACCACCTACCAGAATCTAGCAGCAATGATACTTCGGAAACTGGCGTCTCCGCATTTCTCACCATTCAGGAGGGCTGCGACAGGTTCTGTACATTCTGTGTCGTGCCTTATACGCGTGGTGCTGAATATTCGCGAGCGGTAGGCGATATAGAAGGAGAAGCGCGCCGACTGATTTGCCAGGGCGCTCGCGAAATCACCCTCTTGGGACAGAATGTCAACGCCTATCATGGGTCAGACGGCGATAAAGAACTGTCGCTCGCCAACCTGATCCACCGATTGGCCGAAATAGAAGGCCTTGAGCGACTGCGTTATACGACTTCTCATCCGCGCGATCTAAGCGAAGATTTGATTGCCGCCCATGGCGATGTAGCAAAACTCATGCCGTCTCTGCACCTTCCAGTGCAGTCCGGGTCCGATCGTATTCTCAAGGCAATGAACCGCCAGCACACAGCCAAAGATTATTGTCGTCTGGTCAACGAATTGCGCGCAGCACGACCCGACATCGCTTTGTCGAGTGACTTCATCGTTGGTTTCCCAGGCGAAAGTGATTCTGAGTTTGAAGAAACCCTAGCGCTAGCAGAGAAAATCGACTACGCCCAAGCCTATTCCTTCAAATACAGTCCGCGGCCTGGCACGCCAGCTGCAGAGACCGATTACCAGGTCCCAGAAGACATAAAAAGCGCACGTCTCGCCGCGTTGCAGTCAGTACTCGCCCGTTCGCAGTCTGACTTCAACGCTACCATGATCGGCCGTACACTGCCGGTACTATTCGAAAAGCCCGGCCGACACGCTAACCAAATGCTAGGCCGCTCACCTTATGGCCAATGGGTGCATACCGATTTATCAGCAGATGTCCGCGGGCGCATTGCAGATGTCTTCATCACCAGGGCGCATACCAACAGTCTGGCTGGACAGTCAGCCATCGATCCTAATGCACTAACGCCACTGAACGTCTCGCAGGCCGCAGTAATGGTTAAGGGGCAATCCGCTTGATTCATAGCCCTGTCGTGCCTACGGCCGCCCCCGATAACCCAATCATCCAGATGCATATGCGTTTCGACGAAAACAAGCTGCTAGTGATGTTGTTCGGTGAGCACGATCGTAATATAGCCCAAATCGAGCATACACTAGGTGTTATGATCAGCTCACGCGGAAATGAACTTGAAATATCCGGACCAAGCGAATCGGTCCGATTAGCCGAAATTGTCCTGAACGAATTATATGGCCTACTCAAACAGGGCCACGCGGTGAACAGCAGCGAAATCGATGGCGCAATCCGTATGGCCGGTGCACGAACTTCGGGTGGCAAAATAGCTAACGTCAGTACGCCACGTGCTCCCGCCGAGCCGATTCAGACACGTAAACGCTCCGTCGCACCGCGCTCGCCGCGCCAAGCGGACTATATCGACGCCTTACGCAACCACGAATTGGTATTCGGTCTCGGCCCAGCGGGCACAGGGAAAACTTACCTGGCCGTTGCTGTCGCGGTTTCGATGTACCTGACCGGTCAAGTCGACCGCATCATCCTGTCCCGCCCTGCAGTCGAAGCCGGTGAACGACTTGGCTTTTTACCTGGCGATATCAAAGAAAAAGTCGACCCATATCTGCGTCCGCTCTATGACGCACTTAACGATATGATGCCAACCGATTCGGTGCTTAAGCGGTTGGAATCCGGCGAAATTGAAATTGCACCGCTTGCCTTCATGCGGGGGCGCACGCTGTCCAATGCCATCGTCATTCTAGACGAAGCTCAAAACACCACACCGGTGCAAATAAAAATGTTTCTCACCCGCCTTGGCGAACAGTCCCGCATGGTGGTGACGGGCGATCTGTCGCAAGTCGATTTGCCTCCCGGCTCACGCTCCGGACTTGCCGAAGCGGTGGAGATCCTGGAGAGCATGAAAGGCGCCGCATTCATCCGATTCACGAACGAGGACGTAGTGCGCAACCCGCTGGTGACACGCATTGTCCGCGCCTATGAGAAACGCGAAAAAAGGGTGCGTGCATCAGCCGGTGTGGGTGACCGGACATGACCGTCAACTTGGCCCAACGCAGCCTTAAGTCGGAGCGCGAATTGCTCTCAGCATCAGCTATCCGAGCCCTGGCAGAGGAGCGATGGAATATCGCTCGCCCGCTACTCGATTGGCCGCTTCTTATTCTATTCGTAATCGCCATGACTGCCCTCTTTGCGCCCTTCGGCTCTTCGGACTTGCCAATACCCGCACTTGGTAGCATTGCTCAAGACACCATTCGAGCGGACCGCGGGCTAGAAGTTGCTGACCCAGAAGAAACCGAGCTTCGCCGCACCCAAGCAGTCGCGGCAGTACATCCTCGTTTCGACTACGATGCGGAATTTCTTTTTGACCGGCGCAACAATGCACTGACGGCAATTGAAAACGTTAAGGCGCGAGTTACTCGGGGCGAAGTACCTATCAACCAACGCCTCGGCTCTTTTGAAACCGAATTAGGACTGCCGGTAAATGCCGGAGTGTTCCAGCTGCTGGAAGGCCTTCCCAACATCGAAGATGCTAGCGCCGCCCTTGCCTTTTTCTTAGCCCTCCCTGCCGAGCGGATGGTAATGGCGGACCGTGCCATGCTACCAGAACGGGGAGCGATCGAGCTCCGCCGCGTCGGTGCTGAAGAAAGTACCAGCCTCTATCATTTTGACTCCATCATCGATGTCGCAGGGGCATGGCGAATGATGCGAGCGAAAGCCGGTGAAGCGCCCTATGGCTCAGCGCGTAGCTTGCGCACTTGGATTTTGGAAACAGCCCTGGCGTTAACCGACCAAAATATTGTCTATAACACGGAAGCTACCCAGCAAGCCAGGAATGCAGCGCTCGCCTCGGTTAAAGAAGCAACGATACATATTGGCCGTGGCGAAGTGATCGTACGCGAAGGCGACCGTGTGACAGTCCGCGCACGAGCGCGCCTAATAGCACTAAACGACGCGCGGCAAGGGGGGCTCGGCTGGGTCGACAGCGTCGCTTTTGCGGTGTTCCTCGCTGGGCTCGTTGGGTTGGGCGCCTTCTTTTTCCGCTCCGGAAAACAGCCGCTCCACTTCACCCGCAAGAACGGCTATATCACTCTAGCCGCAATCTCAATTACTGGCCTGCTCGCTATTGGCGCGCTTTATGCAGGGCGAGGCATTGCCGAGGGAATCGGCATCGAACTCCCCGCTGCGGCCTTTTTAAGTCCAGTCGCGCTATCAGCAGTGATTGTTTCGATCTTCGTGAATGCACGAGTTAGCTTGATGGTTGGGGTAATCCTCTCGCTCCTCGTCACCTATCATGCCGACGGCGATATCTGGCTGGCCGCCTTTTACCTTATCGGCGTGCTAGTAGCCGGTATCGGTGCACGACGTTGCCGCCACCGCAAAGATCTGTTGATGGTCGGTGCAGCGCTGGCCGCTGTACAAGCTGCGACGGTTCCACTGGTCCTAATTCTCGGTGGCGGCACCATCTATTCAGAAATTCCCATCGTGCTCGCCTTCGCCATAGTTTCTGGCGGCCTAGTCGCTGCTTTTGCCATGCTGCTGCTACCACTCTTCGAATATGTATTCAACGAAGTCACCGATGTGCGCTTAATGGAACTCGCTACTGGAGACCATCCCCTATTGAAGCAACTCGCCCTAAACTCGCCGGGCACCTATCATCATTCGGTCATGATCGCCAATCTCTCAGAAGCGGCGGCCGAGGCGATTGGCGCCAATGCGCTCAAGTGCCGCGTTATGGCGCTTTATCACGATATCGGCAAATCCGTGCGACCGGCCTACTATGCTGAAAATCAGCGCGATGGAAATATTCATGATGGCCTTCCACCAGAATTATCAGCGCGTATCATTTTCGCCCATATCACCGAGGGCATAGAGCTGGCGCGCGCTCATCGTCTAGGACGCCCAGTTATCGAAGCGGTAACCCAGCACCAGGGAACAACCCTTTTGCGCGTCTTTCACCAGCGTGCTCTAGAGCGGGCGCCTGCAGATGGCCGAACGGTCAAGGAGGCGGATTACAGATATCCGGGGCCTAAACCAATGACGCGCGAATCCGGTATTCTCATGCTTGGCGATTCCGTAGAGGCTGCAACTCGCGCACTTGACGACCCGAGCCCGACGGAGTTGCGCGAGCGCGTAGGCAAGATCATTGCGGAAAAAATGATCGACGGACAACTCGCAGACTGCCCGCTTACCATAGCTGATTTGACCCGCATCGAAGAGGCTTTCGCCCGTGTACTGGTGATGGGCGTCTATCACAGCCGAATTGAATACCCTGCAACCAATCTGCGCCAGACTGCCGAGAGCAGTGAGGAGAACGACAAGGACAAAAATGGAAATCGGAATTCAAATTCGCTACGCGGCATGGCTAACCGCGCTTCCTGAGGTAAAGCAGGTGACTTTGAAAGCTGCTGAAGCGGCCCTTGCCATAGAACCACATCTGCAGGTCCGAGAGCTTTCCATCGTGCTCGCGGATGACGCCATGGTACGCACGCTTAACAATGATTATCGCGGGATAAACAAAGCAACCAATGTGTTAGCTTTTGCCTATGGCTGCAACGAGGAATGCGCTGCGCTCGGCGATGTAATCATCTCGCTCGAAAGAACCGCCGCAGAGGCAAAACAGGACGAACGCGGTCTAAGTGACCATTTGAGCCATTTAGTAATTCATGGCGTGCTCCACTTGTTGGGCTATGACCATGGCAAAGACGACGATGCCAAGGCTATGGAAGCGCTCGAGACGCGCGCGCTGGCTGGAATAGGAATCGACGACCCCTACGCGCCTTCACGGCGCGGTGAAGTGCAATGAGCAATAGCGATAAAGTTCTGCCAATAACAGAGACCGCTACGCCCGGCGAAAAGAACCACCCTGAACCTTCATTGGTACGTTCTCTCAGCGGATGGTTGTTGCGCGCCTTCGGCCGCAATGGCGACTCGACATGGCAAGAATCGCTCGAGGAATTGATCGAAGAAGAGGAGGATATTTCTGAACAGATCACGCCCGAAGAGCGCGACCTACTGATGAACCTACTGCGACTCGGCCACCTCAGCGCCGAGGACGCTATGGTGCCTCGACCCGATATCGTTGCAGTAGAAGAAAGTGCTACCCTCGCGGATATCGTCGAAGCAATCAAACAAAGTGGTCATTCTCGCATGCCCGTCTTCCGCGAGACTTTGGATGAAATCATCGGCATGGTGCATATCCGCGATGTTTTGGCGCTCTGGAACGATATGGCGAAGTTCCGCCTGCAAAATATCGTCCGGCCAGTTCTGTTCGTGCCCCAATCCATACCGGTTGTTGATCTTCTCGCCAAAATGCGTACCAGCCGTCTCCATATGGCGATTATCGTCGATGAATATGGCGGTACCGACGGCCTTGTTACCATCGAAGACCTAGTCGAGGAGATCGTCGGTGAAATCGAGGATGAACATGATCAGGCTCCAGCACCGAGCTTAAGCCAAACCGGCGATGGCAGCGTTGAGGCCGATGCTCGGACAGAAATCGAAGCCTTAGAGGCACATTTCTCCGTCAAGCTCAGAGAAAGCGAACTCGATGAAGACATTGAAACCGTCGGCGGACTGGTCTCTCGCCTCGCCGGGCGAGTGCCCCTGAAACATGACCGGCTGAGCCATCCTTCCGGCCTCTCCTTTGAAATCATTGATGCTGACCCAAGGCGCGTCAAACTGGTACGCGTTAGCGCGGCGGCAACGCCGGACGAAATCGGCACAAAGTGAACCCGCCCGGCACCGTCGGCACAGAAACGCGTTACGGATTCAATTTTTTTGTGCATCTCTCAGATCGCGCCGCGGTGCTGAATGGCTGGAGACGCTCTCTACTCGGTTTTTCATTGGGCGTCTTGGCCGCCGGCGCACTACCGCCAGCCCATGGACTACCACTACTAATACCGGCCTTTGCAGGGCTGCTGTGGTTGATCTCAGCAGCACGATCACCCTGGCGCGCCACGCTTTCCGGCTGGTGGTTCGGATTTGGTCATTTTCTCGCCGCCTGTTATTGGGTCAGTGCGGCACTTATGACAGATCCAGACAAATTCACCTATTTGTCCGTGCCCGCAGTGATCGGCCTCGCCGCTGGGTTAGCGCTATTCCCGGCTCTTGCAGCCCTCGCCGTATCGGTCAGTCGCCAAAGCGGCTTCAACCGCATACTCCTGTTCGCCGTCGCTTGGACTGCGACCGAATGGTTGCGTGGCACCATATTAAGCGGCTTTCCGATGAATTTGATCGGCACAGCCTGGACCGTCTCTGAAGGAATGATCCAGATGGCCGCAGTGACAGGTGCGTATGGACTCAGCTTCGTCACAATACTCGCGGCAGGCTCATTTTCGCTACTCGCAGAACCTCTGCAAAGAGGCATGGCGGCGAGGAATTGGCGCGCGCCCGCAACGATGATCATAGTTCTCACCACTATTTGGCTCGGCGGAACGATTCGTTTATCAGCGCAAAATCCAATCCCTGTGAAGGGTGTCGACCTGTTGATCGTTCAGCCCAATATTCCTCAAAAACTTAAATGGCGCGAGGATACGCGCAAGGCTGCGCTGGAAAAGCATATGCGGATGACACATGCCAGCATGACCAACACCGTTAGCCATGTGATATGGCCGGAAACGGCAGTGCCATACAATCTCAGCCAGGATCCAAGTCTCGCGGATTGGCTTTCTACCGCCGTACCCAAGAATGGGCTACTCATAACCGGTGCAATTCGCCGCAGAGGTGGAGAAGGTTCATTCCAGTTGTGGAATAGCCTGCATGCGGTGGACAGCAACGGCATGATACGCCTAACTTACGACAAGCATCATTTGGTTCCTTTTGGTGAATATATGCCACTCAGGAGCATCATGAGCTTCGCTAAACTAACCTATGGCAATATAGATTTTTCCTCGGGCCCCGGCACACAAACTCTGGAGGTTCCTGGTCTGCCGCCTGTCAGCCCGCTGATCTGTTATGAAGCAATATTTCCTGGGCGTGTCATTTACAGCGAAGCGAGACCAGGCTGGATGCTAAACATCACCAATGACGGCTGGTTCGGCAATACGGCTGGACCTTACCAACACCTGCAGTCGGCACGCCTGCGTGCTGTGGAAGAGGGCCTTCCGCTGGTCCGCGCCGCCAATACAGGAATCTCCGCTGTTATTGACCCGCTTGGTCGCTATGTTGGCCGACTATCTTTGGGGACGGAAGGTGTTTTACATGCTCCACTCCCCAGTGCAATAGGGCGAACGCCCTATGCGGTTATGGGTGACTTAACGTTGATA
Organism: Rhodospirillaceae bacterium; assembly: GCA_002717225.1. GTDB lineage: Bacteria > Pseudomonadota > Alphaproteobacteria > UBA828 > UBA828 > PTKB01. The sequence continues at coordinate 73,768 of PBDG01000014.1, read as the reverse complement.
ATCATGCTGATTGTTTCAATTGGCGTCGTAATGTTTCGAGTGAGTTACACAACAGGGTATACAAAATCTTCAAAGTTCCGATCAAATTAAGAAATCCAAATTCTATTAGAAAATTTTTAACTTAACCAGTTGTTGACACGGTAAATTGAAATAAGTTAAGTAGAGACAATTACTAGGGCGGATCGTTAAATGTGACCCTTTCAACTAACGGAAACTACCAATTGGAACTCTGTCAGGTTAAATGACCCTAGTATTCAAACATCATGGCACCTCACCCAAACCCAGTAGATATACACGTTGGAAAACGTGTGCGAATGCGTCGTACCTTGCTTGGAATGAGCCAAGAAAAGCTTGGAAAAGCAATAAACTTAACTTTCCAACAAGTACAAAAGTACGAACGCGGGACAAACCGAATTGGGTCCAGCCGATTGTACCAATTGTCGCAAGTTCTTGACGTTCCCGTTTCTTATTTTTTTGACGAACTACCAGCTGAAATTCCCAGTGCGGAGATACCGACCTTGACCGACGTTAATATCGCTTCATTCGAGAAGGACCCGCTCGTTAAAAGGGAAACACTGGAATTAGTGCGGGCGTATTATAAAATTAATGATGCAAACCTACGCAAAAGAGTTTTTGAACTAGTGAAGGCGCTCGCCAAACCTTCTGTCGCCGGAAAAAATGGCTGCGCAGACTGACGAGCCAAACCTATTTGCTCCTTATCATCAAGATCTGGCAAAGCGCTTGACCGTACGCCTAAAGATTGACACAAAACGGTGCGGCTTAAATGACGCACCACGTTCGGACTCGGAGACGTTTCTGCGGGATTAGAGCCAACATGAGGGAGGCGATTTCTTGACTCTATCCAATTTTCTCTTCACCAGTGAATCTGTGTCGGAAGGCCATCCAGATAAGGTATGCGACCGCATTTCTGACGCAATCGTGGATACTTTTTTGGCATTAGAACCAGAATCACGCGTTGCGTGTGAGACCCTGGTAACGACTAATCGTATCGTGCTAGCCGGTGAAGTGCGCGGTCCCAAATTGGTCACTCATGACATGATGGAAGATGTCGCCCGTGAAGCGGTGCGCCAGATCGGTTATGAGCAAGACGGGTTTCACTGGGCACGCGCCGATGTCGAGATTCACATCCATTCGCAATCTGGCGACATTGCCATGGGTGTCGACGGCGGCGGAAACAAAGAAGAGGGCGCCGGCGACCAAGGCATTATGTTTGGCTACGCCTGCCGCGAAACAGATGCACTTATGCCAGCGGCGATCCATTATTCGCACGCCATTCTCCGCTCCCTCGCGGATGCCCGCCATTCCGGCGCCGAGCCCGGGTTGCTGCCGGATTCGAAAAGCCAAGTCACCCTGCGTTATGAGAATGGTCAGCCAGTGGGTGCGACTTCCGTCGTCGTCTCGAGTCAACACTCTGCAACCCTCAGCCAGGACGAGGTGCGAGAGATTGTGCGTCCCCACGTGGTCAATACCTTGCCGGACGGCTGGATGTGCCCGGAGGGGGAATTTTATGTCAATCCCACGGGACGCTTCGTGATCGGCGGGCCAGACGGCGATTCAGGCCTTACAGGACGCAAGATCATTGTAGACACATATGGTGGCTCAGCACCCCATGGCGGAGGTGCCTTCTCTGGCAAGGACCCTTCGAAGGTTGACCGCTCAGCAGCCTATGCTGCGCGCTATCTTGCCAAGAACGCGGTTGCTGCAGGTCTTGCCGACCGCTGCACCCTTCAACTGAGCTATGCAATTGGCGTCGCCAAACCGCTGTCACTTTATGTAGACACCCACGGCACCGGGCAAGTCGACGAAAATAAGCTCGCCGTAGCGATGAGCGATACGATGGATCTTACTCCGCGCGGCATTCGCGATCATTTAAAACTGAACCAACCAATCTATGCGCGTACGGCAGCCTATGGCCATTTTGGTCGTGAGCCGGAGTCTGATGGTGGGTTCTCTTGGGAAAAAACGGATCTCGCTGACACGCTGAAAAGCGCACTCAGCTGAGGGTTACTTTGACTGCATTGGATAAGATGGCCGCCGAAAGGGAACACTATCGCAGCCAATTTTTTAGCCGCCGGCGCGGCCATAAACTGCGTCCTCAACGCCAAACCTTGATGCGCGAACTATTACCCAAGCTTGCCATCGAGCTTAACCCAGGCAACGAGCCTGTCCATCCGATAGAATTGTTTGGCGACAAAAAAAAACTTTTTGGCTTGAGATAGGATTTGGTGCTGGCGAGCATCTCGCTTGGCTGGCCGCGCGCAATCCGGATACAGGTTTTATTGGCTGTGAGCCCTATCTGAACGGCGTCGCTGCGCTACTTAGCCAAATTTCGGCCGATGGTCTGACAAATGTGAAAATTTTTCCTGACGATGCCCGCCTGTTGATCGCGCGTCTGGCCCCGGCCAGCCTGTCACGCATTATACTTCTGTTTCCGGATCCATGGCCTAAAAAGCGCCATCACAAGCGTCGCTTTGTCTCTTCTCAGATGGTAATGAGTTTTGCCAAGTTGTTGGTAGACGCTGGCGAGTTTCGTTTTGCCACGGATCATGCAGCGCTCGCCCGTTGGACCCTTTGGCACATGCAGGCCGAACCCCGCATGCATTGGTTAGCAGAGGGCCCAAATGATTGGCGTGAGCAGCCCAAGGACTGGCTTGAAACACGCTATGAGCAAAAAACTCGCGCGATGGGCAAACGGCCAATATTCCTGCGCTATGAGCGCCTGCCTCGTAACGGCGCGAAGGATATACCACTCAAAGTTTCATAAAGCGCTTGAAGCTATGGCCCAAAGGGTTATAGGCTTAGTCTCCAATGACAACGAGGTCAGTCTTTGCGATGAAGATTGTGGTGGGCTCCGCGCCCGCTTTTTCATTTGTGCTGTCGGCACGTTGACGATGTGGTGCTACTATGGAACAGACGCACCGTGTCGAGAAGCTAATCGCGCCGTCCCTTGAAGCCCTGGGCTTCGAGATCATCCGTGTGCGCTATGGCGGAACAGGGCGCCCAACCCTTCAGATTATGATTGAACGGTGCGACCGTGCGCCATTGACTGTGGATGAATGTGCCACCGTGAGCAAATCGATCTCAGCTCAGTTGGACGTCGAGGATCCGATCGGTGGGGCCTACAATCTTGAAGTGAGCTCGCCAGGGCTTGACCGACCACTGACACGAATCGGTGATTTCGAACGCTTTGCTGGATTCGATGCTAAGATCGAGCTTGCCGAACCAATGAATGGACGCAAACGCTATCGGGGGCAACTTCTTGGCGTTCAAGATGGAAACGTAAGAATCTCCGCTGATGGCTATGCGGCAATAGTGCCGTTCGCGGCCATCAAGAACGCCAAACTGATTTTGACGGACGAACTGATTTCGGCCGCCGAGTCGCAGAAACGGATGTAGAGTAGATGGATACGGAAACAGTCGGGTTAGCCCGCCATGAATTGCTTCAGGTTGCTGACGCAGTAGCACGGGAAAAGAGTATTGAGCGCGATCTCGTACTTGACGCGATGGAACAGGCAATAACCCATGCCGGCAAGCGCAAATATGGCCAAGAACATGATATCCGCACAGAAATTGACCGGGATACCGGTGAGATCCGTCTAATGCGCTTTCTAGAAGTAGCCGATCCGATTGAAAACGAGGCCACTCAAATCAGCGTCGAGGCAGCACAAGAACGTAATCCTGCTGCGCAAGTGGGCGATTATCTCGCTGATTCTCTGCCGCCAATTGATTTCGGGCGCATTGCAGCTCAGACCGCGAAGCAAGTGATCGTTCAAAAGGTCCGCGAAGCTGAACGAGCTCGCCAATATGAGGAATATAAGGACCGGGTCGGTGAGATTGCCAGCGGTCTGGTGAAACGTTCTGAATTTGGCGGTGTAACCGTCGACCTCGGCCGCGGCGAAGGCGTCATCCGACGCGAAGATTTGCTACCGCGCGAATCTTTCCGCAATGGTGATCGGGTGCGCGGATATATCTACGATGTGCGCCGCGAGCAGCGCGGGCCACAAATATTTATTTCACGCACCCACCCCAACTTCATGGCCAAATTGTTTTCCCAAGAAGTTCCCGAGATATATGACGGTATTATTGAAATTAAGTCGGTAGCCCGTGATCCAGGCAGTCGCGCCAAAATTGCTGTGTTTTCGAACGATGCCAGTATCGACCCCGTTGGTGCCTGTGTGGGTATGCGGGGCTCTCGTGTACAAGCAGTTGTAAGCGAGCTACAGGGTGAAAAGATCGACATCATACAGTGGTCGACCGATCCTGCCGCCTCAATCGTCAACGCGTTGGCCCCGGCAGAGGTGTCCAAGGTCGTGCTCGACGAGGATGCAAAGCGCATCGAAGTAGTGGTACCAGATGACCAATTAAGCCTCGCTATCGGCCGACGAGGCCAGAATGTTCGTCTCGCCTCACAACTTTCCGGCTGGGATATCGACATTCTTACCGAAGCAGAAGAATCCGAGCGCCGGCAGGAGGAGGTCCAAAGCCGCACCGAACTGTTTATGGCAGCTCTCGATGTGGACGATGTGATAGCCCATCTACTAGTGAGTGAGGGTTTTGCCACTGTTGAAGAAGTTGCCTATGTGCCGATCGAAGAGCTTGCCTCGGTCGAGAGTTTTGACACCGAGATTGCCGAGGAACTGCGTCGGCGCGCCGTGGAATATATTGATAAAATCAACAACGAAATGACTGAGAAGCGTGTTGCCTTGGGCGTTGCAGACGATCTTGCGGAGATCGAGGGCCTTAGCCCCGCAGCGCTGGTAACTCTTGGCGAGGCAGAGATTAAGACCCTTGATGATTTGGGCGATCTTGCTGGAGACGAATTGATCGAAATATTGGGCGATTTCGCGCTGAATATAGATGAAGCCAATTCAATAATCATGGCCGCCCGGGCCCACTGGTTTGATGACGAAACCGAGGACAACAGTGCGGAAACTTCTGAAGACGCGGACACTGTTAGTGAGTCGTCGGAGGAGGATACCGCGACGATCGAAGAAGTGGGGTCGCCATAAAATTACTATGAAGCAAGATGCGCTAAATAGAACTCCGCCGAAGCTCGTGCGACGGTCTCCCTCTGGGAAGGCCAAGCGCAGACGCTGTATCCTAACCCGGCGCGAAGGCACAACGGACGGAATGATCCGTTTTGTTGCAGGTCCGGATCGGCGTATAATCGCCGATCTGGCCGAACGCCTGCCGGGTCGGGGACTGTGGTTGAGCGCCAACATAGCCGCTCTAGAAGAGGCGCGCGCCAAAGGGTTATTTGCTCAGGCCGCGCGCCGCCCTCTCACTATGGACGACGAGTTCCCCGTGAAGATAAGCAAACAGCTCGCCCAGCGGGCACTCAACTATCTTGGACTAGCCCTACGGGCCGGCGTCATTGAAGTGGGCCACGATCAGGTGCGTGCCATTATCGGTGCAAGAAGAGCTGCTTTACTGCTCCAAGCCGCTGACGGCGCGGCACAGCCGCGCACCCGGATGCGCAATTTTGCTCATGACATACCGGCAGTGGAAATGTTTAGCCGAGCCGAACTGTCACATGCTCTAGGGCGTGATAACGTGGTACACGCGGCGCTCCAACCGTCAACCTTAGCGGATCGTTTCCTTATCGAATGCCGCCGTCTTGGTGGCTTCCGCTCGGTGGGAAATTCAAGACTGGGGTCAGACACAGAAGACGAACGACAGGACTGAAAAGGAACCGAATGAGCGACGAAGGCAAGGTCGAAAACGACCGCGAAAAAAGGCCCCTGTCTCTGAAACGGCAGGGAAGAACGGACGCTAGTCAGTCCGCAGATGCTGGCCAAGTACGGCAGAGTTTCTCACACGGTCGCAGCCGGGCCGTCGCCGTTGAAGTGCGCAAAAAACGCACCATCAAACCTGGTACCAATGTCAGTACGGCGCCAACAAAATCGTCCACCTCGGAAACACTCAAACTCACTGAATCCGAGGTGGCGAAAACAACAGAAACACTGACTCAGACTGATGAAGCCAGGGACGACGCGCCAAAATCCGGGGTCGTTCTACGTACCCTAACGCAGGAAGAAAAGGCCACACGCGCCCGAGCGGTGGAAGATGCGGTACGAGAGGAAGGACGCAAACGTCTTGAGGCCGAGCGGAAAGCAACAATTCGCGAAGAAGAAAACAGGATCCGTGCCGCCGAACGCGAAGCGGCCGAGCTAAGGGCCTCCGAGGAAGACGCGCGGCGCAAAAAAGAAGATGAGAAACGCCGCCAAGCGGAAGAAGAGGCGGCGCGGCGCCTTGCTGCGACGGCTGAAGAGAATGCCGCCGATCCCCAAACGCCTGACACCAAATCCGCCAACGCCAAGCAGGATGTAGCGGCAGAAGACGAGGAGTCACCGCGCCGTGGCCGGCGGCGCACCGAATCACGCCGCACACCGTCACCGGGCAAACGCGATCGGGATTCGAACCGACGGCGTAGTGGCAAACTCACCGTCTCCCGCGCACTCGAAACAGAGGGTGAAGATACACGAAGCCGCAGCTTGGCGTCCCTCAAACGCCAGCGTGAACGGGAACGCAGAATGGCGGAGGAATCAGGCGGCGCCGAAGATGCCGGACCCGTTGTTCGCGAAGTTGTGGTACCAGAAACCATTACCGTCCAGGAACTCGCCAATCGTATGGCGGTGCGTGGTATTGAGGTCGTAAAAAAGTTGATGCAGCTTGGCATCGCGGCTTCCATGGCGCAAAGTATCGAAGGCGATACGGCAGAACTTGTGGTCCATGAATTCGGCCACAAAATTAAGAGGGTGAGCGCCTCCGATGTTGAAATCGGGTTGGAGGGCGAAGAGGACGATGCTGCCAGCCTCGCTCCCCGGCCACCAGTAGTGACCGTCATGGGCCATGTCGATCATGGCAAAACATCTCTACTCGACGCCATGCGCACGACTGATGTCGCCGCCGGCGAAGCGGGTGGCATTACCCAGCATATAGGCGCCTATCAAGTGGAAACCGAAAATGGCGCCAGAATCACTTTCATCGACACGCCGGGCCATGCCGCGTTCACACAAATGCGATCACGAGGCGCGAAGATCACCGACATCGTTATTCTTGTAGTCGCTGCTGATGACGGTGTCATGCCGCAAACAATTGAAGCCATCAATCATGCCCGCGCCGCCGAAGTGCCCCTCATCGTTGCAATCAACAAAATCGACCGACCGGATGCCAACGCGGACCGCGTACGACAAGAATTATTGCAACACGAAATCATTAGCGAGGAAATGGGCGGGGATGTCTTGTCAATCGAAGTATCAGCAATACAGAAAACCAATCTGGACAAGCTGGAGGAAATGATCAGCTTGCAAGCAGAAATTCTCGAACTTGCCGCCAATCCGAATCGCGCCGCTGACGGTGTGGTAATTGAAGCCAGGGTCGACCGAGGACGCGGCGTGGTCTGCACTCTACTGGTTCAGCGCGGATCACTCCAAATTGGTGATATTGTCGTGGCGGGCGCCGAATGGGGGCGTGTCCGAGCGATGACAGACGACCACGGTCGAAGCCTTACCAAAGCTTCACCCTCGATGCCGGTGGAAGTGCTCGGCTTCAACGGACCGCCCAAAGCCGGTGAGCAGTTCGTGGTGGTGAAAAATGAAAGGCGCGCCCGCGAGATTAGCGAATTCCGCGCTGCTCGAGAACGCGAGATCGCATCTGCCCGCAGTACCTCACTAGTCGACGTCGAGCAAATTTTCGTGAAAACCAGCGAGAATGGCATCCAAAAACTACCGCTTGTCATCAAGGCCGACGTCCACGGTTCAGTTGAAGCGCTAAAAGGCGCGCTGGAGAATTTATCAACCGACGAAGTCGCAGTTCAAATACTCCACGCTGGCGTTGGCGGAATTACTGAATCGGATGTAGTTTTGGCCAACGCCTCCAACGCCCATATCATGGGGTTTAACGTGCGCGCCAATCCGCAGGCGCGTGAACTAGCCCAACGAGAGGGCGTAGACATCCGGGATTACGCCATCATCTATAATGTTGTTGATGATACGAAAGCGATGCTCGAAGGGATGCTCAAACCGGCTCTGCGCGAACGAAAGCTCGGCAACGCCCAAGTGCTGCAAATCTTTGATATTGCCAAGGTCGGCAAGGTCGCTGGCTGCCGCGTCACTGATGGTATCGTCCGTCGCGGCGCCAAAGTTAGGTTATTACGTGATGATATTGTGATTCATGATGGCACGCTCAAGACTCTGCGCAGTTTTAAAGACGATGTACGCGAGGTAAAGGAAGGCCTGGAGTGCGGTATGGCGTTCGAAAATTACCACGACATGCGCGAGAGCGACATCATCGAGTTTTACGAAATCGAGGAAGTCGCGCGCGCGCTCGATTCCTGAACGTCAAAATAAGAACGATTTAATGGAACTCGTTCTCGTTGATAGAAAACAGAGCCATGGCAAGCGTAAACCGATCACGGGCTCCCAGTCAGCGTCAATTGCGCGTCGGCGAACTCCTACGGGAGGCTCTAACAAACACCTTTGCGCGCGCGCCCATCCGCGACCCGGCTCTGAGCGGAACACCGATCACAGTCACCGAAGTACGACTCTCTCCTAACCTCAAACAGGCGCGGATTTTCGTCATGCCACTGGGTGGTCGTGAAGGCGATGAGATTGTTGAAGCACTCAAGCGCGCTGCACCTTACCTACGCTACGAAGTGGCGCGGCGGGTGAAGCTAAAATTTGCCCCCGCCTTGACCTTCGAACTCGACCGATCGTTCGATGAGTCGCGTCATATCGACGAATTGTTAGTCGGCCTCACACCACATGATGACTGAGCCAACGGTCGCAAAAAGTAATCTGGACGGCTGGCTGGTGATCGACAAACCGGCCGGGCCGAGCTCGGCCAAGGTGGTAAGAAGTATCAAGCGTCTTGCATGTGGACGCAAAGTGGGCCACGGCGGCACCTTGGATCCACTCGCCACCGGTGTTCTGCCGATTGCCATTGGGGAAGCGACCAAAACCGTCGCATACGCCATGGAAGGAAGAAAAAGTTACCGGTTCACCACAACCTGGGGAGAAGCGCGCGAGACCGATGATTGTGAGGGTGAAATATCGGAAACCAGTCCAGTTCGTCCCTCAAAAAGCGCCATTCAAGCAGCTCTGCCCGAATTTACGGGCGAAATCAACCAGGTTCCACCAGCCTATTCAGCGATAAAGGTCGCTGGGAAGCGAGCCTATGCTTTAGCGCGAAGGGGCAAAGAGGTCACTCTTGTCCCACGAAAAATATGGATCGAAAAATTGGAACTGGTTGAATTCCAGCCAGGAAGCGCCATATTTGAGGTGACTTGCGGCAAGGGCACCTATATTCGAGCACTTGCCCGTGATTTGGCGAAGCGACTGGGAACCGTGGGACACGTCTCCCAATTGCGGCGAACGGCGGTTGGTCCGTTTAATGAGAAAGTGGCGATTTCGCTGGATATCATGGAGACGCTCGTGCATAGTGCGCGCCTCGCTGAGCAAGTCCTACCGGTTGATACCGCGCTGGCCGACATCCCGGCATTGGAATTGACCGAATACGACGCGCTCCGTCTGCGCTCTGGCCAGACTATAGCAGTGAACGGCACCGATTGTGAAACGATCCGTGTCACCACTGGCAAGCGACTGGTGGCTTTGGCCAAGATTCGAACGGGCCACCTCCGGTCGCTTCGTGTCTTCAACCTTTGACGATTGGAGTAGGAGATGTCGATTACCGCTGAGCGGAAAGCCGAACTCATGAGCGAGTTTGGGAAAACGGCCGGAGACACCGGCTCACCCGAAGTTCAGGTCGCAATTTTGACTGAACGTATCAACAATCTTACGGGGCATTTCAAGGCTCACCAGAAAGACCGACATTCGCGTCGCGGGCTGCTTAAAATGGTTAGCCGGCGCCGTAGCTTGTTGGACTATCTTAAGCGTGAAGACACCGAGCGTTATACCGACGTGATACAACGCTTGGGCCTGCGCAAATAGTCTTTCCTTGGTAGCGCGGGCAACTCCGTAAAGAATATTGGAGACTGGCGCGCCAGATCAAAGCGGCACGCGGGACCGCCGTGTATAAGGTTCGGCATAACCGAGTTGGTAGTTAGGCCAGGAATGAACCCCCAGGGCCGCGACCAAAGACGGCGGGACCATCCTGGAAGCGCCGAGCGAGACGGGGTGCATTCGGCACACCGTCCGCAGTCAGAAGGAAAATAGAGTATGTTTGATGTAACGAGAAAAGAGACGACATGGGGCGGACGACCGCTAATACTGGAATCTGGGAAAATTGCGCGCCAAGCTGATGGTGCCGTCATGGTTACCTACGGTCAATCGGCCGTGCTTTGCACTGTGGTTGCGCAGAAGGACCCGCGCGAGGGCGTGGATTTTTTTCCCCTTACGGTGAATTATGAAGAAAAAGCATTTGCCGCTGGCAAAATTCCCGGTGGCTTTTTCAAACGCGAGGGACGGCCAGGCGAAAAAGAAACGTTGGTCTGTCGACTGATCGACAGGCCAATCCGGCCACTCTTTGCCGATGGGTTTCGCAACGAAACCCAAGTGATCTGCACGGTTGTCTCACATGATATGCAAAACGATCCCGATATGGTTGCCATGGTCGGCGCCTCCGCCGCCTTAACCATTTCCGGCATTCCGTTTATGGGCCCCATTGCGGGCTGCCGCGTAGGCTATATCGACGGAGAATATATTCTCAACCCGACCCTGGAGGAGCGCACTAACTCGGCGCTTGACCTTGTCGTCGCCGGCACCCAAGAAGGCGTGCTGATGGTTGAATCAGAAGCGAGTGAGCTTAACGAAGAAGTGATGCTTGGCGCCGTGACTTACGGCCATGAACAGATGCGCCCGGTGTTCGATGCAATTATCAGTTTGGCCGAGGCCTGCGCGAAGGATCCTTGGGAGTTGCCGGATACGGCAAAAGACAGCAACCTGGTTGCCAAGATCGGCGAGTTAGCCGGCGATGGACTGCGCAAAGCCTATATGATCCAGACTAAATCGGAGCGTCAGGATCGCATCGGTGAAGTTAAGCAGTCGGTTATCGAAGGTCTGGCCGATGAAGATGGCGAAGTTCCGAGCGATACGGGATCTATTCTCAAAGATATAGAGCGCGATATCGTGCGCTCTGAGATCCTTAAGACCAGCACTCGCATCGACGGGCGGGGCACGCGGGATGTACGCCAAATCGTGAGTGAAGTCGGCGTGCTACCACGCAGCCATGGCTCAGCGCTATTTACCCGTGGCGAAACCCAAGCGCTTGTGGTTGCAACGCTCGGAACTGGGCAAGATGAGCAGATCATGGATGTGCTTGAAGGTGAATACCGTGAGCGCTTCATGCTGCATTATAATTTTCCACCATATTCGGTCGGTGAGGCACGTTTTTTACGTGGACCCGGCCGGCGNGANATCGGCCACGGNAAACTCGCCTGGCGNGCGGTGCANCCGNTCCTGCCNACNGCNGAAGACTTNCCNTATACNATCCGCGTNGTGTCNGAGATTACNGAATCNAANGGNTCNTCTTCGATGGCNACGGTTTGNGGCACNTCNCTTTCCTTGATGGATGCCGGCGTTCCCCTNACTCGCCCAGTAGCAGGCATCGCCATGGGCCTCATAAAGGANGAAGACGATTATGCCGTCCTCAGCGACATTCTGGGAGACGAAGATCACCTCGGAGACATGGATTTCAAGGTCGCAGGCACTGAGCAAGGAATCACGTCGCTACAGATGGATATCAAGATCACAAGTATTACCAAGGAAATCATGGAGAATGCACTGGAACAGGCGCACGAAGGCCGCCTCCATATCCTTGGTGAAATGGCTAAGGCNATCGGCGCAGCACGAGATACGGTGAGCGACACGGCGCCTCGCATCACCACCATCACCGTACCCAAGGACCGTATCCGCGAAATCATCGGCCCGGGCGGCAAAGTAGTACGCGAAATTTGCGAAACTACCGGTACCAAGATCGACATCGAAGATGACGGAACGATTAAGGTTGCTGCAGTGGAAGCAGAGGCAAGCCAAGCAGCGCTCGACATGATTCGCGATATCATCGCTGAGCCTGAGGTGGGTGAGATCTATGACGGCAAAGTGGTCAAGATCATGGATTTCGGCGCTTTCGTAAACTTCATCGGAAAACGAGATGGGCTTGTTCATATCAGCGAAATTGCACCGAAGCGGATCGGCGCGGTCAGCGACGTGCTTAGCGAAGGCGATTCGGTCAAGGTCAAGGTGCTCGGCATCGACGATCGCGGCAAGATTAAGCTCAGCATGAAAGTGGTNAACCAAGAAACCGGCGAGGAAATCAGCCNGCAGGAAGAAACCGATTGATGCAGATATGAGGCGCTCAGGGTTCCAACGCACGGACAGTGTAATTGCGCTGCGGGGTTGACGTGGGCCTCGAATCGTCCAAATTGATCCTTATGCGAAAGNAAATGTGGTCCNCTGAGAGGCGGGCNGCGCAACCCTTAGNTATTGAGCGAGACGGAATTGAAGGCAATTCATCCTCTAATTATGTCCGGCAAGGAANTTCTGCCGCTAATTGAAGGTGGCAAAGGCATTGGTGTTACCAATGGTCTATCTTCCGGTGCCTGGGCCGCAGCCGGCGCAGTCGGAACCTTTTCTGGAGTCAATGCGGATTCCTATGACTCGAATGGCAAGATAATTCCGCAGATATATCACGGCCGTACACGCCGTGAACGTCACGAAGAACTAGTGAAATACGCGGTTGAAGGCGCCGTCACTCAGGCACGAATCGCATATGAAACTTCGGGCGGCGAAGGCCGTCTGCACATGAATATTCTCTGGGAAATGGCAGCAAGCGAAAGAATCTTGCGTGCCGTTTTGGAGCGNAGCAAGGGCCTGATTCATGGNGTCACCTGTGGCGCCGGCATGCCCTACCGCATCGCCGAAATCGCTAACCAATATCAAGTTCACTATTATCCCATCGTTTCTTCTGGCCGCGCTTTTCGTGCGCTGTGGAAGCGGGCCTATCATAAATTTTCTGATCTGTTGGGTGGCGTGGTCTACGAAGATCCGTGGCGGGCCGGCGGGCATAACGGCCTTTCCAACAGCGAAGATCCGAATGCGCCAGAGGATCCCTACCCGCGAGTGCGCGATCTGCGNTTTCTGATGANTANTCTTGGCCTGCAAAAGGTNCCCATCATCATGGCTGGCGGTGTTTGGTATTTGCGCGACTGGCAAGACTGGATTAACAACCCAGAGNTCGGACCCATCGCTTTCCAATANGGTACGCGTCCGCTGGTAACTGAGGAAAGTCCAATCTCCGAAAACTGGAAGCAACGCCTGCTGAACCTAAAAAAAGGCGATGTCGGCCTCAATAGGTTCAGCCCGACAGGATTTTATTCTTCTGCCGTACGCAACAAATTTATTCAAGAATTGGAAGAGCGCGAAAACCGCCAAGTCGCCTATACGANTACGCCGCTCGGTGATCACGATCAGGAACTAACCCCGGGACCTCGGGGCCGATCCTTCTATCTCACCAAGGGGGATTTCAAACGCGCCCAGGAATGGCTCCGCAAGGGCTTTAGCCGTGTCATGAAAACGCCAGANTCTACGCTGGTATTTGTTACCGACGAGAAGGCACGGGAAATTCGTAACGATCAAGCNGCTTGCATGGGCTGCCTCTCNTCATGCCGCTTCAGCAATTGGTCTACAAACCCAGACGGCACAACAGGCAAGAAGGTTGATCCGCGCAGTTTTTGTATTCAAAAAACCTTGCAGGACATTATTCATGATGACGATGTTGACAGTCAGCTGATGTTTTCTGGACATGGCGCCTATCGTTTTGCCTCGGACCCATTTTATTCAAACGGTTTTATTCCGACGGTCAAACAGCTCNTCAACAGAATGCTGACTGGTGATTAGTATCGCTTACTTCGCTGCTAGGTAAGTAACTCGCAAATAAGCAAATTGCAATTTTGGGAATGTTTTAACATCCATTCTTGATTTAGGGTTGCTGAGCTTTATCTTGTGCTACGAAATAGGTAACTCCAGTCAACATTTGCGGATAGTATTATGCGCCAGACAGCCAAATCCAAAAATATTGTTGAATTGGTGTGCGATGCTGGATTAAGGCCAACACGCCAGCGTCTCGTGCTGGCACGACTGCTCTTTAACGGTATAGACCGGCACGTTACCGCGGAACAGTTGCATTCCGAATCACTCAGCCAAGGAAACAGCGTTTCCCTCGCTACCGTTTACAACACTTTGCACAAGTTCACCGCTGCCGGCTTGTTACGTGAATTGGTCGTTGATGCCGGACGCTCCTATTTCGATACCAATGCTAGTGCCCACCATCACCTTTATTTTGAAGATAGCGAGAAATTGAGTGATATCTCCAGNGACAATGTCACTATTNGTGAATTTCCGGTACTTCCAGATGGTGCTGAGATAACGCGCATCGACATTATCATCCGTGTGAAAAACGGTGATACCGCCAGNTAACGTCCAAGCTTCACAGGAACTAATCTCGCCGCATTGCTAGNTTTNAGNGTCAAATTAGAATCGTTCTAACACAACTTGACGATAGCACACGCCTGCGTCATAAAATGAATGTCGAGCAAGGATTCGTGCGGTCTTTTCGGTGCGGATGCCGCTCTGCAAACNCAACTTTATGGGAGAGAAGCCAATGCCGGCATTGAAGGGAACACAAACCGAACAGAATTTGAAAGACGCTTTCGCGGGCGAGAGCCAAGCGAATAGGCGCTATCTATATTTTGCGCGCAAGGCAGATGTCGAAGGATTTAATGATGTCTCGACCCTGTTCCGCTCGACCGCCGAAGGTGAGACCGGCCACGCCCATGGCCATCTCGACTATCTTCAGGAGACAGGTGACCCAGCGACTGGTCTACCTATTGGCGACACCTCTACGAATCTAGCCGCCTCCGTTGCCGGTGAAACTCATGAATATACGGATATGTATCCGGGCATGGCGCGCACTGCCCGCGACGAAGGCTTTGATGAGATTGCCGATTGGTTCGAGACNCTGGCCAAGGCTGAAAAGTCTCATGCCGGACGCTTCCAAAAAGCATTGGATACGCTTTAATCACTTCTGAGTTAAGTACGGCGGGACTTTCGGCTACTAGGCTGGAAGACCCGCCGTAATGTCTTTTGTTAGGCATAACCTGACAGGCGAGCAAGATGGAAGCCGATCCCGGCGCACCAACGCGCCACCCCATCGCTTGGCGCGATCCAAAATTTTTTGACACCGAAGAACTCGACGCGGAAATGCGCCGGGTGTTCGATATATGCCATGGCTGCCGTCGCTGTTTCAGCCTGTGTGATTCCTTTCCGCGCTTATTCGATTTGGTGGACGAATCTGACAGTGGGGAAATAGATGGCGTTTCTTCAGCAGATTTTCCTAGCATCGTCGATGCGTGCACGCTTTGTGACATGTGCTTCATGACGAAATGCCCCTATACCCCACCACATGAATGGAATATCGATTTTCCGCATCTTATGCTGCGTTATCGCGCTAAGCAGCGGAGCGATGGGGAAGCGCGAACCACAGCCAACCAGCGTCTTTCAGAAACTGATAAGAACGGTCGCCTTGCGCGCTTCCTAGCACCTCTCATGAATTGGGGCGCAGACAAAAACAATCGGCTCAGTCGGTTCTTCATGGAGGTGATCGCAGGTATACACCGCGCGGCACCCTTGCCCCGCTTTCACAACACCACCCTCTTGGACCGCACACGTAAAAACAAAATTGCGGTTAACGGCGCGGCGCCCGCACACGGCCGCAAGGTCGCACTCTTCGCCACCTGCTTCGTGAATTATAATTCACCTTCTATCGGTGAAGCGGCCCTCAAGGTGCTCGCCCATAACGGCGTTGAATGCGAAGTGGTCTATCCGCGCTGCTGTGGCATGCCACAACTTGAACAGGGCGATATTGCGCGCGTCTCGGAGAACGCCAAGAAGACGGCAGCAGAGATGACGTACTGGATCGATAAGGGCTATGACATAGTCACTCTGGTGCCCAGTTGCGCGCTAATGCTTAAGCTCGAATGGCAACTCATTGTGCCTGACGATCAGGCGATTAAACACCTTGCTGAGCATAGCTATGACATCACGGAATATGTCGTCGCCATTGCCCGGAATGAAGGATTAGCGGACGGCGTGAAGACGCTAGACGGCGACGTCACTCTCCACATGGCATGCCACGCCCGGGCTCAAAATATCGGCAACAAGGCGGCAGACATGCTGAAGCTCGTACCTAGTGCCAAAATCGACGTAATCGAACGTTGCTCGGGTCATGGCGGCTCCATCGGCATCACCAAAGATTTTCATGAGATCGCACTAAAAGTTGGCAAGCCGGCTGCACGCCAGTCGCTCGAATTCGACAACCGGTTTATCGCATCTGAATGCCCCTTGGCCGCAAGCCACATCGTGAACGGCATGGAGCGGCTGGCAGCCGAAAATCCGGACTCCCGCGGTCTTCCAGGGGACGGGCGCGCTTATCACCCCATTGAGTTATTTGCTAAAGCATACGGTCTGATCAAATAGGAAATTCGCATGACGACCAAACGAAAAATTACATTGGCCGACGTTATGGAAATGACGGCCTATGGCGAAATACGCAAGGCACGGCGTCAAAAAATCTCGCTTGCCAAACGTGATCGGCGGGTCTCGGTTGGTCCCTTCGCTACATTCTATTTTGAAAATTACGACACTATGTGGATGCAGGTACACGAGATGCTCTTCGTCGAACGCGGTGGCGAGGAGCAGATTCAAGGTGAACTCGACGCCTATAATCCATTGATCCCGAACGGCCAGAACTTGATCTGCACACTCATGTTCGAGATCGCCGACGAAACCACGCGAGCGCGCGAACTCACGCACCTAGGTGGTATCGAGGATACAGTCAAGCTAGAGTTTGATGAAAACACTATCGCTGCAAATCCTCTTGCAGACGGGGTGGAGCGCACCACCGACGGAGGCAAAACATCTGCGGTGCATTTTCTCAGTTTCGATTTTACCGATGCAGATGTTGCAGCTTTCCGAGATCCGAACAGTCGGGCAATTCTCTCTATCGGCCATAGAAATTACGGCCATATGGCTGTTATTCCGAACAATGTTCGAACCGCACTCATCAGGGATTTCGACTAACTAGAATGCTTGCAAACGTTCGCGAATGCATGGTCACGATTTGTACCACCTGCTCACGATTTGCGTTACTCGATCACTTCGTCAGGATAAACACCCCATAATTCTTTTTGCCCTACCCAGGCCTTGGTTTCGCCATGTTCGGTGTAACACCACGAGCCATCGCAAGAGAGGAGGTATACCATTACTCCTGGTGCGGCACGAAAAAGTGCGGCCGCGTTTTCCTCCGGTGCGCTGCGAAACACACGCTCCGGCGGCAAAACGAGAGCGCTACGTTTGCCTGACAACAGAGCACGATGAATCCATCCCGCCGTACCTTCCACGTCACGCACTCGACGCCAATTGTCGAACTCCGCAGTTATCTCAACGGGCAAGCCACGGCGCTGATATTCCCATTCGATAGGATAGCGAAACCCGGGACCACTGCGCAGATTGACTTCTGCTGACTTCAACGAAACGAAGCGCGGCAGTGGCAACTCATCAGCATCCGCCACCTGTAGCAGGGGCGACGGGAGAATTCCGGTAAGCATTACAACGACTGTAAGGCCGAGCGAGAGCAGAGGCGCGAGGTGTAAACTGGAAATCATAATTCGAGTCTATTTTTCTGGATTCGATAGTCTATTTTATACTAAACCTGCCGTGCTGGGTTCGATTGTTTCACTGTGTCAGTTTTGCTAAACATGTGATTCAAAATCGCCAGTCTTAAGAGCGAATTGCGCATGGAGGGCAGGCCAGGAACAATATGCCGTCGTCGAGCAAGAAACCGCGGGTCTTCGTCACACGCCGCCTGCCGGATCAAATTCAGGCGCGAATGATGGAACTGTTTGACACCCGCTTAAACGAGTCTGATCGGGCGCTTGACCAAGGGCAATTAATTGAAGCAACGAAAGATACCGACGTCCTTGTGCCGACCGTTACCGACACCATCAACCGCGAATTTATCGCCGCGACCAGCCCTCAGCTCCAACTAATCGCTAGCTTCGGGACGGGTGTCGATCATGTCGATCTCGCCGCCGCTAGGGAACACGATATCGTGGTGACTAATACGCCAGGCGTACTGACGGAAGATACAGCCGACATGGCTATGGCGCTGATCCTCTCCGTCCCCCGCCGCCTTGCGGAGGGCGACCGGCTCGTGCGCGGTGGTGGATGGCAGGGCTGGGCGCCCACCTCAATGCTAGGTCAACGTATATGGGGCAAACGCCTTGGTATTATCCGCATGGGACGAATTGGCCAAGCTGTAGCGCGCCGTGCCCTCGGCTTCGGACTTTCCATCCATTATCACAACCGCAAACGCGTTTATACTGAAATCGAGGAGGAACTCGAAGCCACCTGGTGGGAAAGCCTCGATCAGATGCTGGCACATATGGATATCATCACTATCCATTGCCCGAGTACCCCGGCCACCTTCCATCTGCTATCAACACGCCGACTCAAGCTGATCCGCCCGACAAGCTATATAGTCAACACCTCGCGCGGCCACGCCATCGACGAGACAGCGCTTTCGGTGTTGCTAAAGAATGGTAGTATTGCGGGCGCTGGCCTCGACGTGTACGAAAATGAACCGACCATCAATCCCTCGCTACTCGAACTGGATAATGTCGTTTTGCTGCCGCATATGAGTTCAGCAACAGTCGAGGGCCGACACGGTATGGGCGAGAAGGTGCTGATCAATATCCAAACATGGGCCGACGGCCATATGCCACCAGATCGAGTGCTCGAAACTGGCAGTTAAACGCCACTAACTCGTTATTACCAATTCGGCCAAAGAAAATTGAGATCACAGCAATAATCCGTAATCGCTGGCTTGTATTTGCCGTGCGCCTTTTTCTTATTTTAATTTGGCTTCGTGCTCATAAAGAAAATTGCAAATTTTCTGCAATCGTCCCGCTTATTTGCTGGCTCTCCGTTCCCCCCAACCCTCTCCTACGGCGACGAGGGGTCCGTGACGAGCTAGCGTTAAGACGTGAAGCGTTCAGGGTACGGCGCAGGTTTCACCCATCGTCGATAGATGCGATGATAGGTCAGTGATGGTCGGCTCGTCACCGCAAAGTGGACAGGTCGGGTCCGGTTTGACGCGTACATTGCGGAAGGTAGCGCCAAGCGCATCATAGATCATTAGCGTGCCCGACAGACTCTCACCAATAGAAAGTAATTCCTTCAGCACTTCGATCGATTGTAAAGAGCCCATGGACCCTGCCACAGCGCCGAGGATGCCACCCTCAGCACAGGTCGGTATGAGCCCGGGTGGTGGCGGCTCGCGAAAGATACAGCGATAACAGGGATGACGGCCACCTTCATAGGCCTTGAAGGTCGAGAGCTGACCGTCAAAGCGGAGAATTGCTGCCGAGACCAAAGTCTTCCGAGCTAGGTAACAAGCGTCGTTAATGAGAAAGCGGGTTTCAAAATTGTCGCTGCCATCAGCCACCAGATCATATGTAGAGATAAGTTCAAGCGCGTTTTCTGCGGTCAGCCGCTCTTGATGAGACGTTACAGTTAGATCAGGATTTAGCGCCCTAATTGCGCGCTCGGCACTCTCGACCTTGGGTGTCCCAAGTGTGTTGTTAGTGTGAATAACTTGGCGCTGTAAATTGGAAAGGCTCACCCTATCATCATCGACTATACCAAGTGTGCCAACACCGGCCGCAGCGAGATAGAGGAGGAGCGGCGAGCCTAGTCCGCCAGCACCAACAACTAACACCCTCGATTGGAGTAACTTGGCCTGCCCCTGACCACCCACTTCTTCAAGAATGATGTGCCGCGCATAACGCTCGATCTGGACCTCGTCGAAGCTCATGGCGGTTCGCATCAAACTCCGGTGAACAAATCGGTCGACAAATAGCGCTCGGCAAAGGAGGGGATGATCACAACGATGCGCTTACCCGCCATTTCGTCTCGAGCGCCAATTTCAAGCGCTCCTGCAACCGCCGCACCGGAAGAAATACCAACCGGTATACCTTCTAACCGAGCAACCTTGCGCGCCACTTCGAACGCAGTTTCGTTGCCGATGGAAAGTATTTCGTCAATAACAGACGTATCCAGAATGTCCGGTATAAAACCAGCGCCGATCCCCTGAATCTTGTGTGGTCCAGGTGTGCCACCCGATAGGATGGCGCTGTCCTCAGGCTCAACGCCCACTATGTGAAGGTCGGGCAAGCGCAGTTTCAACACTTGAGCGCAACCAGTGATAGTACCACCGGTGCCAACCCCAGCGACCAAGACATCAAGTTCACCTCCGCAATCATTCCAAATCTCCTCTGCGGTGGTTTGGCGGTGAATTGCGGGATTAGCAACATTCTGAAACTGCTGAAGCATGAGCGCGTTGTCATTCTTCGCGACGATTTCTTCTGCCCGCGCCAAAGCACCCTTCATTCCTAATTCGGGTGGGGTCAATTCCAGTTCAGCGCCGAGTAGCTTTAGAATTTTGCGCCGCTCATGGGACATGCTTTCAGGCATGGTCAGAATCAGGCGATAACCCTTGGCGGCTGCGACGAAAGCCAGCGCAATTCCAGTGTTACCCGATGTCGGCTCGACCAAAAGCGTTTTGCCCGGGACCACCTTTCCCGCCTCTTCAGCCGCCTCGATCATAGCAAAGCCGATACGATCCTTGACCGAGGCAAGCGGGTTGAAAAATTCGAGCTTGGCGACAAGTTCAGCTCTACAGCCTTCTGCCGTCGGAAGCCGGTTCAGCCTGACCAGCGGCGTCCCGCCAACAGTCTCTATGATATTGTTATATATACGCCCGCGTGAATACGCGTCTTGTCCGTTATCCGTCACGATTTATTCCGCTGTTATTAAAGTTATATGGTGTAGTCCAACTTCGTTTCTGAAGCGCGCGTGATGTTGCGCCCGGTCGCTTGTTTGCAAAGATCCTCAATGGTAATTTGATCAAGCCGGGCCATCATTTCGTCGCGCACCTCATTCCATATGGGTCTCAGAACCTCACTAGCCAAATCCGACTTGTCATCGCTGGATCCTTTCCGGTCCGAATTTTCCATATCACACACTACCCGGGCGATCTCACCAAGCGTAATGCGCCGTCGTTCGCGGGCGAGTATATAGCCGCCGCGCGGTCCGCGAACACCCCGCAGCAAGCCGGCACGGACGAGGCGCTGCATGACCTGCTCGAGGTAGCGATGCGGCAAGCCCTGGCGCTCGGCGATCTCGCGGCTTCGCACTGGTTTTGCACCACCGTTATAGGCGATGTCTGCAATTGATTCGACGGCATAAACAAGCTTTTTCGAGGGATCAATCATAATCGTTTTATCAACTTTACTTGACGCCCAAACCAGTTGAACCGAAGCCGCCAGCACCCCGTTCAGAATCAGTTAAGAATTCGGATTCAGCGAGGCGGACGCGCACTACCGGCGCCACAACCAACTGGGCAATACGCATACCGCGCATGATCGTAAACGGCGCCTCTCCATGATTGATCAGAACCACGCCGATCTCGCCACGATAGTCGGAATCGATGGTACCTGGGCTATTTAGCAGGGTAAGACCATGTTTCAGCGCGAGTCCCGAGCGCGGCCGCACTTGTGCTTCATAGCCATCAGGCAGCGCCATGCAAAATCCACAGGGCACTAGGCGGCGCTCACCGGGAGAAAGCTCTATGTCGTCCTGTATCGCCGCCCTGAGATCAAGTCCGGCGCTTCCGGCGCTAGAATAACCCGGAAGCGCCAAATCCGCGCCGTTCGGCAGTCGGCGCACCTGCAAATCGGTCACGCTGCTCATGCCGCCGCTCCCAGGACACGGGCGACGCGCTCGGCAAGACGCGCAGCGATATCGCGCTTGCTGGATTGTGGCCATTCCTCAATGCCAACACCGCTTTCCACATCACGAGTGAGCAGATGAATCTTGTTATGATCACCGCCGAAAGTACCGGTCTCTGCGGACACATCATTTGCCAAAATCCAGTCGCAGCCCTTCGAGGCAAGTTTAGCGCGGGCATAGGCAACGACATCGTGAGTCTCGGCGGCAAAGCCAATCACCAACTTGGGGCGGTCATTTTCGCGCACGGCTAGGGTTGCCAGGATATCGGGGTTCTCCACCAGCCTAAGATTGGCTGGCAATGCTGCGGCTTGGCCCTTTTTGAGCTTCTGTCCATGTACAGACTCCGGGCGCCAATCCGACACCGCCGCTGCACAGATGGCGAAATCGACCGGCAAAGCGTCAATACAGGCCCTGAGCATATCGCGCGCGGTCTCTACATGAACCGTAGAGACGCCAAGCGGTTCAGCCTCGGTGCTCGGCCCAGTGACTAGGGTCACATCCGCTCCGAGGCGCGCGCAGGCGCCAGCGATGGCATGGCCCTGCTTGCCCGAAGAGCGGTTGGCAATATAACGAATCGGATCGATTGGCTCATAGGTCGGACCGCTGGTTACCAAGGCGCGTACGCCCGAAAGTGGGTTGCCCAGCACCGCCTCAACAGCAAGCAGGATCTCTGCCGGCTCAGCCATGCGGCCGATACCGAACTCCCCCTCAGCGAGTTCACCAAGGGCAGGGCCAACGGTCATCACTCCATGGGACTTGAGGTTAGCGATATTGCACTGTGTAGCGGCATTCTCCCACATTCGGCTGTTCATTGCCGGTGCAACTAGGATGGGACGGTCTGTGGCGAGCAGTGCAGTGGTCGCCAGATCGTCGGCGATGCCGTGGTTCATTTTAGCGAGGATATCCGCTGTCGCCGGGGCGACGACCACCAAATCGGTTTCACGAGCCAAGCGAATATGGCCAATCTCACTTTCGTCGGTAAGCGAAAATAGATCTTCATGGACCTTTTCACGGGCCAAGGAAGACACGGACAAAGGCGTTACGAACTCTCTGCCTGCCTTAGTCAGAATGGGTCGTACATGAGCCCCCTCGGCCTTGAGGCTTCGGATTAATTCCAAGCTTTTATATGCCGCAATTCCGCCGGAAATGATCAGCAAGACCCGGAGATTAGACAACACGGACGTAATTCCTAATATTTACCTGCATGTATGTGTGAATAATTTAAATCGCCAAGAATCAAAGGGCAAGCCAGGATCATTGCCGACTAGGCCATATGTTAATAAATCTCTACGCTTAGCGCAAAACAGATCATGATTTACGATCAACCAATTTTCCGAACCATGGGTGATACGGCGCTCAATATCGAATTTGGCGACGAAACGAGCATCGTTCTTAATTTCCGCATATTGATGCTCGATCGCGTCATTCGAGAAAACCCGCCACTAGGTCTCGTCGAAACGAATCCGCAGGTTCGCACCCTCGGAGTTGTCTATGACCCCTTAGCGACGACCCTTTATAAAATGATCGCCGCACTTACTGAAATGGTCGATGAGGCAGGCGAAGTTACGGAACTGCCAAGCCGCAAGCTGATCATCCCAGCCTATTACGACGACCCGTGGTCACGCGAATGCGCGGAAGCTTTTGGCGTGCAGAACAACATGGAATATATCGCAGAATTTAATGATATGACGGTGCCGGAGGTGATCGAGACACACACCGCTTGCGACTATTGGGTTACCGGGGTCGGCTTCGTGCCGGGCGCCTTCATGTCCTATGCAATGGACCCGCGCTTGCGTTTCGGAGCGCCACTCTATCCCACGCCGCGAAGCTGGACCCATTCGCGCCTGTTGAATTTTGGCGGCACAACCTCGACGATATACCCCATTCGGGTTCCCGGTGGCGGCCAATTATTTGGCCGAACCCCAATCAACATTTTCGATCCACTACAGAACAATGCTGTTTTTGCTGACAGTCCGGTGCTCGCTAAAGCTGGCGATCGGCACCGCTACCGCTCCATCTCACGTGAAGAGTATGGAGAGATCCGCGCCGAGGTCAAAGCTGGGCGATACGATTATAAGGTGGAAGAAGAAAGTTTCGATTGCAGCAGCTATGCTGCTTGGCTCAAATCTCTTGGTGAGCCGCCGGAACTTAGAGACCCCGATGCCACCTGGAGCCTCGCGTGATGATAGAAATTCTCAGAGAAGGCCTACATACAACAGTCCAGGATATGGGTCGCAGGGGCGGACAGTCGCTCGGCATTCCCCCCTCTGGCGCGCAGGATGGGTTCGCGCTCCGTATCGCCAATCTACTGGTCGGTAATTCGGGTAGCGGGCCATTGATACTTCGCGACGATCCTGGAGCAGCAGGTCTTGAAATTACCATGGGAGGCCTTGAACTCCGAGCCAGAACAAACATGCTCGTAGCACTAACCGGTGCCGATATGGGGGCAAGCTGCAATAGTGAGCCTGCACCACTTTGGAGTGCATTCCTACTGCGCGTCGGCCAAACCCTTGGCTTTGGTTGGGCCAAATCTGGTGCGCGGAGTTATGTCGCTGTAAACGGTGGGATCGATGTGCCAACCTATCTCGGCAGCCGCGCGACCCACGTCAGCGGCCGATTCGGTGGCTTCCAGGGCCGGGCACTCAAGGAAGGTGACCACTTGCACATTGGCCCAACGAATTCGGACATTCAATCCCTTGCCGGCCGTCATCTCCGTCCGGAGCTGATCCCTGACTATGACGGGTTACGCAAAGTGCGGGTAGTGCGCGGCCCGGAAGCCCACCTTTTCACCAGAGAGAGCGAGGCGACCTTTTATGATACTGAATGGCAACTCAATCCAAAGTCGAACCGCACTGGCATGCGATTCATTGGTCCGCAACTGAGTTTCTGCCCAGGTCGACCAAAATACCTCATCAAGGAGGCCGGCGAAGACCCATCCAACCTGGTGATTGACCCAGGTGCACCGGTCGGAACCATTCAAGTACCTTCCGGAATCGAACCGATCGTTCACTGCGTCGATGCACCCAGTATCGGTGGGTATGCTCGAATCGGCACCGTAATCTCTACTGACATGTCCACCATCGGTCAGCTTCAGCCACTGCAATATGCCAGCTTCGTGCCGGTTGACCACGATCAAGCGGTAGCTGCGCTTAAGCATCAGGAAAGCCTGATCGACGAGAGCAATATATTGCACTAATTGCTGAGACACTGCCTCAGACAAGTTGGAGGATCAACAACGCCGCCAAGAGACCCCCGATCAAGCCAAACGCCAAATGTATGCCCGCGCAGCGGTTAGATTTTGCGGTGCGCTGCGAGACCTCCATATAAGGAAGTTCGCCGTTTTCAAATTTTTCTAACGCCAATTCGGCACGCTCCAAGATGCGCGGCAAACGACTTAAAACAGCGACGGCGTCTGCCATAGCATATTTGACACGCGCCTCTGCGCCCAAATTCTGACGAGCCCAACGCTCGATCTGCGGATGGGCCAGAGCCCACATATTTTCTTCCGGGCTAAGCCTCCGACACAGTCCCTCAGCCATTAACAGGGATTTTTGCAGAAGAAGAAGCTGCGGCTGGGTTTCCATCTCGAAAGCCTTGGTAACTTTAAACAAATGACCCAAAAGGATTCCAAGGGAGATTTCGTGCAGCGGCTTGCCAAGAATTGGCTCGCCGATCGATCGAATGGCTTGGGTAAATGCGGCCTTTGATTTGTCGCGCGGCACATAGCCTGCCTCGAAATGCACCTCCGCCACCCGTTCGTAATCTCTGCCTAGAAAGCCAAGCAACATTTCCGCAAGATAGCGCCTTGTATCGCGATCGAGTCGTCCCATGATGCCAAAATCGACCGCGTTGACCCGGCCTTGGTCATCAACTAGCAAATTGCCTGCATGAAGATCAGCGTGGAAAAAGCCATCTTCAAACACCTGGCGGAAAAAAGCGCCGGCAGCAATTTTGAGAATTTCGCGCGGATCGTGGCCCGCCGCTATAAGCTTCGTACGCTCATCGATGGAAACTCCCTTGATGCGCTCCAGGGTCATCACGCGTTGGCTGGTGCGCTTCCAATCCACCGCTGGCACCCGGTACATTTCATCGTCGTTGAAATTCTCACGGATTTCCGAAGCCGCCGCCGCTTCGATCCGGAGATCCATCTCCATAGCGACACTCTCCGCGAAAGTTCGGATCACCTTAACCGGCTTTAGCCGTCGCCAAGCCGGAAGGGCTCGCTCGGAAAGCGCGGCGAGCCAATAAAATAACTCCAAATCGCGGGAAAATGCCCTCTCAATGCCAGGACGAAGGATTTTCACTGCCACCTCATCGCCCTTGATGGTGCGAGCGAGATGGACCTGGGCGATCGAGGCGGCGGCTACAGGTTCAATATCAAATTCTGAGAAGAGTTCATTGAGGGGAACGTTGAATTCGCGCTCAACGATGCGCTTTGCCGCCTCGCCGCTGAAAGGCGGCAATCTATCCTGCAGTTCGGACAATTCATATGCCACCTCCTCACCGATCAAATCCGGCCGAGTAGAAAGCGCCTGGCCAAATTTGATGAAGCTTGGGCCAAGAACCTGAAGCGCTGCAGCCAAGCGTGCACCCCGCCCGCCCAATCCACGCCGCTTGGGTGCGAGACCGGCAATCCAAGTGACGGATAGTGCAATCTTGGCATCGGTGATCAGAAAAAGCGCATCATAGCGCCCGAGTGTCCAGGCAACCCACACCAAGCGACCAATATTTTTAAGCGTTCGCCACATCACTGAAATTGGTCGTTTCTAGGTTCGCCAGCCAGAATAAAGCACCGCGATTCCACCACTCAGAGAGCGCCACGTGACACCGCCAAACCCGGCCTCTCGCACCAATTTGGCGAACTGCGGCGGTGCTGGAAAGCGGCGGATACTTTCAGCTAGATAGCGATACGAGTCCCTGTCTCCGGCAACGATACCGCCAAGTGCCGGGATCACAGAGAAAGAGTAGAATTCGTAGAGCCGATCAAGGCCAGGCATCTGTTCGGGGTTGAATTCCAGACAAAGAAAGCGCCCTCCTGGTTTCAGCACCCTTGCCGCCTCCAACAGTGCCGTCTCTAGGCTAGTGAAATTACGAATTCCGAAAGCATTGGTGTATGCGTCGACACTGCTTGAGGCGAGCGGTAGCGACTGACCATCGCCTACTAGCCAATCGATACCGCTGACAATTCCCTTATCCCAACCGCGCATGCGTCCTTGAGCGACCATGTTCTCGCTAAAATCACAAACGATGATACGGCCACCTCCCTGAAAACGCACATTAACGCGAAAAGCTATATCTCCGGTACCGCCCGCAACATCAAGCAAGCACATGCCGGGCTTAGGTGCGAGCCAAGCAATCATCTCGCGCTTCCACAAACGATGCGTGCCAGCACTCATGAGATCGTTCATGAGGTCATAGCGTTTGGCGACACCGTCGAACAGGTCGCGCACGAGCTTCGGTTTCTCTTCCGCCTCGACGCGGCGATAGCCGAAATCGACCTGTTCGTCGCCACCGCTATCTTTGTTGGTCTCTGCCATACGACTAGGATAGCCTAGCGTCCCCACAGGCGCTACGTTAGGCTCCATGCCAGAATTGCCCGAAGTAGAAACAGTCCGACGAGGCCTAGAAGGCCGCATTGTCGGCAAACGCATTATCGAGACTGTAGCGCGTCGGAAAACCCTACGCATCCCACTTCCAGAAAATTTTTCCGCACGTATGACGGACCGACGCTTCGAGCTGCTCGAGAGACGTGGCAAATATATCCTCGCTTATCTCGATGACAGCTCCGTGCTGATAATACATCTCGGAATGTCCGGGCGGATTACGCTGAAAGACTCAGGTCCGCTAACCAACGGGCAACACGATCATGTTGTGTTCCGCATGGAAGACGGAACAGTAGTGACTTACAACGACCCACGCCGTTTCGGTCTGATAACCCTGTGCCACACCGTCGAGGTCAGCAAACATCGCTTGCTTGCAAACATGGGTGCCGACCCGCTCGGCAATGAATTTAACGGCCCGTACCTAGCAGCACGCCTTAAAGGCAAGCACACGCCGATCAAGTCCGCTCTACTTAATCAGAAAATCGTAGCCGGACTCGGCAATATTTATGTTTGCGAAGCTTTATTTGACGCTGGCCTCAGCCCAAGGCGCTCAGCTCACACGGTGCAGGGCAGGCGCGCCGAGAGGCTCGTGGTAACTATTCGTCAAGTGCTCGATCGAGCCCTCCGGGCTGGTGGCTCGTCGCTCCGAGATTATGTTCAAGCGAGCGGCGAATTAGGTTATTTTCAGAATCAGTTTTCGGTTTATGGGCGCGAGGGGGAGCCTTGCCCAAATTGCGACTGCAAATTCACCATCAAGCGCATTGTACAAAGCGGGCGCTCGACCTTCTATTGTGCCAAACGTCAGCGCTGATTGCCGGCGTCTGTTTCATATTTGCAGCGGGCTACGCCAAAGCAGAAGACGAGTCCGGCAATTTTCTCGCCGCCATTGAAGAAGTTCCTCTAATGGCGGAACTAACGGAGGATCTCGCCGCGACGCTCTATTTTGACAAGCCTAGTGGCCGTCTAATCGAGGCCTATGCCTATGGCAAAGTCAGCGTGGAGAACGCCACCAACTTTTATCTTACCGTTATGCCGGAATTTGGATGGCAGATCGAAGAGGGTCTTGTTTTTTTACGCGAAGGCGAGATGTTACTAATGGAATTTATACCAGAAGAACGATCCCTGGTTGTTCGATTTATTCTCTCACCCAGTTGATCACAACAATGAAGATTGCAAAGCGCCCTCAAGCTTAGGCGCAGAAGACGGAGCAACAGCTATGTCCTATGAAAACATCATCCTCGACCGTAGCGAACGAGTAGCAAAAATTACCCTAAATCGACCTAAGGCACTTAACGCGCTGAATTCTGCATTGATCTTCGAATTGAATGCTGCGCTAGACGATCTCGAGGCCGATCATGCCATTTCGGTTATTGTTCTTACCGGTAACGAAAAAGCCTTCGCCGCCGGTGCTGATATCAAGGAAATGCAAACCAAAAGTTTTATTGAAGCTTATTCCGGTGATTTTATCGGCCCTTGGGAGCGCGTGACCCGATGTCGCAAACCAGTAATTGCAGCAGTCGCGGGTTATGCTCTTGGCGGTGGCTGTGAACTTGCCATGATGTGCGATTTTATAATCGCTGCCGAAAATGCAAAATTCGGACAGCCGGAAATTACCCTTGGTGTAATTCCTGGCGCCGGCGGAACCCAGCGTCTGACCCGCGCCGTGGGAAAATCTAAGGCTATGGAGATGATCCTTTCTGGTCGCATGATCGGTGCCGAGGAGGCGGAACGGGCCAATCTGGTCAGCCGCGTAGTGCCGGTGGACGAACTGATTGAAGAGACCATGAAGGTGGCAGAGCGCATCGCACACCTCTCACAACCCATTGTTGCAATGGCGAAATCCGCTATTAACACAGCGTTTGAAACCGCTCTCGCAGAAGGCGTGCGTTACGAACGCGCGAGCTTTTACGCCACATTTGCAACTGAGGATCAGAAAGAGGGAATGGCCGCTTTCATCGCCAAACGCGAACCGTCTTTCGATAACAAATAGTAGTAGTTTCGGGGTTTCTGACGCGGTTGACGGAGGGCAGGTGTGCCGATATAACCGCGCTTCCTGAAACAGAGAAACATAGGAACGCCATGGCGCACACCGTGCAGGCGAAAAAGCGGATCAGGCAGCTCAAAAAGCATGCAGAGGCGAACCGCAAACGTATGAGCCGCATTCGTACTTATATGCGGAATGTCGAGCTTGCCATCGAAAGCGGTGAGAAAAGCGCCGCGCAAGAAGCCTTGCGCGCATTTCAGCCGGAAGTCATGCGTGGCGTCACCAAAGGCGTACTCCACCATAACACGGCGGCTCGGCGTATTTCGCGTCTTAACAAACGGGTCAAGGCACTCGCTTAACGAGCCCCCTACCCAAATTTCGGCAATATTTCTCGAATCGGATAAAATATTTTCGTTGTGTGACAAATTTCATGCGACGAAGTAATTTCGACTTCGCCGTCGAGAGAATTGCGGCTTGTCCTGGGACTCCAATCGCTTAGCTTTCGCGGCTCAGTTTTAGACTTACCGCGGTGGGCGACAATTGCGAAAATTTATTTCAACGTTCCTATTTCAGACCTGTTGCAAGGCCTTCGCCTCGCCATTACTCTAGGAGCACTCGGCAGAACAATCCGAGGGTCGCCAAGAATTGGAAAAGGGTTTTTTCGCGACGCGCAAAAAAAACAAGCGTCGCTAAAGGGTGGGGTCTGGCTAAATTTTCACAGCCAACAGTATCGTTGCAAATTTTACTTTCGCGCAGGGAGATTCCGTGGAGGCCGACCGGAATAAATTAGATTTGAGAGCGAAGGAACGGCTCGCGCCGAACTCAACTTATGCGGGTAATATAACTCCGGATGAAGCTTGGGAAATTCTCTCAAAAGACAATGACGCAGTTCTGGTCGATGTGCGCACCGACGCGGAATGGAACTTTGTCGGCATACCTAATCTCGAACCGATTGGCAAAAAGCCACTGCTTATATGTTGGCAGCGCTATCCTGACATGGCCAGGAACCCCGATTTTCTAAAAAATTTAGCTGCTGCCGACGTGGCGCGCTCAGACTCAGTGCTCTTTCTTTGCCGAAGTGGAGCGCGCTCGGCGGATGCCGCCGAATACTGTACCGCTAAAGGATTCGGGAATTGTTATAATATCATCGATGGCTTTGAAGGATCGCCCGACCAAAACAAACACCGCGGCAACGTTTCCGGCTGGAAAAATCGTTTGTTGCCGTGGGTTCAAGGCTAAGCAATGTCAAACCCCAGCAGATCTGCGCACACGCTCTACCAGAAACAGTGGTCTGCCATCCGTTCACATCTTCAGGAGGAATTAGGTGACGCCGCATTTCGCAGTTGGCTAAAACCACTCAAGCTAAGGCGCATCGAAAATGGCGAGGCTTTAGTGATCGCGCCTTCACGATTTTTGCGCGACTGGGTAAGCGCCCGTTATGCCAATCGGATTGCTGAACTATGGTGCGAAATGAACCCAGATATTAGCGCCGTCACGGTCGAAGTAGGTACAATCAGTGGCGTGGTGCCTGAAACGCAGACAACCGAAAGCGCGCATGATCAGGACGTAACAACAATTCTCCCTGCAAAAGATGGTTCGCCACGCGGTGCGAATTTGCGCCTGCGCCTGGCTGAAGAAGAAAATGACGGTCTCTCCTCGCCACTAAATCCACGTTTCAGCTTCACCGATTTCGTCGTTGGCAAACCGAATGAATTTGCCCATGCTGCCGCACGGCGCGTCGCTGAAGCAGATAAAGTACCGTTCAACCCACTTTATCTTTATGGCGGAGTCGGGCTTGGTAAGACTCACCTCATGCACGCCATCGCGCGCCACATCCGCGAGCGCGATCCGGGCCGCCGTGTGCTTTATCTCTCGGCCGAAAAGTTCATGTATCACTTCGTAAGGGCGGTTCGATACAAGGACACTATGGCCTTCAAAGAGCAGTTCCGCTCAGCCGACGTACTCATGATCGACGACGTGCAATTCATCTGCGGGAAGGACAGCACCCAAGAGGAGTTCTTCCATACCTTCAATGTGTTAATCGATCACAACCGGCAGGTGGTTATTTCCGGCGACCGATCGCCTTCGGACCTTGACGCCATGGAGGAACGCCTTCGTTCACGCCTGGGGTGGGGACTCGTCGCAGATATTCATGCCACCACATACGAGCTCCGGCTCGGCATTTTATTGGCTAAAATCGAAACAATCGGCATTGTTGACGTACCGCACGAAGTTTTGGAATTTTTGGCCCGGCGCATCACCAGCAATATCCGTGAACTCGAAATGGCGCTTAACCGGGTGACCGCCCAAGCCACACTGGTGGGCCGAGAAATCGACTTAGAAATGGCTCAGGAAGTCCTGCGCGACGTTTTGCGCGCCAGCGAACGACGCATTACCATCGAAGAGATTCAACGCCGAGTAGCCGAACATTACAATATCAGGCTGGCGGAAATGTCGTCAGAACGGCGCGCCCGAGCAGTTGCCCGTCCGCGCCAGGTGGCCATGTTTCTGAGCAAGCAATTGACCTCCCGGTCTCTACCCGAAATTGGCCGAAAATTCGGTGGACGAGACCACACTACGGTGATGCATGCAGTTCGCAAAATCGAGGAATTGCGCCAGAGTGACGCTGCTATCGCGGAAGATGTAGAACTCCTAAAGCGAACTCTGGAAAGGTAACCCCACGAACTCTGTCAAGGATCCTGTTTCAGCCAGGAACCCACACCAGATCGTCACGGATTTTTATGCCGAATCCGACCGTTATCTGGTATATTTGATTACTATGGGAAGGGTTCGATTCGCGAGCTCGGAACGCCCCTACGGGGCGGCGTGTCTTTCGCTTATCGGCATGCCCGATCGAAACAAAAATAATAGCTGATTCGTAATGAAATTGACCATTGAACGGAGTGCGTTACTGAAGTCCCTTGGGCATGTTCAGAGCGTGGTGGAGAAACGTAATACCATCCCTATTCTGTCCAATGTGCGGCTTGATGCCAGCGAAGACGAGAAAATGCACCTCACAGCAACAGATATGGACCTCGCGGTGATCGAAGCCGCGCCAGCGAACGTCACGCAACCCGGTGCCACCACAACCTCCGCCCATATGCTTTACGATATCGTACGCAAACTAGCTGAGGGCTCGCAAATTGAGATTACATTGATCGAAGACAGCGGCAAACTGGAGATTCGCTCAGGCCGTTCGCGCTTTACCCTAGCATGCCTGCCGGTGGAGGATTTTCCGGTCATGGCTGAAGGCGAATTAGCGCACCGGTTCTCAATTGACACTGGCCACCTCCGGCGTCTGATTGACAAGACCGGCTTTGCCGTCTCTACCGAAGAAACCCGATATTATCTGAACGGCATCTATGTTCACGCTACCGACGAGAATGGCGAAAAAAGTTTGCGCGCCGTAGCGACGGACGGTCATCGCCTAGCGCGTGTCGATACCGACCTGCCCGAAGGTGCGGAAAATATTCCTGGCGTCATAATTCCGCGTAAAACCGTAGCTGAGTTGCGCAAATTGATCGAAGAGAGCGACGGCGAGATAATGGTTGCACTGTCAGATAGCAAAATTCGTTTCGCTCTTGACGGCGCCATTCTCACCTCCAAGCTGATCGACGGTTCATTCCCCGATTATGAACGCGTAATCCCTTCCAGCAACGAAAAGATCCTGACAGTGGACAATCATGTCTTCACTCAGGCAGTTGATCGTGTATCGACGATATCAACTGAGAAGTCCCGTGCCATCAAAATGACATTGAAAGGCTCTCAAATGACCCTTTCGGCAAATAGTCCAGATGCTGGCGCCGCTTCAGAAGAGATCGAGGCTCAACATAATCTCGACAGCATCGAGATCGGTTTCAATTCACGTTATGTGCTCGACATGGCTAAGCAAATAGGCGGTGACACTATCGAGTTTCGCTTGGCAGATTCTTCATCACCTACGCTAGTACGTGATTCAGAAGATGAAAATGCCGTCTACGTCATTATGCCCATGCGGGTTTAGGTGAGTACCGCACTGTTTTACCCCGCTCAAACCCCGAACGGTTCGCCTAGCGCACCGCGCCTCTCTGTTAGCCGCGTAACCCTGAGCAATTTTCGGTGCTACGCTGCGCTTCGCATTGAACCGGCGCCCGGGTTTGTGGTGCTAACCGGAGCGAATGGTGCTGGCAAGACCAACCTGTTGGAGGCACTATCACTCCTGAGCCCAGGACGCGGTCTGCGTAACGCCCGCCACGCGGATATCTCGCGCCGCGAAGATACACGCACGGCAGAGATCGGCGGCGCACCGAATCGATGGTCCGTTGCAGCGGAATTCGCAACTCAGCACGGACCACTTTCGGTTAGCGTTGGATGGGCTGAGACCAATGGCGAGCGGCGCGCAGTGCGGATTGACGGCGAACCCGCCCGCAGCCAGGCGGCACTGGCAGAGCATGTATCAATGGTTTGGCTAACACCGGCAATGGACAGGCTCTTCGTTGACTCACCGGCTGGCCGGCGGCGGTTTCTCGACCGATTGGTCTTTGCCTTCGACCCAGCCCATGCTGGACGCCTACAGGCTTACGACAAAGCGCGACGCGAACGAATCCGGATTTTGCGCGACGAGCACCTAGACGATACCTGGCTCAGTGCTTTGGAGCGTAATATGGCTGAGCGCGCCATAGCCATTGCCGCGGCTCGTCTTGATCTGGTAGAGCGGCTGAAGCGTTCACTCCACGAAGAAACGGGTACCTTTCCAAAGCCGGAAATTGCTGCCCGCGGCGATATCGAGAATTTGCTCGAGACCCATCCAGCGCTCGAGGTTGAAGGCCGATACCTAGAGGCGCTCAGCAAAGCGCGTACGCGAGATGGCGAAAGTGGCACCTGCGACGGGGTCCATCGAAGCGATCTCTTCGCCAAGCTGTCTGCAAATGGCCCACAAGCCGAGCAGGCCTCGACTGGCGAACAGAAGGCTATACTTATCTCTCTCATTCTAGCTCATGGCCGAATGCTCGTTCGCCTGTGGGGCCGTGTACCGGTCCTACTGCTTGATGAAATTGCTGCTCATCTTGACCGCGCGCGTCGTGCTGCCCTATTTGACGCCATCAGCGAGCTTGGCGCCCAGACCTGGATAACTGGAACGGATGAATCTCTCTTCTCACCGCTCGTTGGCCGTGCGCAGTTCTATACTATTACTAAGGGTCAAATATCGCAGAAGGCGAACCATGCCTGACCCCAGTACCGACCCCATGGTCACACCCAGCGGGGATATTGCAAACGGAGAGATGGAAGGTCGCTACGGCGCCGATTCCATTAAGGTACTGCGTGGCCTCGATGCAGTGCGCAAACGTCCGGGTATGTATATCGGTGACACCGATGACGGCTCTGGTCTGCACCGCATGATCTATGAGGCAGTAGATAATGCAGTCGATGAAGCGCTTGCCGGCTATTGCGACTCAGTCGATGTCGTTCTCAATGCTGATGGCTCAGCTACGGTACGCGACAATGGCCGCGGCGTGCCCACCGGCATCCATGAAGAAGAGGGCGTTTCCGCCGCCGAGGTCATTATGACCAAACTCCATGCGGGTGGTAAGTTTGACCAGAACACCTACAAGGTTTCTGGCGGCCTACACGGTGTCGGTGTTTCGGTCGTCAACGCGCTCTCCGATTGGCTTGAGCTGCGTGTTTGGCGAGATGGCTCAGAGCACTTTATGCGTTTCCGCGAAGGTGAACCAGAAGCGCCGCTCATAGTTACCAGCGATTCTGAGCGCAGCGGTACGGAAGTCCGATTCCTGCCGTCGAACTCCGTGTTCAGCAACATCGATTTCGATTTCGATATTCTTGAACACCGTCTACGTGAACTCGCCTTTCTAAACGCAGACCTCAAGATCAGTTTGATCGACGAGCGTGCGGCAGAGCCAAAGACCTCAGAGCTACGCTATGCCGGCGGTATCCTTGCCTATGTCGAATATCTCGACCGCGCCAAGCAATCACTTATTGGCGGCGCCATCACCTTCCAGGATGACAAGGATAATATAGTAGTTCAGGTCGCGATGCAGTGGAATGATAGCTATCACGAATCGGTGTTGTGTTTTACCAATAATATCCGCCAATCTGACGGCGGCACTCATCTTGCTGGCTTTCGCGGCGCATTGACGCGCTGCGTCAATAATTATGCAGCAGGCAGCGGCCTAGCAAAACGAGACAAGGTTTCGATCTCCGGTGACGATGCGCGCGAGGGTCTTACTTGCGTGCTTTCGGTCAAGGTTCCGGATCCCAAGTTCTCATCGCAAACCAAAGAGAAGCTGGTCAGTTCCGAAGTGCGTCCGGTGGTCGAGAGTGTCGTTGGGGATCGCCTCGGCCAATGGTTTGAAGAGCATCCCACCGAGGCCAAGGTGATCATAGGCAAGGTGGTCGAGGCAGCCGCGGCCCGAGAAGCAGCGCGCAAGGCGCGCGAATTGACCCGACGTAAGGGCGTGCTAAGTGTCTCCAGCCTACCCGGCAAGCTCGCCGACTGCCAGGAGCGTGACCCAAAGAAATGCGAATTGTTCCTGGTCGAGGGTGATTCTGCCGGCGGCTCTGCCAAGCAAGGGCGCGACCGGCGCAACCAGGCGGTCCTACCCTTGCGCGGCAAGATTCTCAATGTGGAACGCGCGCGTCTCGACAAAATGCTGAATTCGGCCGAAATCGGAACCATCATAACTGCGCTTGGTACCGGTATCGGGGTTGACGAGTTCGACATTACTAAGCTCCGCTACGACAAAATCATCATCATGACCGATGCGGATGTCGACGGCTCGCACATCCGCACCCTGTTGCTCACATTCTTCTTCCGCAAAATGCCAGAGCTTATTCATGATCCCACCCAGGAAGATAATTCTGGTCATCTTTTCATCGCCCAGCCGCCACTTTACCGGATCAAACGCGGGGCGAGCGAGCGCTACCTCAAGGACGACCGTGAACTGGAAAATCATTTGATGGAGGCCGGTCTGGAAGGCGCAGTAATGGAATTGCAGGGTGGCGAAGCCCGCGCCGGGGAAGACCTTGCCAAGGTCATTAAAGACGCACGAGAAATCGACGTGCTCGTTAAGGCCCTAACGCGACGCATTGACCAACGCATCGTCGAACAGGCGGCAATAGCAGGAGCACTCAACACCGATATTCTCGACAATTCAGATCAGGCCGTTGCAGCAGCGAACTATATTGCCGGACGGCTTGATAAACTTACCACCGAGATCGAGCGTGGTTGGAAGGGCGAAGCGGTGGACACGCCGGAAGGCCGTGCCTTCAAATTTAGCCGCACGCTCCGGAGTGTCACTGAAACCCACATCGTAGATTCCGTATTGATTACCACGCCAGAGGCGCGCAAGCTCGATAGCTTCGCCGCCTCTCTACAGGAGATTTATAGCCATCCGGCGACCCTCAGACGTAAGGATTCGGAACAAGAGATTGCCTCACCGACCATGCTTCTGGAAGCAATCTATGTAGCTGGGCGCAAAGGCCTGTCGATTCAGCGTTACAAAGGACTCGGTGAAATGAATCCTGATCAATTATGGGAAACCACACTTAATCCTGATGCAAGGATCCTGCGTCAGGTGCAAATCAAGGATGCATCGAAAGCTGCTGACCTCTTTGATACTTTGATGGGCGAGGTTGTGGAGCCGAGGCGCGATTTCATTCAAGATAACGCGCTCAAGGTCGTCAATCTCGACGTCTAGGACCCCGAGTGCCGGCATGGCCAAATCTAAGACTGCCAAATCCAAGGGTGCGCCCCGGATCGGCAAAGCGAAAAGGACCGACACAAAATCAGCGAGCGCTGGAAAAGGGAAACCTTCTGCTTTTCCAGGGAATTCCAATCCGCGAAGGGCACCACGCAAATCTCCTTGGCGCGAAATTCGTCTAGTGCTGATTGCAGTGATTTGGCTGTCTCTGGTGGGTGNCGGTTTCATAGCCTATGCCGCCCACGATNTACCTTCAACTGAAGGCTTAACCGGGCCAAAGAGTGCGCCCGCCNTAACGATTCTAGCCGCCGACGGGTCGCGATTGGCGCAGTTNGGCGCAGATTGGGGCGAATTCGTNCANTTGCACGACATGTCTCCCCTACTGCCGCAAGCCGTGNTCGCGATCGAGGACCGGCGCTTCTACGAACATAGCGGCATGGATATCTTGGGGGTCTTGCGGGCAATTTGGCGTAATATTATGTCGGGCCACTTGCGTGAGGGTGGCAGCACTATTACCCAGCAATTAGCCAAGATCGCATTTCTTACTCCAGCGAAGTCGCTTAAGCGCAAGGTTCAGGAATTGTTTCTCGCCTTCCATCTTGAAAACAAGTTCACCAAGGATGAGATTCTCACGCTTTATCTTAATCGGGTTTATCTAGGGGCTGGAACTTACGGCGTCGATGCGGCGGCACAGCGGTATTTCGGAAAATCGGCAAGCGAGGTTTCACTTAGCCAAGCGGCGCTCTTGGCAGGCCTTCTCAAGGCGCCGTCCCGTCTATCGCCCGCGCGCAACCTTAAGGCTGCCCATCGCCGTGCTGCGCTGGTGCTCGATAGCATGGCGACTGGAGGGTTCGTTTCTGAGGCTGACGCCGCATACGCAAAAGGTCAGCCGACCAAGCTCATTAAGCAGGAAAAACTCGCGGGCAGCGCACATCATTTCTGCGATTGGGTACGTGCTCAACTGCCCGCCCATGCCGGACGTAATTCAGCGGCATTGACAGTCTACACCACGCTCGACCCCACCCTTCAGATGATTGCGGAAACGGCTCTCGCGCGTGGCCTTGAGAACGTGTCGAAACACGACGCCAGGGAAGGTGCGTTGGTAGCACTAGCACAGGATGGCGCGGTTCTAGCCATGGTTGGAGGGCGGGATTATGACGAAAGTCAATTCAACCGTGCGAGCCAGGCCCTGCGCCAACCAGGCTCGGCCTTCAAGACCATCGTCTACCTCGCTGGCATCGAAGCCGGGCTAACCCCGGACGACACGTTTGACGACGCGCCAATCGAGATTGCTGGCTGGGCGCCGCGCAATTATAGTGGCAAATACCAAGGACCGGTAAGTCTGCGTAGGGCCTTTGCTGAGTCGATTAATAGTGTTGCCGTGCGCGTCGGCCAACATGCCGGCATCGACGAAGTAGCAAAACTCGCTCGCCACCTCGGCATCAATAGCAATTTGCCGCCCGATGCAAGCCTCAGCCTTGGCAGTGGCGAAGTATCGCTACTTCAACTGACTGCCGCTTATGCACCACTAATCGCAAGCACTGGTGCACTTGCCTTACCGCATGGCATCCACGAAATACGCAATCGCGGTGGCGATATTATTTACAGACGGGAGGGTTCCGGCGGAGGACGGGTGATCGCTACCAAGTCCGCCGCCGCTATGCGCGACCTCCTCGCTGCAGTGGTTAAATTCGGGACAGGGCATAATGCGGCGCTTTCGCCAGAGATTGGCCCAGCCCATGGTAAGACGGGAACCAGTCAGAATTTTCGAGATGCTTGGTTTATCGGCTTTGCTCGAAACATTGTAGCAGGCGTCTGGCTTGGAAATGACGATGGTCAGGCGATGCGCGGCATCACCGGCGGTGGTGCTCCTGCTAAAATCTGGCGCCATTTCATGAATCGTGCTCTACGCTAACAGCGATCAATCAGGTGGATGAAAGAGCCCATCACTTTTCCAACAGTCAGGCCGACCTCGCCCAACATCTTTCCGCCCGAATCAGAACAGCGAAAAAGTGGCCGTGCGCCCTGCTCTCGCGTTACTCTGGCATAGTGAAACTCATGGCCGCGAAAACGTGCGCCATTTGCGGCAAAGGGTGCATCACCTAACATCTCTGCTTCGCGGTAGCCAAGGTGGAGGCTAGCAGCGGCGAAACTGGTCTCAAGTGGCAACAATCCTGCCATCGCATGACGCCTGCCCACCGCATCGGTTAAACCCTCGCCTAAAACCATATAGCCACCACACTCGCCATAGAGCCAGGCATCCCCTTTCGCCGCGCGGCAGAGGCCAGCAAGGAACCTGCGGTTGGCGGCAAGGCGTCCAGCATAAAGCTCAGGATAACCACCAGGAAGAAAGACCGCATCCGCCTCATCCGTCGGCGCCTCGTCAGCGAGCGGTGAAAAAAAGCTAAGCGCTGCACCAGCACTGTGCCAACCGGAGCACACAGTCTCATAGCTGAAGGCAAAAGCCTTGTCACGAGCGACGGCAATATGGTTACCAAGCGGCTCGAGTGGGTAAGTCGCCGGCGCTTCCGACAAGGCCTGGAGCGGCTTTCCCAAGGCACAAAGCGTGACTTCGTCAATATGATCTGCTGTGACATTGGCTGCGGCATCGAGAAAATGCACCAGATTTTTTTCCTCACCAGCCTGCACAAGGCCGAGATGGCGCTCTGGCAAAGCGAGTGACTGATTCCTCGGTAGCGCACCCAACACCGGAATACCCGTTGGTGCCATGGCTCTACGCAATATCTCCTCGTGGTGGACACTGGCAACATAGTTAAAAACCACCGCCGCCACCGGTACGTCAGCACGATGATTTGAGAAACCTTCTGCCAACGCTGCAACCGACGCGCCCTGGCCGCGGGCATCGATAACAAGCAACACTGGAATACCCAGCCAGGCCGCAAGATCAGCAGTGGATCCGCCGCCGCCAGCCGCGCCATCGAAGAGGCCCATCACCCCTTCGCCAAGAATGAATTCCGCCTCCCGAGCAAGGGCAGCCGCAGTAGCATCAAGGCTTTCGCCACGCATCGCCCAGGTATCAAGGTTGACGCAAGCGCGGCCTGCGGCCGCGGCATGATATGCAGCATCTATATAGTCCGGCCCCGTCTTGAATGGCGCCACGGCAACACCTGAGCGTGTCAAATGGCGCAGCAAGCCAATTGTTATAACGGTTTTTCCAGAACCCGATCTAGGCGCTGCAACGATAAGTCCAGGAGGGGCTCTCACAAATGTTGTCCGATTAGCTGAGCAACTTCAGCAGGGCGACCGTTCTGGAAATGATCGAGAAACTCGCCGTCGGGGCCCATGAGATAGATAATTTCCGTGTGCATAATGGAATAATCGTCCGCTGTTTCCGTTTCTTCACCAATCTTGAAATAAGCTTTATAGGCCAGGGCCGCAGCAGCAATCTCAGCCTCACTCCCAGTCAATCCCTTCAGGCGCGGATGGAAATTCGGCACATAATCTGCGAGCGATGAGACCGTATCGCGCGCTGGATCAACGGTAATGAAGACCAGCTGTACCTTTTCTCCGGCGTCACCCAGCATATCCACTGCATGGCTCATAACCAACAGATCGGTTGGGCAAACATCGGGGCAATAGCTGTAACCAAAATAGACCAACATGAAACTGCCCCGGAAATCCTGATCGGTTACCCTCTGGCCGGTGTGATCAGTCAAAGTGAACGAGCCCCCGATATCACCAAGCTGATTGGCTTCAAGCTGAGCGTCGTTCAGATTTCCGAAAAATGAGTTACTATCGGTCTGGGTGTAGAGCACTATAGCGCCAATTACCGCGACCCAGACGAGCGGATTTCGGCGCAGGCTGCGCGGATCTCGGTATTTATCGAGACCGTCGTTATGGCGAGGTTTTTGCCAACGTAAGAAATCCATATCAATCGCAAAGATAAGCGTCTAGAAAGCGCGCATCAAGCGGCGCGCCAGCTATCGGACCGCCTCTTCCGCGTCTCGTGATGCCAGGAATTTCAGCGCCGCCCGGGCGCGAGCTTCGGGAGTTGCAGCAGGATCAAGCGCCGCACGCAAACCTACCACGTCACCGACAGCAATAATTGACGGTGCTTCGAGATGGGCCTTTGCAGCGTCCTCGGCGGCGCACTCCAGTGTGGTTTCGACGATCTGTTGATCGGCAAGCGTCGCCTTGGCAACAAGGGTCACTGCCGTATTTCCAGCACGTCCGGCGGCCATCAAGCGCTCGGCGATCCAGGCCAGATGCCTAAGCGCCATATAGAGGATCAGCACCGGCGCGCCCGATGAAAGCGCCGACCAATCTAACCCCTCGGGTGGCCCTCCGCCGGACTCATGGCCAGTAATCAGGGTAACCGCCGAGTTGACCCGTCGGTCGGTGATCGGAATACCGGCATAGGCGAGACCCGCCACCGCTGCAGTGATGCCAGGCACAAGTCGGAACGGCACGCCCGCCGCAGCAAGTGCCAATGCCTCCTCACCGCCTCGCCCAAAGATGAAAGGGTCTCCCCCCTTGAGGCGAAGCACCTTGCGTCCGGCTCGGGCCAAGGAAATCAACTTGTCGCTGATATCAGCCTGATTGGCGGAGGGCTTGCCGCCCCGCTTACCGGCATAATGCAGCTTGGCATTGGCGCCGGCCAGCGCCAGGATGCCCTCGCCGACCAAGGCGTCATAGACGACATCATCCGCCGTACTAAGAGCATGACAGCCGAGTAGCGATAAGAGGCCGGGGTCGCCCGGCCCAGCACCAACTAGCCAGACACTGCCGGGCTCGAAATCAGGTAATGTGGGAATGTTATAGCTGCGACCAGACATGGTGCGATTTTACACCCGTTAAGGGGGGGCGGCGAGTTAAACTGCCACAATGGCCGACACCAACTTCTCTGACCGCGAAAACACACGCACCCTACGCAAGGGCTGGACTACCGGCGCCTGTGCCACGGCTTCAGCCAAGGCAGCCTACGGCGCGCTCTTAACCGGGCGTTTCGAGGATCCGATCAGCATTACCCTGCCACGCGGCGAGACACCGTGCTTTTCCTTGCACGAGTCGGTCTTCCACAGTGACTGTTGTGCCATGGCCACCATCGTCAAGGATGCCGGCGACGATCCGGACGTTACTCATGGCGCGCTAATCCGCGCTACCGTCGAAACGATTGGAGCGGGCACGGGCGTCCGCTTCCGTGCGGGCGAAGGCGTTGGCACTGTGACGTTGTCTGGCTTGCCCGTACCCGTTGGCGAGCCCGCCATCAACCCTGTGCCAAGACAAATGATGTGCCAGGAAATCGCTGAACTCGCCGCCAAGCATAATGCGCCAGGGAATGTGGAAATTACCGTCTCGGTGGTGGGTGGAGAGCGGCTCGCAGAGCACACTTTAAATGCACGGCTTGGAATTAAGGGTGGGCTTTCTATCCTTGGCACGACAGGCATTGTTACCCCTTATTCCTGCGCCGCCTGGATCGCTTCCATTCACCGTGGGGTCGATGTAGCGCGTGCGGGGGGACTGAGACATGTGGCGGGAACAACAGGAAAAATATCTGAATCTGCCGTGCGTACCCTTTACGGTTTGGAG
The DNA here is from genome assembly GCA_002717225.1 of Rhodospirillaceae bacterium. GTDB lineage: Bacteria > Pseudomonadota > Alphaproteobacteria > UBA828 > UBA828 > PTKB01. Next base: position 31,047 of record PBDG01000014.1, on the reverse strand, counting down.
GAGCAGGCGCTACTGGAGATGGGGGATTTCGCCGGGGGATTTCTCAAATACCTTCGCAAGCATCCCGTCCCACGCGTAACCATCGCCGGCGGCTTCGCCAAGATCTCGAAGCTCGCCCAGGGCCATATGGATCTGCATTCAGGGCGGAGTGAGGTGGATATTGCTGCGCTCAGCTGCCAACTCGCGGAACTTGGCGCGCCAGTGGACTTGCTCGGTAGAGCCAAGACAGCGCACTCAGCTGGTGCGCTCCTCGCGCTTGCCGGTGACCTACCGCTCGCTGATAATATCGCGAAAAGGGCGCTCAATGTAGTTCGGGAAACAATAGCGAACGAGAAAATTTCCGCTGATGTTGTGATCTTCGGCCGCGACGGAGGACTACTTGGTCGGGCAGGACCCAATGACGAATCGTAAACGCACTCTCCTAATCCTCGGCGGCACCGGAGATGCGCTGCATCTTGCCCGCGCAACAGAGGAAAAATGGGGTAGTGAGCTTCGAGTGATCTACTCCCTCGCCGGAGTGACTCACAATCCAGCCAGGACGGTTGGCGAGGTGCGTGTTGGTGGCTTTGGTGGAGATGAGGGCCTCGCGCGTTACCTGCGTGACCAGAAAATCGATTTTCTTATCGATTCCACCCATCCGTTTTCGACACAAATCTCACGACATGCCGCGCTTGCTGCCGCCGCCACAGGAACGCCGCGCTGCGCTCTCCTGCGTCCACCTTGGCAGGCTGAAGCAGGTGACCATTGGCATGAGGTGGTCGATATGGCAGCAGCAGCAATGCTTGTGCCCAAACTTGGCAGCCGCATATTTCTCAGCGTCGGGACTCGTTCGCTCCAATTCTTTTCAGAATTGCGAGAGATCTGGTGTCTGGTGCGTCTGATTACACCGCTGGAGACACCCATCCCTTTATTACGGGCCAAGTTTGTAATGGGGCGCGGACCGTTCGATACGGCGAGCGAACGTCGTCTGTTAGAGCAACATCGCATTGACCTAGTCGTCACGAAGGCAAGTGGCGGCGAGGCCACCCGGGGGAAGATCGACGCCGCCCGCACCCTCGGCCTCCCAGTCGTTATGGTGCGCCGCCCCGACCCACCCCCGGGCGAGGCCGTAGGTAGCACCGACGCAGCGTTAAGTTGGTTAATGAAAGAGTTGAAAAGCTAATTTGGATCGCCATCGGATATAGGACGCAATACATGGTGATGAGCTGGGTGGTAGAGTTTACTGTCCTCGAAATCATTAGCGTTAAGTACTCTGCCGACAAGGATGAGTGCAGTGCGGGTGAGACCTAGCAGCTTCACCTTTTCACGAATATCGCCGAGGGTGCCGCGGATCAACTTCTCATCGGGCCAACTCACACGATAGGCAATGGCAACTGGGCAAGTAGCGCCATAATAGGGCATCAGGGTACGAACCACCCTAGCGAGGTTGTTGATAGACAGGTGAATGGCAAGCGTAGCACCACTGGCTCCCAAAACCGCCAAATCCTCACTCTCGGGCATGGCAGAAGCACGCACGGAGGTCCGGGTCAAGATGACACTCTGCACGACGCCAGGTAGGGTCAGTTCACAACCTAGCGCCGCCGCCGCCGCTGCATAGGCTGGCACACCGGGGGTAATGTCATAAGGGATACCGAGAGCTCTAAGACGGCGAATCTGCTCGGCAATGGCACCGTATAGCGAGGGATCACCGGAATGAAGCCGCGCGACGTCCTCCCCGATAGCATTAGCGGATTCAATATGAGTAATGATTTCGTCGAGGGTGAGCGGCGCGGTATCGATCAGCCTGGCGGATTCCTGAGCCTCTGCGATGACTGCCTCAGGGACGAGTGACCCGGCAAACAGCACTAACGGCGCCGTGCGCAACAACTCCAAGCCGCGCACTGTCATCAGGTCGGGCGCGCCAGGACCGGCGCCGATGAAATGTACAGTCATGAGATCTTATACTTATACTTATACTTATACTTTTGCTTGTGCTTTGGCTTTGGCTTGGGTTCTGAATCCGCCCCATAGCCTCGTGGCGTGTAAACACGCCGACCGTCGCCGGTCTCCATAGCACGGCTTTTTCGCCCTCCGATCACTACCAGAGTAAGCATATCGATCGAATTGGGTTCAAAATTATCTAGGTTTATGATTTTTACGTGCTCTTCCGCCCGGCCGAGGTTGCGCGCAACGACCACTGGGCAATCGGCGGGACGCTCGGCAGCAAAGATTTTCACCGCCCGCACCAACCCCTCCCGGCGGTTTTTAGATGCAGGGTTATAGAGAGCAGTAACGAAATCCGTCGCAGCCGCTGCCCGCAGTCGCTCCTCGATAACTGCCCAGGGAGTCAACAGGTCCGACAGTGAAATGGCGCAAAAATCATGGCCGAGTGGCGCACCGACCCGTGCCGCCGCCGCCTGCAACGCCGAAATGCCAGGCTCCACCAAGATTTTAACGCCACTCCACCCGGGCAACCCCACTTCATCCACCAGTTCGAAGGCAAGCGACGCCATGCCGTAAATACCGGCATCGCCTGAGGAAATTAACGCCACCTCGCGCCCCTGAGCCGCAAGATCGAGCGCGGCACGTACCCGCAACTCTTCTTCGCCCAAGTCAAACTCGTGCCGCACGACATCAGGTAAAAGCGGCTTGGCAAGATCGAAATAAGCTCCATAGCCAACCACATCACGCGCCCGAGAAAGCGCTACACTTGCCGCCGGCGTACGCCATTCAGCAGCACCAGGGCCGAGACCAACGATGGTCAGCCGCCCGAAGCCGCGCCCAATATTTTTAGGGTGTATGTGTCGGCACGCCCGCGCCACAGCGCATGTCGCGCGAGTAGATTTGCTTTTGGCAACGATTAGTTTTCCGTCATCGCCGGTACAGGCCAGAGCGGCAGCCTCAGCAACGCCATGACAGCCGACAGCGCGGAAGACAACGTCCGACGGTTCGGTAAGTCGCGGCGTCTCCTCCTCGAGTCGTTTAGCATCAAAGAATCGAAGCGGCAGACCACGCTCCTGCGCTTCAGCATACAAGCCGGGTTCATCCATCTTGACGTCGATTGAGGCAAGGCACGCGATTGAGAGTGGGCTTAGCCCAGCGGCATCCAGCGTCTGATCGAGGAGCGCTGCAATTTCCGCTGCCTCTGTACCGCGCTCGCACCCGATGCCGACGGCCAATGTCGACGGACGAAGAGTGACATCGCCCCGCTGGTCGGCACACTCCGATATGGCAATGCGGAGTGGCGCATCCGCCTCGAAGCGCACCGGGGCCTCTCGTAACCAGTCGCCAAGACCGTGCGCATCATCAAGCGCCACTGCATCGCCTGCCAAGAGTGCGGCCATCACTTTCTTTACCGCACTACCCGGCTCCAATTGCAAACCTTCTGGCGGGTCATCGAGGGAAAAGCCTAGACCTACATCCCCCGCCGTCGTGATCGCGGCAACCCCGCCGAGCGCTTCAGCCAATTGCCTAGCCATGCGGTTTGCGCCGCGGTGCCCACCAAGGAGTGGCACAACATGGCTGCTGTCCTCGGCGAGGGCGACGACCGGAGGCTCGGTTCTCTTGTCGCTGAGATGGGGTGCCAAGCAGCGGATGACGATACCGGCCGAGGCAATGACGACAATCGGTTGCCCAGCGAGGAAGAGCATTGCGAGGTGGCGAGCGATATCGTCGAAGTGCACATCCGCTTGATCCACCCGTTTGGCGTAACCGTGCAACTCAGCACCGGGAAATACCTCTACTGCACGTTTCGCGGTTTCCAGCCCTGATGACCCAAGCAGGATGATCGCGGGCCGTCTCATGCCCAGGCCTCGCCGCGCCGGTGCACCAAAATCATAGAAAAGTAAGGTGCAGGGTCATCCGCCTCGGATAGCGGTATGATGCGTTCAGCGGCAAGGCTAGCGCGCTCAATATAGCGCGCCCGCGTCTCGAGATCTAGATCAACCAGCACGCGACGCACCTTGCTGATATGGCGTCCAACCTTGACAATGGCCGCCGCGTCGCAGGTTTTGAGTCGCTCCCACAGAACCTTTTCGTCTAGCGGCGCCGGCAATATGCTGAGTACATCGTCTCGAGCGGCGAGCGGTGCATGCAGTGCAGCGGCGCAAGCCATCGGCGAAGAGACACCGGGCACGATTTTGATCTCATGTTCACCTGTAAGGCGGGCAAAGAGATACATGAAGGAGCCATAAAAAAACGGATCGCCTTCGCACAACACTGCAACATCGTGCCCGCTACGCAAATGCTCAGCGATCTCGCCCGCAGCGGCTGCATAAATTTCCTCAGCCGGGAAGCGCGCCGCATCGAGTGGCATGCGAATGGCAATCTCCGCCTGCCCACCGGGCAGGTGCTCAGCAGCAATAGCACGCGCCATGCTCTCGCCTTCCACCGGCGCGGGATAGACCAGCACAGGCACCGTACGCAGAATACGGAGTGCCTTCAGGGTTAGTAGTTCTGGGTCGCCCGGCCCGACGCCAAGGCCATACAGCGTGCCCGTCTTATTGTTGGTCTTGTTTGTCATTCCTTAATCCTTAATCACCGCCCATTGGGTGATCGGCGAAAGCGGGCGCCAAATGGTACTATGGCCAACACCCTTAGCGCGCGAGATGTTAATGCGCACCAGATTGCCACCGAGCTCATCACGCCAACGTGTGAGCAGGGCCTCACTTTCTGGAGTAACGGCATTAGCCACCATACGACCGCCCGGCTTAAGCCGCGCCCAGCAGGTTTCAACCATACCCGGAACGCCAAAACCGCCACCGATGAAAATTGCGTTCGGAGCAGGTAGTAGTTCGGTTGCTTCGGGGGCATCGCCATGCAGCGGTTTAAGCGTTGGCACACCAAGCGCCAAAGCGTTACGGGCGATGCACGCAACCCGCTCTTCGTTACGCTCGATAGCAACGGCCTCAGCACCGCGCGCACTCAGCATCCATTCGACAGCGACCGAGCCAGAGCCAGCACCGATGTCCCAAAGGAGCGCGCCGGGAGCAGGCACAAGCGAGCCCAGGGTAAGCATGCGAATTTCACGCTTGGTAAGTTGACCATCATTTTCAAAGGCGCGATCGCGCAGGCCCAGCGCGCCAAAATAGCGCCGAGCCCGGCTGCCACCATTGCAGCACACAGCTATACTGTTGAGATCGGCAATTTCCTGATTTGGCCAACTATCTGCCTGCCCATCGATGCGCCGCTCCAAATCGCCTCCCATATGTTCAAACACGCTCATCTCGCTCGCGCCATAGCCAGCAGCTTTGAGTTCGGCGGCCACGGCATCGGGCGTGGAACCGTCATGAGAGAGGATTACCAATCGATTTTCTGGTGCCAGATAGGCGCGTAGGGTTTCAATCGGACGGCCGTGTAAAGTCAAGCATTCGACTTCTGAAACCGGCCAACGCATGCGTGCACAAGCCAGGCTTAAAGCGCCTGCGGTCGGTAGAACCAGCATTTCTTCTGCTGCGAAATGGTGCGCCAGAGTGACAGCAACCCCGTAATGCATCGGATCGCCGGTCGCCAAGACAACGAACCGCTTGCCGCGTCGTGCCTCGATATCTGCCATTGTGTCCAACAACGGCACACGCCAGGTCAAACGCTCGGCACCACCCTCAGGTATCATGGCGAGATGACGCTTGCCGCCAAGCAGCACCTCAGCGTTTTCGATCAGAACACGACTCGACGGCGATAAAGCATCAAGCCCGTCTTCACCTAAGCCAATTACGGTAAGCCAGTGAGTGTTCAAGCCACACCCTCCCCGAGGGTGAGTCCATTGACAGCGGCGGCAGCAAGTGCACTGCCGCCGCGCCGGCCCTTAAGCGCAACATAAGGCAGATCGAGATTGTTAGCGATCAATGCCTCCTTCGATTCCACAGCACCGACAAAGCCCGGCGGTGTGGCGATCACTAGCGCTGGCCGCGCAGACTCTCTGGCTTGAATTTCCAACAATCGGAAAAGCGCGGTCGGCGCATTGCCGATGGCGACAATTGCACCGGCAAGTCTAGGCTGCCACAGTTCGACGGCCGCCGCCGAACGGGTTATGCCTGCCGCGCGCGCGCGAGCTTCCACGTCATTTTCGTTCAACATGCAAATCACCTCGTTTCCTGCCGATAAACGGCGGGTAGCGATTCCTTGGGCGACCATTTCTACATCGGTGAAGATCGGTGCACCCTTCGCCAGAGCATCACGACCCGCGTCACCCGCGCCCAATGAAAAGGCAAGGTCGTCTGACAGATCGACCATGCCACAAGCATGAATCATGCGGAGCGCCATGTGTTCGATATCGGCAGGTAGACGCGAAAGGTCAGCCTCGCGTCGAATCACGGCGAAGGATAGCCGCGTGATCTCTGCAGGGTCGTGCACATAGTCAGTCATTATTGTCCGACTCATCTAGGTGGCGGTGGTCATGATGGTCGTGTCCATGTTGATGTTCAGCGTCAGTACCAATACCTTCGACATGATGATGATGGCCTATCTGTGGCGCACCCTGGTCTTTTTCATAGCCAATGATCTGCTCACGATATTTGCAAAGCTGGCAGTTCATCAAATTGTCACCGCGAGGAATCTCATCGAGTCGCTCCAGAAAGCAATCAATGACCAGCGGATGATCGTTAAGATATTCCGCCTTGACGACTTCAACCTCAGGATGTCGTAAAGCAAATTCGTCAGCAATTGAGTAGATGCGCTTCACCAGGACTCCGGTAAAGAGGAAATAGGGAAAAACGATGATGCGCTGATAGCCAAGGTGAACGACCCGACTCAGCGCATCTCCGACGAGCGGCTGAGCTACGCCCGAATAGCAGGTCTCGGCCCAGCCGAAGCCCATGCCCTCCCAGAGCATGCGTGTGACCTTGGAGACGTTGGAATTAGCATCAGGGTCATTGGTGCCGCGACCAACCACGACGAGTAGAGTCTCGGCGCGAGGAATACTGCTGCCCGCGAATGTTTCAGCGGTCTTGATGCGCTCCTGCGCAGCGGCTAGGAGCTTGAGATCGACTGCTAGTTCGCGGCCATAGAATATGGAAAACCCGTGATGGCGTGCCGCATAATCGTTGAGCACGGAGGGAATATCGTTCTTTGCATGACCTGCGGCAAACAGCATGCCGGGGACGGCGTGCACATCTCGCACGCCAGCGACGCGTAAATCGTCAAGCCGCTCACTGATGGTCGGCCGGGCAAATTCGAGAAAGCCGTGCGCCACCTGGCGTTCGGGTAGATGGCGAGCGATATGCGCGGTCAACGCCTCGAATTCGGAGATCGCCTCAACATCGCGACTGCCATGACCACAGATCAGAATGGCGGGCTCTATCATTTCTCGTCTCGTTTCTTTGTTCCGTTGACGGTTGGCGTTCGCGCACCCATGCTCGCACCATGGATTTCACGGGATATATATGGGGCGTGTGGCAGTTGCCTTCGCTCGTCGATCTCGACTGGGCGATGGGGCCGGGCGCCGCCATATTGCTGTTGATCGCACTCGCACTCGATTGGCTGATCGGCGACCCACGCTGGCTGCCCCATCCGGTTCGGCTGATTGGCGCCACCATTCACTTCCTCGACACCCACGTCAATCGCGCCAAACAAAGCAAGGACAAACGCATTATCCTCGGTCTCTGCGTAGTGCTCTCCATTGTGGGCCTGAGCATCCTGGCCGGTTGGGCCGCAGCAAATTTCGTCAGCACCTTTCCCTATGGATGGGTCATCGAACTGACACTGGTCAGCCTTTTGCTGGCGCAACATGGCATGATGCGCCATACGCTCCGCGTCCTCCGCGCCCTCAATCAGGACGGCATAGTGGGCGGGCGCAAAACGGTAGCGCAGATTGTCGGCCGCGAAACCGAGGAGCTTGACGAGCATGGTGTCGCCCGCGCAGCAATAGAAAGCTGCGCTGAGAGCTATTCCGACGGTGTGGTGGCACCCGTGTTCTGGTATCTCCTGCTCGGCCTGCCAGGTTTGATGGCATATAAGGCAATCAATACCATGGACAGCATGATCGGCCACAACAACGAGCGCTATGCGGCATTCGGCATGGTCGCGGCGCGGCTTGACGATGCGGTGAACTGGCTGCCCGCGCGACTTGCCGGCACGACGCTGGTGATCGCCGCGTGCTTCGTACCGGAGGCGGCACCGAAAAAGGCGCTCTGCATCATGTTTCGTGACGCTAGGAAGCATGCCTCGCCCAATGCCGGTTGGCCTGAAGCAGCGAGCGCCGGCGCGCTTGACCTCGCGCTGATTGGTCCGACGCGCTATGCTGGAGACGTCACCAAGTCCGAATGGCTCGGCGATGGACGGACAGATGCGACGCCGAGGGATATCCGCCGTATGATGGCACTTTTCGTGGTAGCCTGTTTGCTCATAGCCGCTCTGGTGGCACTGATGGCGACACTTCTGCAATTGCGCTGAGGGGAATTCAACGACCACGAGCAATCTCCATCAGCTGGCCGAGATCCAGCGCGTTCTCAAGATGATTGGCGAGCGCATTCAGGGTCTCATCCACGCGCGCTTCCCAAAGGACACCGGATCGTCGGCGATTGGCAATGCGGTTGAGATACGCGTGGCGGAAGCCGTCGGCAGCAAATATCCCATGGACATAACTTCCGGCGACCTTGCCGTCGTCAGAGCGCGCACCCTCCGCGCCATAGGCAAGCTCCAACAGGGGGCGTGCCCGGTCAGGCCCATCAGTAACGCCCATGTGCATTTCATAACCATGCACTTCTTCGCCGCTTTCGAATTCGCGCCCGATTACGGCTTGGAGTCGCTTCTCACCGGCTAGCTGCGTCGTGACATCGAGATATCCGAGACCTTCGGAGGCACCCGCTTCACCTTCGATACCAGCAGGGTCAGCAACGATCTTACCGAGCATCTGATAACCGCCGCAGAGGCCAAGCAGACTGCCACCACGCCTGATATGAGCGGCAATATCGATATCCCAACCTTGCGCGCGAAGATAGGCGAGATCGGCGCGCGTGGCCTTGGAGCCAGGCAACAGCACAAGGTCCGCATTACCCGGCAGAGCCCGGCCTGGCTCTATGATCGTCAGATCGACATCAGGCTCGGCGCGGAGCGGATCAAGATCATCAAAATTAGCGATTCGCGACAGCCGCGGAACGGTGATGCGAATGGTGCGCCTACCTTCTGAGACAAGATGCGTGCATGCGCCATCGAGGTCGACCGCGTCTTCAGCCGGCAAGAAGTGAGCTTGTGTGAAATATGGCACAACGCCGAGACAGGGTGCACCGAGCGCCTCCTCGATCACTGGCAGGGCATCGTCGAACAAGCTCACATCACCGAAGAATTTGTTGACAATTGCCCCCTTGATAAGCGCGCGCTCTCTATCTTCCAAAAGTGCATAGGTGCCGACCAAGCTAGCGATCACCCCGCCTCGCTCAATATCGCCAACAAGAAGGACCGGGACACTAGCCGACAGGGCGAAGCCCATATTCGCAATATCGCCGTCCCGCAAATTGATTTCCGCCGGACTGCCTGCGCCCTCGACCAGCACCAGATCGGCGTCAATGGCAAGGCGTTCAAAGCTCTCGAGCACAGCGGGCATTAGGGTGGGCTTCAGTTTGTGATAGGCGCGTGCATCAGCCCGCCCGCTCACCTTGCCCTGAATAACCACCTGCGCACCTGTTTCACTTTCCGGCTTGAGAAGTACAGGGTTCATATCACTGGTCGGCGCCACGCCAGCAGCGCGTGCTTGGAGGGCCTGTGCGCGCCCAATTTCAGCGCCCGATTCGCTCACCGCCGCGTTATTCGACATGTTCTGGGCCTTGAACGGTCGTACCTCAATACCGCGATTGCGGTAGGCGCGACATAAGCCCGCCACGAGCAGGGATTTCCCCACATGGGAGCCGGTTCCTTGCAGCATGAGAGAGGGTGTAGATGCGGCCATCGCCGCCTCAATACTCGATGCCAGTTTGCGCTTTTACGCCAGCCTTAAAGTGATGTTTGATCTCACCCATCTCAGTCACCAGATCGGCGGCCTCAATCAATTCGTCCTTAGCGTTGCGTCCAGTGACGACCACATGGAGGTCGTCGCGCCGCTCCTTCAAGGTGCAAACAATTTCTTCAACCGCTAAATAATCGTAACGTAGCACGATGTTGAGTTCGTCGAGAATGATTAGATCATAGCGCTCGTCGGTCATCATCTCGCAGGCCGTTTGCCACGCGACCTTGGCCGCGGTGATGTCGCGCTGGCGGTCCTGGGTGTCCCAGGTAAAGCCCTCGCCCATGGTGCGAATGGTCGCCAGCTCGGGAAATTTCTCCAATATAACGCGCTCGCCGGTCTGCCACTTGCCCTTGACAAACTGCACGATGCCGACACGCATGCCGTTACCCATGGCGCGCATAGCGAGGCCGAATGCCGCGGTCGATTTACCTTTACCTTTTCCAGTATGGACCATCAGAAGACCCATTTCCTTGGTCTTGGTGGCGAGCATGCGTTCACGCGCGGCCTTGCGCTTGCTCATGCGCTCGGCATGATGGCGATCTCGTTCTGCCTCACTCATTTGTTTCTTATTGCTCATTGCGCCGCCTCCCCATAATTCGCCTGGCTCAACTGTTCGAGAAGATCATGCGCCCGATTGGAGCGCGGTTTCCAAAGATCACGGCGGAGCGCCTCGGCGAACTTGGCGGCCGTCTCCTTGAGTGCTGCCGGATTGGACTTAGCCATGAAAGTGCGCACCTTCTCATCGGCGATATAGGCGTTGAATAACGCGTCAAAATGGTGATTCTTAACCGCCCCAGTGGTGGCGGCGAAGGCGAAGAGATAGTCTAATGTAGCAGCAATCTCGAAAGCCCCCTTGTAACCATGGCGCATGATACCGGTGAGCCATTTTGGGTTGACCGCGCGCGCCCTAACTACGCGACCAATTTCTTCTTCGAGAGTGCGGATCCTCGGGCTTTCAGGCAGCGAGTGGTCATTGTGATAGCTCACCGGTGTGCGGCCCGATAGCGCCGTTACCGCTACAGCCAGACCACCCTCGAACTGGTAATAATCATCACTGTCGAGGAGATCATGTTCGCGATTGTCCTGATTCTGCACCACCGCCTCGACGGCGCCAAGGCGCCGCTCAAAACCGGCTCGTTCCGCCTCACCTTCCGCACCCTGGCCGTAAGCCCAACTGCCCCAAGCTAGATAGGCATCCGCCAAATCCTCCGGCCCATGCCAGCCGCCCTCATCGAAGAGAGCCTGAAGACCCGCGCCATAAGCACCAGGCTTAGAGCCAAACACGCGCCAGCCCGCACGGCGCACCGCCACGTCGGGTGCTTCCCCACTTTCGATAAAATCCGCTACTTCCCGCGCAACCGATGCAGCAAGCGGATTATATTCCTCGCTTTCGTCTAGGGCGGCGACCGCGCGCGACGCCGAATCGAAGAGATCTATTAAGGCGGGAAAGGCGTCGCGGAAAAAACCGGAAATGCGCAGGGTGACGTCGACTCGCGGGCGATCTAAGAGCGTGAGCGGTAGAATTTCGAAACCGATCACGCGGCCACTCGCGGTCTCCCAACGCGGGCGAACACCCATCAAGGCAAGAGCTTGGGCAATGTCGTCACCGCCTGTGCGCATGTTGGAGGTACCCCAGGCGCTGATAGCCATACTCCTCGGCCAATCTCCATGACGCTGGGCGTGGTATTCCACTAATCTCTGGGCTGATTTCCAGCCAAGCTGCCAGGCTGCCGGTGTCGGCACAGCGCGGCTGTCGAGGGAATAGAAATTACGCCCAGTGGGTAACACTTCGGGCCTCCCCCGGCTTGGCGCACCGGACGGCCCTGGCGCAACGAAACGCCCGGCAAGGCCGCGCGTGATGCCCAAGATCTCATTTGCCCCGCTGACGTCAAGCGCCGGCGCTATCCTATCACGCACTTCCTCAAGAACGGTGCGAGTGCGATGCCATTCGTTCTCTAGCTCGCGTGCGCCGGAAATGAGTTCCGCGGCAAGCAATTCTATGCGCTCAACGCTGTCGCCATAACTGCGCCAAACATCATTACCCTTCAGAACTTCCGGGCGCGGACCCTTCCAAGGCGCCGACATGTCACAGTCGAGTGGATCAAAATCAAGACCGAGATCGGCCGCAAGCGCGCGCGACAAAGAGGTGTCACTTTCGCCCGCTCCACGCGGACTGCGCGCGAGCGCAAGTAGTAGATCGCGCCGGAGAATGCCCTCAGGCGCTTCACCAAAAATATGCAGACCATTGCGGATTTGCATTTCCTTTAGCTCGCACATATAGGCGTCAAGCTTGGTGAGTGCCGCGCTACAACCGTCTTCCGGCGCGATGCCGCAATCCATATCGATTCCCTCACAGCGCGCAATTTCGAGGATGTGGTCTGCGAGGGGCGCGCAGCGGCGCGGATCGAGCTGGCTCGCTTCGTAATATTCGTCAACCAGAGCCTCCAACTCCCGAAGCGGGCCGTAGCTCTCGGCGCGGGTAAGCGGCGGTGTCAAATGATCAACGATTACAGCGGAGGAACGGCGCTTGGCCTGACTGCCCTCGCCCGGATCGTTAACGATAAAGGGATAGATATGCGGTAAGGGACCAAGAGCCGCCTCCGGAAAGCAGGCAGCGGAAAGTGCCAGCGCCTTACCGGGCAGCCATTCAAGATTTCCATGCTTGCCGAGATGTACCACGGCATGGGCATCGAAGGCACAGCGTATCCAGGCATAGAAGGCGAGATAGCCGTGCGGCGGCGGCAGGTCGGGGTCGTGATAACTACCCGCCGGGTCAATATTGTATCCACGCGCCGGCTGGATTGCCACGGCAACATTGCCGAGTGTAAGTACCGGCAACAAGAATCCTTGTTCGTCGGTCCGGAAGAAGGGATCATTCTCCGGCACACCCCAACGCTCAGTGACCCGCGCTCGTGCATCGTGATTGAGATTCTCGAGATATTGCTGGTAGTTTTCCAGACTAAGGCGCACGCCGCCAGAGGATTTGCAATACGGTTGGTGAGCGTTGGTCGGGCCGGCCTGCAGCGCCGCCATCAGTTCCGCGCTATTTTTCGGTAGGCCTTCCAGGCGATAACCTCCTGCCTGCAAGGCTTCAAGCAGGTTGACAGTACTTGCAGGGGTATCGAGACCGACCCCATTCCCAATGCGACCATCCTTGTTGGGATAGTTAGCGAGCACCAGACAAACTCGGCGATCACACGCGCCTGAGCGCGCGAGGCGTGCCCAATTGGCTGCGAGCTTGGCAACAAAATCAACGCGGTCGGGGCGAGGCGCATGCGCGACGATGCCATACTCAGTCGAAGCATCAAATCGGCGCTCACTCTTGAACGAAACAGCGCGGCTCAAGATGCGTCCATCCACTTCCGGCAGCGCCACATTCATCGCAATGTCACGTGCAGAGAGACCACGCGTGCCATCCGCCCAGGCGGCTTCTGTACTTCCGGACAACACTACCTGTAGGATCGGAACGCCGGATCGGTCGAGCGGGCTCGACTGTACCGCGCCCGGACGCGAAACAGAAAAGCCGGTAGCGTTCAGAATAATGTCGGGCGCGGTGGCATCAAGCACGGTTTCGACGAAGCGCGCGGAGGGCGGATCCTTGAGGCTAGAGACAAACATTGCCACCGTGGCACACCCACACGCCTCCAAGGCAGCTAGTAGAGCGTCAATCGGCGCGGTGTCCGCCGCCTGCACTAGCGCACGATAGAATATGATAAGCGCGAGTGGGCGGTCCTCCCTGGCACGCGTGGCGGTGATCTCGTCCAGTTCGATCGCCTCAATACCCGAACAGTAGAGCCCGGCCCGAGCGAGGGGTGCTGGTTCGCGCCATGTGGTTGGCCGGCCGATCAAGTTTGCGCTGTAGCGTAAACATTCGACAGCATTTTCTAGCCCGCCATGAATGAAATAACGCCACAGCCGTTCACAGGCCTCCCGCGATAGAGTGGCTCGGGAAGCTAGCTCGCTGTCGGGCTTATCGTCGCCGGGCAGGAAAGCAAGGGCGATGTTTCGCTTGATACAAAACTCTGTCAACAGTTCGGCACCGTAGGGCCAATAACTCTCGCCACCGAGCAGACGAACGATAACCAGTCGTGCACCGGAGACGGTGGTCTCCAGCCAGGTATCAACCGAAAGGTTGTGAGCGAGGTTCATCAGATTAGCGAGACGCAGGCTCGGCGCATCCTCACCGAGGGAAGTCTGAGCACGGGCGAAGCAAGCGAGTTCTGTATCGGCGGCGGAGGCCAAAACAATATCTCCCGGACTTTGACCGAGGTCGATCGCCTCGCTGCCGTCAGCGATTCCACCGGGCTGTGCCGCCAAAAGATGCATTGACGACCCTTAAACTCCGCCCAACTCGGCGCCTATGCCGGCGCGGTCGAGAGGACTGAGGCCAATTATGACGAGACGGCTTTGCCTCGTCTCGTTGGCATCCCAATCGCGATCAAAGTATCTGTCGATACGACTTCCAACCGCCTGCACCACATGGCGGCGGCGTTTGCCTGGCACATTGACGAAACCCTTGATACGCAAGATGTCATGATCAGAGATAGCAGAAAGTAGCCGCGCCTCCAGCTCGTCTGGGTCAGCTACAGGCCCAAGGCTGAGCACGAAGCTGTCGAATTCATCATGATCATGTTCGCCGTCGAACACGTCGTGATGGGAGGGGCGCGCTGCAAGATCGTCCTCCGCGGCAGCAGCAAGGCCGAGGAGGATATTCGCGTCAATACGGGCCTGCTCAGCTTCAACCATTTTAACCCCGGTTCGCAATTCACCTGCCAATCGCGCGCGTGTTTGAGCACGCTCATCAACACTAAGTTTGTCCACCTTATTGAGTACCACCAGGTCAGCGCAGGCTAACTGATCCTCAAACACCTCTTCCAAAGGGCTTTCGTGATCAAGCGCTTCGTCTCTCTCGCGTTGGACTTGTAGAGCCGCCGGGTCGGAAGCAAACCTACCGTCGTGTACAGCCGGGCCGTCGACCACCGCGACCACGCCGTCGACGGTTACCCGATTGCGAATTTCCGGCCAGTTGAAAGCGGCAACGAGTGGCTTGGGTAGCGCAAGGCCTGAAGTTTCAATAACGATATGTTCGGGCGCTGGATCACGCGCCAATAAGGCCTCGATTGTCGGGACGAAATCATCCGCTACGGTGCAGCAGATGCAGCCATTGGCGAGTTCGACGATGTCGCTCTCCTCGCAGGTTTCGTCGCCACAGCCACGCAGGATAGCTTCGTCGATACCGAGATCACCAAACTCGTTGATCACCAGCGCCACGCGCCGACCGTTCGCCGTCGCCAGCACATGGCGGATCAAGCTAGTCTTGCCGGCGCCAAGAAAACCTGAGATGACAGTAGTGGGAATTTTGCGTTCGCTCATGTTTGCTTTTTTCCTGTTACTCGGCTCCGGTGGCAGCAGCGAGGCGGTACCAACCGGTTCCTTCATGGCCAAAATCATGTGTTTCAGGCTGACAAATCTCCGCCAAGATTTCAGACGATTCCACCAGCCGAGGCCCCGGCCTGTTGAAATAGGCATTGCCGTCCACCGCGTAAGCCCGTCCGTTTTTCACAGCCGACAGCGCCGCCCATTGAGGCTCAGTCAACAGAGCCTCCGCCTCTTCGACGGTTTTTGTGAGGCCGTAGCCGCATGGCATAAATACCAAAATATCGGGTTCGGCGGCCTGTAGATCAGAAAATTCGAGGCGCGGTGAGTGCTCCCCCGAATCGCCAAATAAATTTTGCCCACCGGCTATGGCAACTAGCTCTGGCAACCAGTTTCCCGCCGCCATCAGCGGATTGCTCCATTCGATGGTGGCGACCGAGGGTGGCGCAGAAAAATCACTCATGCCGCCAGCGGCTATGCGCGCGATGCGCCCGGCTAGCGTGCGGCAGAGATTATCGGCGTCGACGCCGAGAGCCCGTCCGGTCTGGCGGATACTAGCCCAGACCTCACCAAGGCGCGTTGGATTGAGCGAGATGATTTCAACCGCACCGCCGATATCGCTGGCTATTGCCGCCTCAACATCTTTAAGGCTAACGGCACAGACCTCGCATTGGTCTTGGGTGATGATATGTGTCGGACGCGCAGCTCGGAGTACATCGAAATCGAGTTCGTAAATGCTGAGGGCGTGTGCCGCATAATCGGAGACCTGGCGATCAATCTCGGCGCTGGTAACATTGAGGGCGATGCGCGGGCGAGTGCAAACGGGCAGCGACCGGACCTCGCACGGCCAATCGCATTCGTGGGAACGCCCGACAATATGAGTGCTGAGGCCAAGAGCGGAAACGATCTCCGTCGCGCTAGGCAATAGAGAGATGATGCGAAGCTTGGGTTCTGTCATGGCTTCAGCCTGAGGGGCAGGCCGGCGGCGACGAATACAACCTCATCGGCTACTTCTGCCACCGCCTGGTTGAGACGGCCTGCATTATCGCGAAATTCACGCGCCATGTCATTGTCCGGAACGATGCCGAGGCCGACCTCATTCGATACCAGCACTGCGCGGCCGGGCAGCCGACTAAGGGCGGCTGTGAGACCAGCAGTCTCCGCCACAATATCGCGTGAGGCGGCCATCAGGTTGCTCAGCCAGAGCGTTAAGCAATCGACCAACACGGCGTTATTTGGAAGGCAATTGGCCTCAAGCGCGGCCAACAGATCGAGCGGCTGTTCTACCGTTAACCAGCCGGCCCCGCGGCGCTTTCGGTGCTGATCGATGCGGACCGCCATTTCAGCATCTCGCGCCTCCGCCGTGGCTATATAGGTGCGCGCACCGTCATGCCCCGTTAGCAGAGCTTCCGCATATCTGCTCTTGCCCGAGCGTGCGCCGCCGAGCACCAGTATCTTGCCTGCTTTAGAAGTCGAAAGCGGCATTATCCTCCCTCCGAGGATTGTTCCAAAAGGACGCCGAGAAGGTCTCCTGGCTCGGGGTTAAAGGCTAGCTCCCCGCCTTCCCAGCAGCCTTCGCCGCCAGTGGCGTGCACGGCAGAGTTACCGCGCAAATGGGAGCCGCCTCACCGCTCACAGTTGCGGGGGCAGCGACGGAGTGGCGCACCTTCGGGCGCGCTTCACCGACTTCCCTGACTCAACGCCTCGGTGGAAAAACTACCCCATGTAGAGCGGATTTGCTAGCCGGCAGATTAACACCAACAACGCACCAGTCGAGCCCGCCATCCGAGCGGTGGAAGCCATCAATGCGGGTCATTGAACAGTTATCGATGGTGAAGGAAAGCGCCTGTGCCGGCGAGATGCCAAGGGCATGGCCAAGGGCGGCACGAATCGAGCCGCCATGAGCAACAGCAACGATATCGCGTCCGGCATGCCGCTCACTGATACGTTGTACCGCATCCGAGACCCGATCCACGACCTGACTGAAGCTCTCGCCCCCCGGCACGGTGTAGTCGGCAGGTGCTATCCAGAACGGATGATCGCGCCCCGCACGCTCAGCAGCAATCTCGGTATAGGTGAGACCCTGCCAGTCGCCAAAGCTCTGCTCAGCAAAATCCTCCTCAATAAGAGGCTCCGTAACCGGATGACCTGCCTCGGCAATGGCATTCGCGGTCTGATGAGTACGTTGAAGATGGGAAGTGACCCAAAGCGCACCCTTGGGCAGTCGCGCGGCCAAGCCCTCAAAGACCGCACGATCCTCCGTATTAGCCAATACATCGCTTTGGCCGTAGAGCCGACCGTGATGGCTGGTAACGGGCGCGTGGCGCACCCACCACCAACTGGTGACCGTCAAATCGTTCAAAGTATTCATCGGATAGCTGCCAAAGTGAGAAGAAAGACGAGTTCAGAGATCTGCTGTGTGCCGCCAAGCACATCGCCAGTATGACCGCCGATTTGCCGCCGCGCCAGAAATCCGACTACGCAAGTGGCCAGTGCCGCGATAATGAGTGCTACCAAACCTGACCAGGCGAGCAGCAACACCGACAATATGATCGCAATTACAATGCCGGTCCAGACATGCTGTGCAGGCGGAACGCCGGCACCAGCGCTAAGACCGTCACTACGCGCCGCAGGCAACCAGCGCATCATCGCCGGCATGGCCGCACGCGAGGAAGCCGCAGCACAAATCAGACCAGACATAACCACGCCGATATCGCTTAAATCCGCGAGCGCACCCACCTTCGCCGCTAGCACTAATATTAGCGCCATAACGCCATAGGCACCGATGCGGCTGTCGCGCATGATGGCAAGCTTCTTCTCTGACGTCTGACCTCCACCAAAGCCGTCCACCATATCGGCGAGGCCGTCCTCGTGCAGTGCGCCGGTTAGAAGGGCTAGCAGCGCAACAGCAAAAACTCCGGCGACAAGGTCGGGCAAGCCAATACCGGTGGCAATGGCAAAAGCAAGTCCGGCAGCGATTCCGAGCAGGCCACCGATCAGCGGAAAGGTACGCACTGCGCGGCCAAGAGGCCGAGGTGCTGCTGTCGTTTCCTCAAGCGCGGGATCATCGCTATATCCGTCAGCCTCTGGGGGAAAATCGTTTCGCCGTGCCTCGTGTGGTAAGGGCAAGCGGGTGAGTACGCGGAGCGCATTGCCAAAATCTTGCCACCAAGCGCGCGCAGAGAAGAATATTCTCCGCTCGAATTTTCCCTCGGGCTCCGAGTCGAAAGGCATTCTTCCTTGCCTCCACTGATATTCTATGGGAGTCCTCGCCGAAGGTTATATGTCACGCTGGACATAGCGCCAAGCGCGGTTCTGCGACTGGCACAGGAAAGGCCATCCCCGTGATCAAACAGCCCCGGTCTATACAAGAGCTACGCCAGCTCATTAAATCGATACCGTGCGCGGATAATGATGCGATCGACGCGGTACGAGCGCGCCAAGCGATACTTACCAAACCTGCCGGCTCGCTCGGCCGACTAGAGAAAATCGCAGAATGGCTCGCTGCTTGGCAAGGCAATAGTTCGCCTCGCGCTGAGCGCATCCAGATCATTGTGTTCGCTGCCAATCACGGCATCGCAGCGCGCGGTGTTTCGGCCTATCCAAGCGAAGTGACTTTGCAGATGGTGGACAACTTCACCGCTGGTGGCGCCGCGATAAATCAGCTTAGTGATTGGCTCGGCGCGACATTGACCGTCATCCCACTATCTCTCGATACGCCGACCGCCGACGTGACCCAGGACGCTGCAATGGACGAAGAAGCCAACCTCCGCGCCTGGAGGGCGGGCATGGCCGCGCTTGACATAGGCGCGGACCTCGTTTGTCTCGGCGAAATGGGAATTGGCAATACCACCATCGCCGCCGCCCTATCGGCAGCCTTATTCGGTGGGTCAGGCACGGATTGGGCAGGCCGTGGCACCGGTATCGACGATACCGGCCTACAACGCAAGACCGAAGCGATCGATGAGGCTCTGGCTCGTCATGCAAACAACCTTAAGGATCCACTTGAAACGCTGCGTTGTATCGGCGGACGCGAATTTTCAGCTATCGCGGGAGCGGTACTTGCCGCCCGTCATGGTCGCGTGCCCGTCATGCTCGACGGTTTTTCCTGTAGCGCTGCCGCGGCAACACTCTACGCCGCTAATCCAGATGCACTCGCCCATTGCCTGGTGGCACATAAATCGGTTGAACCGGGCCACACCCACCTGCTGGAAAAGCTTGGACAAACACCGTTGATCGATTTTTCCATGCGACTCGGCGAAGGTTCGGGCGCCGCCCTTGCCGCAGCCTTGGTGCGTGCAGCAGCAGCAACACATAATGGCATGGCAACATTCAAAGGCGCCGGTGTTAGCGGTCCGACAGATTAACCTAGTCGCCAATCTAGCGCCGCAACGACCCAGTGAGGCCAATTGTCGTTGCCGCTAATCCATCGCATGATCAAGTTCAGACCTATTTTTGCAATATCTGGTATGACAGTTTGACCAAAACCCAGAAATCGGAAAGACACCGCGAAGGGCAAACAGAAGCGCCTTATGTGCGACTACGCACTCTGATTTTGATTCGCTGGGTCGCGGTCAGCGGCCAATTCGTCAGTATATTGGTGGTGCATTTTTGGCTTGGGTTTTCCCTTGACCTGGAACCATTACTTGGTGCCGTCGTATTGTCAGCAACGATCAATCTGATGGCAACGCTGCTGCGTCCTGCAGATTTCCGCCTTAGCGATTCCAAGGCGGCGCTTTTTCTGGCCTACGATGTCATCCAGCTTGCCTTTTTAATTTCTCTGACCGGCGGGCTAGAGAATCCGTTCGCTATCCTTTTCCTCGTTCCAGCCGGTATCTCAGCAACTATTTTGGGCCTGCGTTCCACTGCCGCGCTCGCTGCGTTAGTAATCGTTTGCGCCACAATTGTTGCCTTTCTGCACCAACCTCTGCCTTGGATCGGTAACGCACCTGCGCTGCCAAAACTTTATCTGTTGGCGCTCTGGATTGCCTTGGTGCTGGGGACACTGTTCATCACCGCTTATGCTTGGCGCGTTGCCAGCGAAGCGCGGCGCATGTCGAATGCACTCGGTGCGACGCAGATAGCACTCTCGCGCGAGCAGAGCGTCTCGGCGCTAGGTGCACTCGCCGCGGCGGCCGCGCATCAATTGGGTACGCCACTCGCAACCATCGCTGTGGTATCCCGCGAGTTGGAGCGCGACCTACCACACGACAGCCAGTATCTCGAAGATGCAAGACTGCTGGTGAGTGAAGTCGCCCGTTGTCGCGAAATTCTCGGCCGCCTGAGCGCTCTTAGCGAGGGCGAAGTGGATGCACCCTATGGGCGCTTATTGGTCAGCGGGTTAGCTGAAACAGCTGCCGCGCCGCACCGTCGCGACGGGATAAAACTGGAAGTCATCGCCAAACCGACAGAGGGTTCGAGCTCAACCGAACCGAGCGCGCCACGTCTTGCGGAAATTTTGCACGGTCTTGGGAACGTCATCGAAAACGCGGTACAATTCTGTCATGAACGGGTTGAAATCACAGTCTCCTGGAACGAGCAGTTCGTTACCATGGAAGTACTAGATGATGGCCCAGGTGTTACTCCCTCGGTTCTGGTACGTCTCGGTGAGCCCTATGTTTCATCACGGCGCAAAAGCGGGCGTATGGGGCTTGGCGTTTTTATCTCCAAAACTCTTCTGGAACGGACGGGAGCCTCGGTGTCATTCTTTAACGGCCACAAGTATGGAGCGCGCATCGTAATATCCTGGCCACGCGATGTCCTTGAAGCACTGGATGCAGATCAGCCCGACGCTAAAGTAAATGTGTAAGCACAATGGAGACAGATGAGAGATACAGGAGACGACAGCCAAGGTAAAACGCTGCTCATAGTTGATGATGATGATGCCTTCCGGGATCGTTTAGTACGCGCTATGGAAAATCGCGGCTACGAAGTTACTGCCCTAGCCTCGGTCAATAAAGCGCAATTGTTAGCCCCCGAACTACGTCCGAAATTTGCTGTTGTGGATCTGCGCATGCCGGATGGCAATGGGCTGGACGTAGTAAAAGCTCTGCGAGAGGTGCGCGATAGCACCCGCATTGTGATTCTTACCGGTTATGGCAACATCGCAACCGCGGTGGCAGCGGTGAAAGTGGGTGCGGTTGATTACCTCGCTAAACCAGCAGATGCGGACGCCATTCATCGGGCGCTGACTTCAGGTGACCGCCCTTTGCCTCCGCCTCCAGACAATCCGATGTCCGCCGATCGGGTACGTTGGGAACATATTCAACGGGTGTTTGAACAATGCGGCCGCAATGTTTCGGAAACTGCGCGCCGCCTCAACATGCACCGGCGTACCTTACAGCGCATTCTTGCCAAGCACTCACCACAGGAACAGAAGTAGGCTGGGATGGTGCAAGAATTGCACTACGCGCAGAGGTCAGGCCGAACCTATATTCTCATATTTTGAAAATCATAATGACGGAACTGTGAAGATATTCATCGCCTTTACAATGTTTATAGTTGCCGTCTTTTTAATCTATTCCTCGCTGACTGATATCACTGGTCCTGCCATTGTGACGGACGGTGATAGCATCTAAATCACGGACCGAAGAAGTCGAATTCACGGAATAGACGCGCCCGAGGCTAAACCGTCTTGTAAAGACAGAAACGTTGAGGAATCGGCTTGTGGAGATGCCGCGACTAAATATCTTACTGCCTTCCTCCTTGTTAATAGTGTTACGTGCAAGGAGGAAGACACTGATCGATATGGTTGAATCATTACCGTGTGTTACGTCAACGGGGAAGATATTGGAGAAAGCACGGTTCGCAGTAGCTTACCACTCGCATATAGGCATTACAGTAGGGATTATGTGAATGTTGAAGACGAAGGCCGGAAGGCCACTAGAAGAATTTGACAGGGAGAATTCCTTGAACCATGGGAGCGGCGAAAATCTCTCTAACTTAACTAAATAAATTAATAATAGTTAAATTCGTATAATTTAAAAACATTAAAATTTTTTAATTTAATTATCACTCTATGATAATTATATCCGCGTTAGTAACAGTAGCTCCGCTTTCTACAGTTGCAATTAAGGTGTAACCATCACCGGAGGTATTCGGATCGAAATAGAGAGATTTGTTTGAGTCAAAAACAAACACAGAAGAATTACTTGAAGCACCAGAATTTGTGCCATCATATGAACTGGAAATACTGAAAAAATTTCCTGTCGACAAGGTTCCGATAGAAAGCGAGTTCTCTAATATTTCGCTGTTTGAAAAGGTAAAATTATTATCGCCCTTAGAAAAATCAATTATAGTGTCACTTGAATTTGGAGACACTGTGGTGTTCGTGTTTACCTCTAGCCCCTCATCTCTAAACTTGTAAAAAATAGTATCATCCCCAGCACCCGTNGTTATTGTGTCNGAGTCAACACCACCCTGAATTATATCATCTCCGGAACCAGCGTTAATCGTATCTGCTCCATCTTTACCAACAATTACGTCGTCGTCATTTCCTCCATTAATTGTATCAGCACCTTCTTCTCCATCGATAGTATCAGCGCCTGCATTNCCATTAATAGAGTCGTCTCCTAACCCCCCTTTTAATACATCTGCACCATCTCCACCGNTGATGGTATCATTTCCAAGTGAATTCTGGACCAGATCATCGCCGGGCCCGGCGTCAANTATATCTATCCCGTTTCCGGGATGTATTGTGTCATTTCCAGCGCCNCCATCGATAGTATCGTCTCCTGCATCTCCATGAAGTTCATCGTTCCCATCTCCACCATTTATCGAGTCATCTCCNGTCCCACCAGCTATAAGATCATCCCCCCCATTTCCTAACAGGGTATCATTGTCACCCTGTCCAAAAATTTCATCAAATTCAGGTCCGCCAGTAATTGTGTCATCACCGGGGCCTCCATCACCAAGATTTTGCCCTTTTCCTAAATCAAGATTATCGTTTCCGCTACCACCAAATAATTCGTCGTTTCCATCTCCACCGATAAGCGAATCGTTCCCACCTAGTCCCGAGATATCGTCATTTCCATCCCCACCATCGATAGTATCTGCCCCATCCACAGCACTCTCTGTAACACTTACAATTGATGAAGTGAGAGATGTTACGGCAGTTCCTTCAGGAACAAAGAAGTTGCCGTCGCCACCTGCTCTATCATTGCCGGGGCCCAAAAATATAATATCATCACCTAACCCGCCTAACACAGCATCGTCGCCAAATCCCGTAGATATAGTGTCATTNCCATTTCCCGCCGCAACACCATCACTCGCACTGGTACCGTTAATGACATCATCACCGCTTGTTCCAGAAATAATTATATCTACGTCAAAGTCTGCTCCAGTACCTACAAATTGATCATCCTCGTTTTGTCTTTTTTCTCTTTCAGCCTCAGTGAGGCCATCATCGTTATAAAGTTCATTTCCGGATATCAAATTAAATAAGTGTCGAAATTCATTTTCGATATCTATTCCTATAGGTCCCCCAAAGTTTAATTTATCTAGTCCACTTAGACTTTCAGCATATATAGCGTCCTGTATAAACGAAGTAACTTCGGCAACTGAAGGCTCCCCATATTCTTCCTCTTTATAATCGTTTTCACCATCCTCAAGGGTTTTCCTATCATTATCTCCTTCAACATTACCTCTCGATTTATCTTCGTTACTGCCTGAGCTCCAATCCTCGGGAGCAATACCATAATCTTCTTCGAAGTAATCTCGTTCTAGGCCCCCAAGGTCTAAGTCCTTGACCGAAAAACCAATGTCTTCAGATAAACGATTTGCCGAACTTTCAACCATTTCAAAAATAGCATCCGGTTTGTTTGAATAATCAGAAAGCGCAGCCACGAGAATATTCGCCTCATTTTCTATGGCATCATACATAGCATCNCTAGCTTCCCANTCAGCCTCCATCACATCCCGCGCAATCTCCTCTTTAGTTTTTGTTTCGTATTCCCCGTCCTGGAAAGCTCTATCCATTTGGACAGACATTACCTGCACATCTACATCGTCGATTTTAATCTCTTGGTCTAAAGTAGTTTCTCCAATAAATTTTGCGTCTTTACTAATATTTTCTATGTCCTCAAATTGAGACTCCAATATTTCTTTTTCGAGATCTATATTNTCATCCTTAACGTCTTCTTCNGGCGCTTCACTAATGTCTTCGTTTATTTCNTGATTATTGCCTTCATCTCCCAGTTTTAATTCTTTCCCCGTATTATTATCTCTAGATTGAAGCTGATTTGCTTCCCGCTCCGAATTAGTGTTGGTCGACCTTAGGGACGATTGNTATAAGATTCCTATAGCCTTACTGGGGAGGACAATAGGATCCCGCGGGAGAGACTCAGACGAAAGCACGTGTGTGGTTGAATTTGCGACATCAAGTGTCACTGAACCNGCGTCATTGGTAACAATCACTTTACCAGTTGACCCATCTGAGTCGTTTAAAAGCGAAATTGTAGTTCCTTGCGCATCTGCCGAAACGCGGCCAGCTACTGTTGTGCCACGAATACCTAATGTAGCAATGGGAGTATTTACTACAACACCATCCGGGTCATTCGCGGCTATCTCACCACTTACAAAAACAAATACCCCTTCAACTATTTCAAGGCCAAACTCTCCAATACTATCGGAGGGGTCATAAATGAACTCGTCAATAACGACATTAGAGTTTTCTCCTANNGATAAACTTGATCCATCCGCAAATATTATATTGATGGAAGATGCCTGATCAGAGGAAATTTCATCTCCTTGGTAAATTNTTTCTCCNACACCCANNACTCTTGAATTCCCATCAACACCCGTAGCAGTTACAGTTCCCTCTGATGTGTCAACCACTCCTGACTCGATAGAAATATTTAATAATTCATCCCCTTCAGTGGCAATTTCTTCTCTTGAGACAATATGTGGCCATCCCTCGATATAGAATGGCAAGCTTGAGACCGTTTCGTATAATTCTGCACTAGTGAACGGCCCAATGTACTCTCCTTCATCTGCTAGGTGTATGAAGTAACTGTTTCCTACTTTAATAACCTGAACAACATCAGGAGGCTCCGAAAATTGAAAAATTTTCAGATCANCTTTTGNTTTTATGGTGTCAGCATTATAGGAAATCATGTTATTATATAATGTTTTGNACTTTTAGTTGATATATTACTACACTGTTTACGAAANAAAAATGAACAATANNATAGGNATTTNTCAAAACNTATAAATACTATATCCTTCATATCTAAGTTTATAGATATCCCATAAATAACAATAACCTATATTTTTATTCCTCTACTTAAGCTATACAAACAATTTTTCTGTTAATTATTCTCATTTAATCTCGGTCGAACATCGTGCCAGGGCCTAAATGTTTCATATGCCGACGCCAACCTGAACACATTGATATCATCATAGTATCGCCCAACAATTTGTATCCCTGTAGGTACACCTGATGACGAAAATCCACTGGGTACCGACATAACAGGTGTCTGGCTCATCAGATTAAACGGGTTCGTAAGAAACCACCCATACGTAGCGTCAACTCTTTGGCCCTCTATCTTAAAATCGTTGCTGGATTGATCATGGTCAATAGGCACTGAAGGAACAGCATTAGTGGGGCATATCAGACAGTCATACTTAGAAAATACATTAGATAATGTGTTGTGCATTTCTCCTCTATGAAGATTAACTTGATATAGTTCTGTTGCAGCGTGACGTCTCCCTCGCTCAAGTAAATTTACTACTATTGGATCCATATCATATTTAAATTTTGGCAAATACTGATACGCAACGGTAGCAAACAAACTCTCCCAATGAGTTAGCCAATAACTTAAATTATCCCAACTCCAATTTATTTTCACTTCGTCGACCTTACATCCTAAATCTCTAAAAACATCTAATGACGACTTAGTTGATTTTTCTACCTCTGGATCTATTGGAAAATAACCCAGATTCATTGAATAGGCTATTTTCATATCTTTTACATTTTCAAATGATGTAGGAATGTTAACCTTAGCATCTAAAGTATATCTGTCTTCAGGATGCATCCCTGACATTACGTTCTGCATTAAAGCTGCATCGGAAACTGTTCTGGTCATTGGGCCGTATTTGAGAATGGATTCACCTGGATGATCTCGATCTAAGGGATTTCGCCCAAATGGTGGCTTAAATCCGACAATTCCACATGCTGATGCAGGAATCCNTATTGAGCCGCCACCATCAGTACCATCAGCTAATATTGTCATACCCGCCGCCACTGCTGCTCCTGCTCCTCCAGATGAGCCCCCAGGGGAATAATCAGTATTCCAGGGATTACGGGTAATTCCCCAGAGTGGGCTGTGGCACTGTCCTGAATATGCAAATTCAGGTGTTGTAGTGCGAACATGCATTATAGCGCCGGCTTTCAACAATCTATCTACNGTTGGCGCAGTGTATTCTGGTCTAAAGTCTTTAAAAATATGGGAACCAAATGTGGTTATCTCACCTTTTACTGGATGGAAGTCCTTAATTGCCAATGGCANTCCTTCTAATGGAAGTAAATNATTTTGATTTTTNTTCGCGTATTTNTTCTCAGATTCTTTTGCCTCTTCGATAGCACGATCAAAAAAATTATATGTAATAGCGTTTATCTGTGGATTTTCTTCCTCCGTACGGCGGATAATANNTTCCATCAACTCAACAGGAGAAAGAGTTCTTTTCTTAAACTTTTGGATAGCGGTTGTAGCCGACATGTAACAAAGCTCTGCGTCACTTTTTGTCATTAGAAATCACATTCCTCTTTGAATTAAAAACTTCAAGAAACACTTCCATAAAGCTCTTGTTCTGCGTACCACTGCCTAGAATATAAACATTCGTGCCGTAATGGGGATCGGTGCGATTATACTACTTTAGAAAGTGATCTGCTGTTCTGTTGCTCAATCTACTCACTGGGCTATCCTAGGCGTTGGCCATTACAAGACAAACGGGCCTGATGGCATCAATTAGCCTGTGAGCCCTAAAGATACACCGATATAGCTTGCTCTCCCACCTCTTCTCGGAGCCTGGTTAGGGTTAATTTTGACATATCGAATGCCCCGTCTGCCTCTTATGGGCGCGGAAATTTTTAAGAGCTTAGCCTTGATGTGGTAGGCGCCCTCCACTTAAGCGCATTTTTTAGTAACTGAAGACCCAAGTCACCAGCCATAGCCCAAGAAGCGCAAAGCATCGATCGCAAACCCCCCAACCTGTAAAGCGGTGTTGCCATCATCCCTCGAAGCCTGCCGCTGTGCTGCATTATTAGCCTGCTTTTGGGATTGTAGCGCTATGTCATTTTGACGCCTTTGCTCTGCAAGTCTTTCTCTTTCCAAAGCTAATCGCTCAAGCTCCAGTCGCTCTCTTCTTTCAGCGTCAGCCCTGATACGAGCATTATCCAGGACCCTTTGTTGTGCAGAAACATACGCCTTTACGACCTCAGACTTCTTCTCCTGCTTCAGCTGCTTGGCCATCTCAAGTAGTCGATCGCACTTCAGGTATCGGGACTCCACCTCGTCAACAATTTTGGGCATAGGGCGAACGAAGTGATGCTGACAAAGCTCAAGATCCGTCAGATGCGGTATATCTTCCTCTGCAGGGGCTTTCAGATAGTCGGCAAGGGCTACCTGCGGAAGCAACAACAAGGCTGCCGCAAAAATCAGTGCTCTCATCACTGTTCCCTTTCATGAAGGGTCAACAAATTCTCACAGTTTAGGTAGCGTTTTTCAACCTCGACCTTGAGATAAGGTATTTCCCTGACAACTAGGTTTCTGCACAGCGTCAGGTCATCCAATAGGGGCGTTTCCTCTTCGGTGGGCGCTCTCGTTAGCAGATCACTTACAGCCTTGGTTTTCTCAACCGTCTCCTCAACCTTCTCCTCAACCTTCTCTGCGAGGGCGTCATACTCTTCCCACGTAATCTTATAGCCTTGGCCACATCCATGATTCGTTCTCTGCGAATACACCTTGCCTGAGGCATTTATACATGGCTGATCGAGCTTACGCTTACGCTTATGCTTATACTCTTCCTTGGTAATTTCTTTCATACTGCCACATTGTCCGCCCTGCCGAGCCTTTACATTTCCGTCATGCCCTAGGCAGTAGAAAGTCTTGTTGGTTATAGCTTCGTATTCAGCCTTGGTAATTTCTTTCATACTGCCGCATCGTCTGCCCTGCTGAGCCTTTACATATCCGTCAGGCCTTTGGCAGTAGAAAGTTTTGTTACCTTCAGCTATGGCTTCATATTCAGCCTTGGTGATTTTCCTGTAATTGCGACAACGTTCGGGATCGTTCCTGTACACATCCCCGCTCGGACTTAGACAGTAAACGATGTTGTCGGCTGACCTTGTCGTCTTACCCGCAGCACTAGATTTCTTGTTCTTCAGACGGTCATATTCGGCTTTGGTGATTTCAGTATTGGAACGGCAACCCGCACCTCTAACCTTTCCCGCATATGAATAGGCTGTGCCGTCCCAACTTTTTTTACAGTAAAAGATTTTTGTGGATGAACTGTTCGACTTACTCGCAGCGTTAGATTTCTTGCCCTTCAGACGGTCATATTCGGCTTTGGTGATTTCGTGAGTTCCCATACAGAGCCTAGAGCTAAAAACGCTACCATCCTTGCGTTTGCAATAGACAGTCTCGTACGCAGATGATGTTTCCGACTTACTCGCAGTGTCTGTTTTCGTGCCCCTCAGGCGGTCATAAGTCTCTTTAGAAACTTTCTTATCACCGTATTTGCAGCTTTGGTTTCTCTTATAGGGGGCTGTTTTACCTTGGCAGTAAACTCCCTCAAAGCTGTCTTCGGCCTTTGACTGTCCTCCATCACCAAACAAGTCCTGCAAGAAATCGGCCTTAGCAGACCCAGCGCCAAACAGAAGCGCTCCGACGAGGGCGAGTGTGGCGAGTATGCGGCGCATGGTTAATTATAACACCAAACGGGACGCTGTATCGCACTGAAAGGTAAACTGTTTGAAGGGCGGTGCGGACGGCGCGGCGAAAATTGGCTATTTATCACACCCTGTGTTGTTCACATCTCCATTTGGCATGATGGTATTACAGAAATTAGCACTGCCTGTGTCTGTCTCCATCATGTCGGCCCCTTCCAAGTCAGAACCCCCAAAACTAGCGCCAGTTAGATCAGCGTTTCTGAAGTTCGCTCCCTTTAGACTGGAGGAACCAAAACTAGCACCAGTCAGACTGGCGTCACTAAAGTTAGCGCCGTCTAAATCGGATTGGTGAAAGGTAGCGGACTCTAGATTAGCCCCGCGAAAATTTGCTTTGATGGCAGACCCCTGGCGGACATAAAAATCAGTCATATTGACACCCGCCATAATAGCGTAATCAAAAACTGCTGTTCTTCCGCGGGCTCCCTCTAAATCTGCTCCCCTCAGGTCAGCGCCGATGAAATGGCTCCCATGCCCCAATTGCGTGCCCTTCAAGTTGGCTTCACGTAAATTGGCTCCACTCATTTCGGTGCCGCGCAAATAAGCTGTACTTAAGTTAGTTTTACTCAAATTCGCACCGATGAAATTGGCGTCCTCCAGGTTGGCTCCAGTGAAACATCCGCGAAACCAACAATAGACCCCCGCTCCTGACAGGTTTGCTTCTGTCAGATCAGCCTCTACCAGAACGGCTCCGTAGAGGTTTGCCTCGCTTAGATTGGCTTTAATCAGGTTGGCACCTGAGAGGTTAGCGTAGCCCAACTCTGCGCCAGCCAGGTTGCTGTAGTATAAATTTGCTTCCTTCAGGTTGGCGGCTTCGAAGTTAGCGCCATTCAGCATGGACTTACTTAAATCAGCTTTCTCCAGGTTAGCGTTGGTGAAATTGCTCCAGCGCAAATCTTTCTGATCCAAGCGGCTACCTTCCAGGTTGGCCCCACTCAGATCAGCTTTTGACAATTTGTAGGGCCATCCATCCAATCTACCCCCACCAAGGTCCGCCCCAGCTAAATTGGCATTGGCTAGGTTGGTCTTGTAAAACTCGGAATATCGCAATTTGGCATCGACCAGGTACGCACCCCTCAGATCAGCCCCATTAAATGTGCAATATTCACACTCTTTGGGACCTGGGGATGGCTTCAAGAGCTTCGCGCTGTCCGTGTCTAAGTAGGTTTCATCCCAGCCCAGGGTTAGTAGATCACCGAAGACGTAACCCAGCAGGTTTTCCACTCCATGCCGTGGTCCCGTTGTCCCCTCTGAGATCAAATACCAGTTCTTATCTCGGACCTTTCCATGAACACTGACCGAGTTCCCTTTAGGTAATGTGGTAATAAGCTCTGAAGCAATATCGGGCCGCACCCGTACATTGGCATTCTTCAGGGTAATAAACTCCTGCCAGAGAGGCATGATACTATCTGGATGGGCGACGACAGATTCACTCTCTTCCGTAGGCCCCGACTTTTCGGAATCTAACAATTCTTCAGCGGCTAAGCCTTTTTGATATTGCTCTTGAGAGATGGGACTCCAGTCACTTGAGCACCCTTGTCTGGCCGTCATCTCATCTACGTATCCATATTCATTATGCTGGCAGTAGATTGTGGGCTCGTTCGCTTCAGCCGCCGCCGACCATGCCCCGAAGAGGAGGAATGTAAAAACTGCGGTCAGGGTTAGATACTTCGGGCGGATATTCTGCTTTGCCATTTGCCCCTCCCATCATGTCTCTCATACAGCCTTAATCAGGCATAAAAATGGGGCGGAATTGTGTTGTTCGGTTGTTGGGATGTTCTTCGCCATCATCCGGTTACTAGTCGAGTTTAGA
>PBDG01000013.1 GCA_002717225.1 Rhodospirillaceae bacterium | reverse complement strand
TTAAAATTTCCTTTTGAATTGTCCAACGGCATCCGGCACCATGCTCCGAAATACACGGCTTATCATAAATAGGGAGACGGATTTATGGCATATTCACGGGCTTCAATTACGATCAAAGTGGGCGCACCCGCCGACAAGGTTTGGGAACATATAGGCAGCTTCGCAAACATCAAGGCAATCATGCAAGGTGCGATCACAGATTGCGCCGTTGACAAAACCGGTACTGTCCGCAAGCTCAAAATCAAGGGAGAAAAAGGCGTCATAGCGGAGCGTCTGGTCAAATATGACAGCCAAACCCGGACCCAGATATACAGCATTATCGACAGACCCAACAATATCGTGCCGTTCGTCAATTACACCGCGACCATCAAAGTCGCACCCGCCACCCCACGCAGCAGTACAGTTACCTGGTCGAGCCGTTTCGAGCCTAAAAACGGTCAAACATCAGCAGACTGCCGAGAGTTTGCACTTGGTATCTATAACCTCGGCATCAGTGGTGTGAAAAAGAAAGTAGCCCCCAAAAAGAAATCCGCTGCCAAATCCAAGCCGATGAAAAAGACGCGCTCAAAAAAGAAATAGCCCCGGCTCCTTAGTAAATTACTGCTTCCAAATAGAGCCCCCAGGCCGGCGCGTTGGGCCCAGCGTGGCTGCGATCGCGTGCGGCCAGAACTTCCGCGATATCGGTTTCCGTCCAGCGACCTTCGCCGACCCAGACCAAGCTACCAACCATGGCGCGAACCTGATGCTGCAAAAATGATTCAGAGCGTGCCTTGAGATGAATATCCTCACCTTCACGCCTCACGTCGAGCGCATCCAAAGTTTTGACTGGTGAGAGTGCCTGGCATGCGCTAGCGCGAAAAGACGAAAAATCATGCTGTCCGAGCAACCGTTGAGCAGCCTGCGCCATGGCATCTGCATTAAGTGGACGAGAGATCTGCCAGGCACGTTTAAGGTTGAGGGCGAGTGGCGAGCGGCGATTAATAATACGGTAGCGGTAAATACGTGCCAGTGCAGAGCGCCGAGCATCGAAATCATTGGCCACCCGTTCGGCGGCAAGCACTGATACCCGGCGCGGCCTCAAGTGAGCATTTACCGCATCGCGCAACACATCCATGCGAACTGCGGCAGCAAGATCAAGATGACAGGTCTGCGCCCAGGCATGCACCCCAGCATCCGTACGCCCCGCGCCATGCACCCGCACCGTCTCACCTGAGAAAGCGGTCACCGCCTCTTCTAGCGCCTGTTGGACGGAAATCCCGTTGGCCTGCCACTGCCAACCTACAAATGCTGTACCGTCATATTCGACGGTTAGTTTGTAGCGGGGCAAGGCAGTATTTCTCCCAGCGAAATGCGGTGGCCACGCAAAAACTCTTCCGCCGGCATTATCCCCTTGCCAGCGCGCTGCAAATGGTCGAGCCGGAGAGCCGTGCCCCCGCCGCAAGCAACGGTCATACCATCGCCAGCAAGTACCGTACCAGGCGGTGCGGCCATTGCATCTGCCGTTTGCGCCACCAGCAGCTTAATACGCTCTTCGCCATGCAGGAACCAAACGCCTGGCGTGGGCGAGAAAGCTCGCACCAAATTGGCGAGTTCGCTTGCCGGACGATTCCAATCAACCTGGGTCTCTGCCTTGTCAATTTTAGCGGCATAGCTCACCTCCCCTGTTTGTGCTACTGGCACTGCCGCAGTGCCGCGACAAAGCTGATCAGCCGTCTCTGCGAGGAGGCTCGCCGAAAGCACGGCAAGGCGGTCATGTAGCTTGCCACCGTCGCATTGTGCATCGATTGCTAGGCGCTCACTACGCAACACCGGACCGGTATCCAGCCCTTCGTCCATCTGTATGATGCAGACTCCAGTTTCCGTGTCACCGGCCATGATCGCACGATGAATCGGCGCCGCACCACGCCAACGAGGCAATAGAGAGGCGTGGGCATTGATACAACCGAGGCGTGGCGCCTCCAGTAGCACCTTTGGCAGGATCAAGCCATACGCTACAACAACACAAAGGTCAGCTTGAAATGCGCCAAATTCTTGCTGCTCTGCCTTACCTCTAAACGACAATGGCGTGAGCACTTTAAGCCCCGCTGCCTCAGCACAGCATTGTACCGCAGATGGTCGGTGTTCTTTGCCGCGGCCAGCTCGGCGCGGCGGTTGGCAATAGACAGCCGCAATTGGAAAGCCCTTTGCCAGGAGGGCGTTGAGCGCGGGCACCGCATAATTTGGCGTTCCCATAAAAATTATTTTGTTGGCCTCTACCGCGGCCATGTCAAATAGCTCCCGCCTTACGCGTCTATGACTTTGGCGCGCCGCGCCTTTGCCATCTTGCGCAGGATGATATTCCGCTTCACCAACGAGAGGTGATCAACAAACAGTTTACCGTCGAGATGATCGACCTCATGTTGGAGGCAAACGGCGAGAGTCTCCGATGCCTGGACCTCACGCGCTTCACCATTTTCGTCAAGATAACTAACACGCACTTCCGCCGCACGCTCAATATCGGCAAAATATTCAGGGAAAGACAGACAACCCTCTTGATAAACTATGCGCTCCGGGGAAAACCAAGTAATTACGGGATTGATCATTTTTATCGGCGCAGGCGGATCATCCAACCTATGCACATCCACTACCATTACGCGCTTGGGCACACCAATCTGAATTGCCGCGAGGCCAAGCCCATCACCGGCATACATGGTCTCAAGCATGTCGCTTAGCAACGTGCGAATTTCTTCGTCCACCGTCTCCACGGGGTTGGATCGGAATTTTAGGCGCTTGTCGGGTGCGACAACGATGGAGCGTACGGTCATGTAAAGCTTAGGTATTACTCACCGGCCATATCGTCAAGCCGCAACGCACTGCTTTGACAGGCGACAGACAGCGAGCCCATAGTGGCAAGTATGAACATCGTGATTCTTATCCTTTTAGTCATCGTCGCGCTGATTGCCGGCTTTGCAGCGTTTTCTCTCCTCAAAATACGTTTTCAAGCAAGCGACCCGGAGGCAATTAAAAGTGAATTGGAACGTCTGACGGAATCATTAGCAGTCAGTCAGAACAACATGGAGGAACGTCTTAAGGCAGAACAGCGTGCTCTTGGCGAACGCTTGCATGAGCGGGAAATTGCGATCAGCAAGACTTTGGCGGAAGGTTTGCAAAGTGCTACCAAGAAAACTCTTGAATCTATGAACCAGGTCGAAGTTCGCCTCGCGGTGATCGACAAAGCGCAGGCCAATATTGCCGACCTGTCCGGCCAAGTGGTGAATCTACAAAACATTCTCTCTAACAAGCAGGCGCGCGGCGCCTTCGGCGAAATTCAGCTCAACGACCTAGTGCGCCAGGTCTTGCCACCCTCGGCCTATAGGTTTCAGGCGACATTGAGCAACGGCAAGAGGGCGGATTGCCTATTGGAATTACCAAATCCACCGGGAGCGATCGCGATCGACGCAAAATTTCCCCTTGAGAGCTACCACGCGCTGCAGGCGGCGATGAGCAGCAACGACAGCCGAGCGGTTGCTGAACGCGCCTTCCGAGATGCTATGCAAAAGCATATCCGGGATATTTCCGGGCGTTACATTCTAACTGGTGAAACAGCGGACGCGGCACTGATGTTTCTGCCGTCCGAGGCGATTTACGCTGAATTGCATGCCAATTTCCCAGCCGTGGTGGATGAAAGTTACCGAGCACGTGTTTTCATCGTCTCTCCCACCACCCTTTGGGCGACCCTAAACACCGTAAGGGCAATTCTTAAGGACGTGCGAATGAAGGAACAAGCCGGTCTTATCCAGAAGGAAGTTCATGCATTGCTGGAAGATGTTGGGCGGCTCGACGACCGAGTTGGTAAATTGCAGCGCCATTTCGATCAAGCTGGCGAGGATATGCGCCAAATTCGCATTTCCACCGAAAAGGTCGGCAAACGCGCCGATCGCATCGAATCTGTGCAGCTCGAAGAATCAGGAGAAAAAAACGAAGGCGCTCTGACTCCGCCAATGAGCTCAGTCAGCGAAGATTAGAGTGGACGGCGTGCCTTGAGGGCAGCGCTGAGAGTGCCATCATCAAGATAGTCGAGCTCGCCGCCCACCGGAACACCGTGGGCGAGACGGGTAATGGTTACTCGGGAATTCTGTAATCGGTCGGTGACGTAATGCGCCGTCGTCTGACCGTCGACCGTAGCACTCATTGCAAGTATGATTTCTTTTATTTCCAGCGCCTCAGCGCGGGCGATGAGCGTGGTGATGCTAAGATCTTCCGGGCCGATTCCGTCAAGGGCTGAAAGCAGACCACCAAGAATATGGTAGCGGCCCTTAAAGCTGAGGGTGCGTTCAATCGCCCAGAGATCGGCGACCTCTTCAACGACGCAGATTGTGCTGCCGTCGCGTTCGCTATTAGCGCAAATCGCACATGGATCTTGGCTGTCGAGATTACCGCAGATAGCACAGGGCTTGATCAATTCTGCAGCGCTTTCGAGCGCTTTCAAGAGCGGTACCAACAAGGCCTCGCGACGCTTCAAAAGATACAGTGCGGCCCGGCGCGCCGATCGTGGCCCAAGGCCAGGCAACTTGCTGAGATAGTTAATGAGCCGTTCGATTTCGTCCCCGGCCATAGCTAAATTTCGCCTCGCGGAAAGCGTTTAGAAGGGCAGGTTCATGCCGGGTGGAAGCTTCAACCCGCCGGTCAGTTTGGACATTTCTTCCTGCATATGTGCTTCGACCTTGGTCTTGGCATCGTTAAAGGCAGCGGTTACTAAGTCTTCCAACACTTCAACATCATCCGAATTGACTAACGAGGGATCAATTTTAAGCCCCTGCATTTCACCTTTTCCATTGAGAGTTACGGTCACCATTCCGCCGCCCGCGCCACCGCTGATTTCCAGCGCGCCCAAGCCTTCCTGCATTTCGGCCATCTTAGCCTGCATCTGCTGCGCCTGTTTCATCATCTGGCCAAGATTTTTCATGAGTCACCTTTCCTTCTTGGAATCATGAGTTATCGTTCGAATCTGTGTCGTCGCGCAAGCCGCTGATTTCAGCATCGGGAAACGTCTTCAGCACCTGACGAATAAGAGGATCATCTTCCACCGCACGCAGCTTGGCAGCGTTTTTTTCCGCCGCCTGCTCCTCCAGAGTTGGATCGCCACGCTCATCGGACAGCGCCACCATCCATTGCCGGCCCGTCCAGGCGCACAATTTCTCGCTGAGTTCGGTCGCCAATGGCTGGAGCACGTTTTCGTTTTGCCGCAGTTCGATATGGCCTGGTGAAAAACGTACGAGATGGACATCGGACATCAACCAATGCCGCAAACCTACCTCCCGATGACGCTCCGCCAGAGCAACAATATCGGCGAGGCAGCTAATCTCAGAGACATTGGACTCCGCCTTCTCCGGCGTCTCAGCACTATGGTCCTCCGGTTGCGTTTCTGGTTCGGGCATACGCTCTTCCGCCAGTACCAATCTCCCACCGTTATCCGGTGCTGGCGGCACCGACGGTGATAGGACTGGAGCAGCCGGCTGTTCCGGTAACGTTGGAGGCAACGCTCCGGTCAATTTGGTCGGAGCATTTCCCAGCGAACGGATTGCCTCCGCCGGGGTTGGCAGCTCAGCGGCATAGGCGAGACGCACAAGGGCCATTTCCACCGCCATAAGGGCATTTGGCGCACGGCGCGCATCGGAGAGTCCTTTGAGCAACATCTGCCAAGCACGTGTCAATTCAGGCATGGCTAGCCTTTCTGCCATCTCCTGGCCCTGCTTGCGCTCAATTTCGGCAATACCAAGCTCATCGACTGCNGCCGGCACCAGNTTGACTCGGGTCAACCAGTGGTTAAGTTCNAGCATATCTTCCAGTACAGCGATTGGATCAGCTCCTGCGCGATATTGNTCGCTGAGNAGATCNAGGGCAGCGGCGATTTTACCCCGCATTACGGCAGCGAACAGCTCAAATACTTGTGAGCGGTCAGCAAGGCCCAGCATGTTGCGCACCTCGTCCTCGCCTACGGCACCAGCACCATGGGCGATGGCCTGATCAAGCAGCGAGAGTCCATCGCGCACCGAGCCGTCCGCGGCGCGAGCAATGAGGCGGATTGCCCCCATGGAGATCCGAGCATTTTCTCTCTCCGCAATGCTTTGGAAATGTGCAGAGAGATCGGTGGCAACCACCCGCCGAAGATCAAAGCGCTGACAGCGCGACAATACGGTCACCGGTAGTCGGCGCACCTCGGTGGTTGCGAAGATGAATTTGGCATGGGGCGGCGGCTCCTCCAAGGTCTTTAACAAAGCATTGAAGGCCTGCTTCGAGAGCATATGCACCTCGTCAACGATGTAGACCTTGTAGCGTGCGCTGGTCGGTCGGTAGCGCACGCCATCAATCAGCTCGCGGATATCGTCAACACCAGTGCGTGACGCCGCATCCATTTCCATGACGTCGATATGACGATCTTCCGCTATGGCAACGCAATGCTCGCACTGTCCGCAGGGTTTGGAAGTTGGGTCGTCACCACTGCCATCCGGGCCAATACAATTGAAGGCGCGGGCTAGAATTCGAGCGGATGTCGTTTTGCCTACACCGCGCACCCCGGTAAGCAGGAAGGCATGTGCCAAACGGCCAGTGCGGATGGCATTGGTCACCGTGCGTACCAAGGCTTCCTGGCCGATCAGATCGGAGAAATCGGTGGGCCGATACTTTCTGGCCAGAACGCGGTAAGGGCCGTGGTCGCCCATCCGGAATCCATAGTTATTGTTAAGTTCAGGCGCCGGCTGCCGCCGGTCGCGGGGTAAAGGCGGGAGGCCGGACAGGTGACCCGACCTAATCTCGTTACGGCTGCTTCCTTCCGGACCTGACCGGGTTAGCGAGGCGGCCGTCCACCGCCGGTCTCCCTAACCACACTATACCAGCATTTGCCTCCTCCAGGGCAACCAATAACAGACCTCTTTGACCAAACCACCCGGCTATGCGAATTTTGCGCCATGCAAAAATTATCTCTATTGGCCGGTAACGTATTTTCCGGCGTGCCTCTCGACCGGGTAGACCATCTGCGCTCCGACGCGGCATGGATCAAAGCCCAAGTCAATGACCCTGGAAGCCGTTTCGTCGTGGTCTGGAACCAGGAAAGCGTTGTTTTTCAAGGTTCCGCGCCACGCGCAGCCCTCGGGGACCGAGGCTCACTTGAAGGACTGATTAACGACAATTCACCTCTTGCTTTGCTAGGCATCGCGCCGGAAAAGGGCGGTATCGCCCATTTCGCTGTGGATTTATCCCATTTGCCGCAGGAAGCGTTAACCGAGCGCTATGCCGGTGGGGTGATGATGGATCTGCGCCAATCCGTGCAACTCGTCCCAGCCCAGGAGGCCGCCATTCTCGCCTATGCTCGCGGGCTGATGTATTGGCATCAAAAAAGTGGTTTTTGCTCGGCTTGTGGCCAGCCTACCCGATCACGTCGTGCCGGTCATGAGCGCGCCTGCACAGGTCCGGACTGCGGCATGACCCATTTTCCGCGCACTGACCCAGCGGTGATTGTTTTGGTGCACGATGGTGAAGAATGCCTTCTCTGCCGCCAATCTCATTGGCCGACTGGGATGCATTCAACTTTGGCCGGATTTCTCGAGCCCGGTGAAAGTCTTGAGGAATGCGTCGCGCGTGAGATATTCGAGGAATCCGGTGTATACGTCGCCGATGTGCGCTACCACTCTTCCCAGCCTTGGCCTTTTCCAGCCTCAATCATGGTAGGTTTCATGGCCAAAGCGGTAAGTCGCAAGATCAACGCCGACGAAAAGGAACTGGAATACGCACGCTGGTACAGCCGCGAATGGCTACGCAATGTAGAGGATTCGGACGAATTCCGCTTGCCGGGCGCCTATTCCATCTCCCACCGCCTAATTAGTGACTGGATCGAAGAGCGTTTTCCAACATGACGCCTTTTATAGAGCGAATGTGCGTGAAGCCCTAGACAAGCTGGAAATCGAAACCATAAATACAACCCCCACGGTCAGCGCACGACCGGCTCCCTATTAGGTATAGACACCTAGGTATTCACACCCGGGTTACACTTCACGGTGTCTGAAATTGAATCGATTATAATTGCGATCATGCAGCAGCTGGATGTCAACAAATAGTCTAGAGCCTAGCTGTGCACGTTCCTCACCAATCAATTGCGGAACGGATGCGCCGGATACACACCCATGATATGCACCTTGCTAGTAAAAAATGCGAGCTCCTCCAGCGCGTTTCGAAGCCGCGGCTCGCGGGGATGAGCCTCGACCTCGGCAAAAAATTGAGTGGCAGTGAAAGCGCCGCCGACCATATAACTCTCCAACTTGGTCATGTTGACGCCATTGGTAGCAAAACCACCAAGCGCCTTATAGAGTGCCGCGGGCACATTGCGCACGTTGAACACAAAAGAAGTCACCACTAGACTCTCCGCCGGATCAGGATCGATTGGCTCAGCGGCGAGGACAACGAATCGTGTGGTGTTGTGCACCTCATCCTCCACCCCCGCCTCAATTACGTTGAGACCATAAATCTCAGCCGCCAAGCCAGAAGCAATAGCAGCAATAGTGGGATCGCCGAGCCGAGCGATTTCTGCCGCTGCGCCCGCGGTATCAGCGTGTATCACGGCGTTCAACCCGTATCGCCGAATCACATTGCGGCATTGCGAGAGGGCGTGAACATGGGAACGTACAATCTTTAAATCCCCCGCCTCAGCGCCCATGCACGCGAGTAAATTGTGGCGCACCGGCTGATAATGCTCCGCGATGATATGAAGAGAAGATTCGGGTAGCAATTGATGAATATCAGCGACTCGACCAGCAACGGAGTTTTCGATCGGGATCATGGCTAGGCGAGCACGGCCTTCACTAACTGCCGCGAAGGCATCGGTGAAGGTCTTGCACGGCAGGGTTTCCATTTCGGTATAGACTGCGCGACAAGCC
Organism: Rhodospirillaceae bacterium; assembly: GCA_002717225.1. Lineage (GTDB taxonomy): Bacteria > Pseudomonadota > Alphaproteobacteria > UBA828 > UBA828 > PTKB01. The sequence continues at coordinate 43,827 of PBDG01000013.1, read as the reverse complement.
ATATCGGAATACGCGCCCGGCGCACCCTGGAAGGCAATCACCTTTTCTACCTGGGAGTTTTTTTCACTCATGTCCAGATTCTAAGTTTCTTGTGCGCCCAAAATATTGCGTGCCTGCTCCAAATCGCGCGGAGTATCAACACCGAGGGGAACAGTGTCAACGAGGGTCACGTCAATGCGCATCCCAGCCTCGAGAGCGCGTAACTGCTCGAGTCTCTCACGCGCCTCCAGAGGGCTTGCAGGAAGCGCTATAAAACGTTCCAATGCGGCTCGGCGATACGCGTAGAGCCCGATGTGGTGCAAGAGGATGCCATCACCTGAGGGCGCGCGCGCGCGGGTAAAATAAAGTGCCCGGCCGTCCCGTGCACCAGCCTCATAAGAGACCACCGCCTTAACCACATTGGGATCTTCGCACTCAGAATCTACATGGATTTCGGTGGCTAACGTACCAATGTCAACCGCGGGATTTTCTAACAAGCCAAGTGCCCGTCGTGGCAAATCTGGCGCTAGGGTTGGCAAATCGCCCTGAATATTGATCACCGCATCGTACTGCCCGCCCGCATCGAGACGCAGCAAGGCCTCATAGATTCGATCCGAGCCCGATTGATGATCGGGGCGGGTCAACACCGCCTCACCGCCCACTGCCGTCACCGCTTCAGCAATTTCGGGTTCAGCGCAGGCAACCACCACCCGGCCCAATGCCGCTTCCTCGGCACGGCGCAACACATGCACAATCATTGGTGCCCCGACGATATCTGCGAGCGGCTTGTTGGGTAGCCGCTGAGACTTTAGGCGCGCCGGAATGATAATTATGGGATTTACCGGGCCGTTATCGCTTGGGGACGGTGCCATAGCACTCCGATTCCTTTATTGCCTCTTATAGAAGTTGGACAGGCTAGGGGGAAGTCGCTAAATTTCTGCAGCAGCGCATCATGGAGGAAACGCCCCACTCATGTCGCCCTTCGAATTAAACAAAATCGCCGGTGCCGCCCTCTTCGCGGGATTGATGGCTATGTCATCATGGCTCATTTCAAACGCTGTCTACAATATTGATAAAGGCCATGGCAGCATGGCCTACGCTCTTCCCACCGCTGAGAATGAGGTGAAGGTGGCGGACGAGCCAGAGACTACCAAAGAAGTCTTGGCTGCGGTGTCAATCGATGCGATGATCGCCAAAGCTGACGCCGGCAAGGGGCAAAAATTGTTCAAGAAATGTAGTGCCTGTCACACCACAGAAGCCGGTGGTAAAAATAAGGTTGGTCCAAATTTATGGAATATTGTTGGACGCGAAGTCGGCACGAGCACAGGCTTTAACTATTCGGACGCGATGTCATCCCGAGACGGCAGCTGGAGCGTCGAGGCGCTCAACGCCTTCTTGGCGAATCCGAAAGAAAGCCTTCCTGGTACTAAAATGTCTTTTTCCGGTATCAAGAAAGACAGCGACCGCGCAAATTTGTTGCTGTTCCTGAAAAGCCTGATTAACTAAGTCACTCTGCCGAGATAACTCTTCTCAGAATTGAACTGACATTCACCGTCTTCGGTACGGTAAGCTAGATAGACACCGTAAGCATGGCGGGAAACTGTTAAACACCAACAAAATAGCAAGAGATACTTAAGCGCTATTTCAAAGGAAGTACACTCGACAAAATCCATATTGTTGCCATGTAGGAAAAATTATAGCGTCGTGTAAGGTGTTCTCTCGGATTATATCGTTAATGAGATCTATATTCTCGACAATGCAATCAAAGAGATTCTGCTAAGTAATAAAGATTGATCACTTCACCGCAGTACGCCTGCGCCAGCGTTGCCGCAAGTGACGGAGAGAATTAAGCTCACCTTCAAATCTGGACGACCATGATGCCTAGACAAGAAGTGAAAGCGCGACCTTGAACAACCACCTTATTAAACAACACGAATNNAGCGCGCTAGAAAGCTGGAAANCGCCAACCAAGGCGGGGCATCATTTCNTGCGAAAGTTCGCCTCTTGCATGCTCGCACATANNCACAAAAGCTCCANCGCCTCANGATTCTTCGCTATCATTTGTGCCAATAGCGAGCGCAGTTGGGNACGCCAGGTGATTAACGTTTGCTTTAACCTGCCATTGCTAACGATAACCTATTACNTNCTTATGCCTGCTGAAAACTACAAGCCGACACAACGCCAAATTCTTACTGAACGCCTTTCTTACCCTCCAGGAACGTTGGGTATTATGGCGTTTATGTTCTTCGTTCTGTTACTTTTGGTGTGCCTCTTGCTCAACTTTTACTATGTACTCGATTTGACCCTCCGCTTAAATATGTCACGCACCTTCTCTGCAAGTATCCGGAATAACGCTACTGCCAGCGTGAGCAAATAATGACGGTGCATCCGGTTATTCTATGCGGCGGATCGGGTACACGGCTCTGGCCGCTTTCACGTACGACTCAACCTAAGCAGTTTCTACGCCTGGTCAGCGGCGAAACCATGGTGCAAGACACCTTACGCAGATTCTCCGCTGACTGGTTTTCTCCGCCTCTTCTCATTAGCAACGAAGCGCAACGCTTTATACTGGCCGAGCAGGCGCGTGAGATCGGCCTGCCTCCAAAACGCATTGTTCTGGAGCCGATCGGACGTAATACGGCGCCAGCAGCCACCATTGCCGCACTAATGTTGAGTCAAAACGCCGGCGAGACTCTGATGCTGATCTCCCCTGCTGATCACCTAGTAACAGACGGAGAAGGCCTGTGCAGAGCCATCGCGGACGCTAAACCGCTGGCTGAATCTGGACATCTAGTCACCTTTGGCGTCACCCCGAATATACCAGAAACCGGTTATGGCTATATCCGTCGAGGCCGCGCCATCAATAACGGTCCAGGCCATGAAGTAGCAGAATTCGTTGAAAAACCAGATATTCAACACGCTCGGGACTATGTTTCCGACGGTGATTTTCTCTGGAACAGTGGAATGTTTCTGTTTTCCACTACTAGCTATCTGGCTGAGATCGCTTGCCGTCGTCCGGATATTTTGAATGCATGCCGCACCTCGCTCGCCGGAGCCGCAGAGGAGACCGATTTTCTCCGCCTCGCCGAAGCGCCTTTCGCCGCGATAAACGGCGATTCGATCGATTACGCAGTGATGGAGCAGTGTGAGCGGGCGGCAGTGATGCCGATCGATGTCGGTTGGAGCGATGTTGGCTCGTGGCGCGCTTTATGGCAAGCGGGCGCACAAGACGACGCCGGCAATCTCGTTGAGGGCGATGTTATCGCCAAGCACTGCTCGCAGTCTTATATCCGCAGTGATGGCCCACTAGTTGCCGCGCTGGGGCTTGATAATATCACTTTGGTCGCCACCAAGGATGCAATTCTCGTGACCCCCATGGACAATGCCGATTTGTTAGGCGATGTGGTACACCATTTGTCGAACCAGAACCGCCCAGAAGGGGCGCATCATCTTCGCGTTAGCCGCCCTTGGGGCGCCTTTGAAGTGCTACATCAAGGACCTGGATTCCAAGTTAAGCTGCTGACCGTTAATCCTGGTGCCGGTATTTCATTGCAATATCACAACAGGCGAGCCGAACACTGGGTGGTGGTGGCGGGCAGCGCCCGGGTCACCCGCGATTCGGAAGTGCTGGAATTGTCCACCAACCAATCGACCTATATCGCAACCGGTGTCCAGCATAGGCTCGAAAATACCACCAGCGAACCGCTTCATGTCATAGAAGTGCAAAGCGGCGAATATCTGGGCGAAGACGACATCGTGCGCCTCGAAGATCGCTATGGCAGAGTAAGTGTGACTGAATGAGCGCAACAGAGCGCGCCGCGGTGGACATTGTCGCCCAATAGAAAAATCTTTGAATCCGTTACGGCACACAGCCATGAGGCTCGAATCTGGTTCTATATGCTCTTTCTTCACCAAAATCTGTTTATTCACCGAACCTTGGAACCCCTTCAATTCAATTGAGATATCCCCAGTCACGCACTCCTTAGTGATTTAACGTAGCTCTTCACGAGCTACCAACGCTGCCTTCTCTCAGGCGTTCTTAAAATATGATGGCCAACCAAATCCATTTCCCGATCTGGAAGTGCTGTTTGGCCTAGGAGAAATACTCATCGAGGGCGAGCAACAAGAAAATATATTCATAACCAAATCCATCATTTTATGGATCAACCGGTGCGCCCCTTGGGGCGCCAACTACCGGAGCGTAAACGTTGTTGGCTGTACAGGAGCGCACACGCAATTATCGCCAGACCCTGGATCAGCTCGCGTGGCAAATCGATCGGCTCGGCGACCACGGAGGGACGGAACAGCAAGATACAGAGTCCAAGCAGCACCGAGCGTTCGATAATACTGCAGCGCTCGGCGAAAAATCCCTGAATGGCAGCAGCAAAAGAAAACATTGCCAGGAGCGACACTACAAATATCCAAATTAAGCGCAGCGGATCGTCAATCCAGAGAATTTCGCCATCACCTGCCATGCTGTCTATCATCAATAGCTCAGTGTTAAAGAGGAAGATGAACGGCAAGATCGCGGTACGGAGATCATAGGTGAAGCCCTGCACGCCAGTGCGGATTGGATCAGCGCGCCCGATCGCCGCAGCCGCGTAAGCTGCCAATCCCACTGGCGGCGTATCATCCGCCAAAATGCCAAAATAGAATACGAAAAGATGAGCCGCGATGATCGGAAAGATGAGCCCTGCATCGCCGCCTAGTGCGACTATGACTGGAGCGGTCAGAGTTGCCATCACGATATAATTCGCCGTCGTCGGCAGACCCATACCAAGAATTATACTGGTGATAGCAGTAAGGATAAGCATGAGATAGACATTGCCCATTGAGATGGTATCGATCAGCGTGACAAAACGACCGACCAAACCGGTACTGGTAACCACGCCGACTATGATGCCGGCACTCGCAGTGGCTACACCGACCGCGATCATGTTGCGCGCGCCGCCGATCAGCCCAAAGACAATGTCCCTAGCGCCGTCGACAAAGGAAACACGGAGCGCGAGGCCAAGAGTCTCGCCGGAGGTGGGAGTGTGGTCAGCTCGCCACCAGGCAAGCCAAGCGATGATCGGACGCTGAACTAGCATGATGACGGCAAGCGCCTCAATGGCAAAGAGCGCTGAAGTGATCGCCGAGCGGCGCATGACTACAAGATAAATTATCAACACGAAAATCGGCACGAGATAGTGGATCCCACGCAGAAAGGTTTTGGAAAGTCTCGGCAACTCCGAGCGCGGGATACGCTTGATATCGAGCTTACGCGCCTCGAGATGAACGACGTAAAACAGTGTTATATAGGAAATCAGGGCCGGTATGAGGGCTGCGCGCACCACGTCTAGATAGGGAATGCCTACTATTTCAGCCATGATGAAGGCGGCCGCTCCCATAATCGGTGGCATCAGTTGGCCATTAGTTGAGGCCGCAACTTCAACAGCGGCAGCTTTATGCGATGGCAAGCCGACCTTCTTCATTAACGGGATGGTAAAGGTCCCTGTAGTCACAGTGTTGGCGATCGACGAGCCGGATACCATTCCGGTCATACCAGAGGCGACAACTGCCGCCTTGGCAGGGCCACCGCGCATCCACCCCAATCCGGAAAAGGCGACATCGATGAAATATTTACCCGCGCCGGCTCGCTCCAGGAGCGCGCCGAACAGAACAAAGAGAAAAACGAAATCGGTCGAGACACCGAGGGGCACTCCAAAAATTCCAGTAGTCGAGAGATATTGATCGTTGACGATATAATCGAGCGGAATGCCCCGGTGGCGTAGGAACTCGGGCATGTACGGCCCGAGAAAGCTATAAGCGATAAAGATAATGCCAAGGATCGGTAGCGCTGCGCCGAGAGCCCGGCGCGCCGCCTCAAGCAACAATATGATCATCACCACACCGATCCATACATCGGCAACGCTCGGCAAACCCTGCCGCATGATAATACCTTCGTAATCCCACCAGATGTACAGCGTCGTAACGGCAGCGGTGACGCCGAGCACAACGTCAAGGAATGGAATGCGGCTCCTGAGTGACCGGCGCGAACGTGTGTGCGGAATCACTTTGCGAATGAGCTTTACCCAAAAGGGCGGACGAGTTTCGTTATAGGCAGGATAAGCGAGATAGACTAGGAGAATAGCGAAACCGAGATGCCAGGAACGAGCGATGGTGGCATTAATTGGTTGGTAGGCGATGTATAGTTGATAGCCCGACCAGACGAGACAAATTAGGAGGATGGCGACACGGGAAATAGGATAATCGGGACTGCGCGGGCCACTTTCGACCCGGGCCATGATCTCCTGAGACACAGCTTTACCTTCCTTGGTCTTGCTCTCCATCGTCTTCCTGTTTTACGGCCCAGGCCGCGCCATCTTTCACCCCACGTTCGGTTACTCTCTGTTGGTGCCAAAGCAAGGGGGGCGGCAATTGCCGCCCCCCAATTCCCTGTACGTTCGGCCTAGCCTATTTCCAACCGCGCTCTTTGTAATATTTCTCTGCACCCGGATGAAACGGCGCTGTCAGTCCCTTGAGCATCGCCTTTGGCTCAAGCACACGAAATGCTGCGTGAGTCGTTCTGAGCTCTTCAAGATTCTCAAACACGGTCTTAACAAGGTCATAGACCATCTCTTCCGAGGCGCTGGCACTGGTCACAACGGTTGCTGTAACTGCATAGGTTTCGACATTCTCGTCGACACCTTTATATGTGCCGGCAGGAATTTCCGTCATCACATAATAAGGCCGCTCATCGACGAAGCTCTGTATCTCCGCACTGTTGATCGGGATGATCTTGATATCAGTGGAATTGGCCGGTTCTTCGATCGCGGCAGACGGATTGCCCACCGTGTAGAAAAAGGCATCGATCTTCTTGTCTATAAGTGCTCGGCTCGCTTCCTGCTGCTGCAAGCCTTGCGGTTCAATATCGTTGTCCTTGTCAATACCGTAAAGACGCAACACATCCTCGGCATTGCCGCGCTGGCCAGAGCCAGGATTTCCGATATTGATGGTATTACTCTTAAGATCTGGGACGCTGTTAATGCCAGAATCTGCACGGGTCACCAGCAGTACTGTTTCCGGATGCATGCTGAATACGCTGCGTAGATCTTCCATCGGCTTGCCTTGCCAATCACCCTGGCCACGGAAGGCCTCGAAATTGCGGTCTGATTGGGCGACGCCGAAATCGAGCAAGGTGCGTTTGACGGCACGGATATTGAACACCGAGCCAAGCGCCGGCCTGCCGACGCAATTATATTTATCGCCGCTATATTTGTTGAGCAGGTTGCAGACATTCAGGGCTACTTGATAATAGACGCCGGTCACGGAACCGCCACCGATCAAGATGTCCTGCCCTGCCTTGGCCGGGGCAACCATGAAACCACCCGCCACCAACGCCGCCGTAGCAGCAGCGACCAACACTGATCTTCGACCGATCATGATGCCTCTCCTCTTTTGATGCTTTATGCGCTGCCCGATTTCCGCGCCGAGCAAATCATTCCTGTTGGCGAACCGTAACGGCGCGGCGGTTCGATTGCAACCACGCCCATCAGGAAACAGTTATTGGCGACACCTTTTAGGCAGATATTGCGGCACGAGGATCAGATGATGACAGGCTAGTTATTGAAAGTCCCATTCTGAATCTGATAACGGTCATCGTTGGTAATGTCATCGCCGGCGTAGGGTCAGCGCTGTCTATTGGTTGTCTATCGTCGCCAGTCCTGTGCCTTAACTCAGCTACTTAATAAATTTGCTGATTTCCTTGAATTCTTCGCTGTCTGCAGCCTCCAACCACTCGAATAACACCATCTCACTACTTACGCACTGGGCGCCGAGATGTGACAACCGCTCGGTGCCGGCATTCCTGTTATTCTCAGAGCGGGAGCCACTTGCATCGGTGACAAGATAAACTGATACGTCTGCCGCCAATAAATCCGCAGCCGTCTGCAGAACACAAACATGGGTCTCAGTACCGCACAGCACCATTTGATCGCGGCCCTCCGCGCGCAGAGTAGTAAGTTCGCGCACAAAATCCTCACTTCTCGCCGCGCTGAATGTCAGTTTGGAGAACGTTTTGGTTTCCTCCGGCAGCTTGAAGGCAATTTCCTCCACTGTCGGGCCGAGACCCTTGGGATATTGCTCGGACACGACCACCGGCACGCCAAGACGCCGAGCGCCTTCGAGTAGCTTACCAGAATTTGCAACCACTTGATCACCTTTATGGATGGCGGGAATAAGTTTCTCTTGAAGATCGATCACGATCAGGATCGAGCGTTGGGCATCGAGCAACATATGATAGTCTCCAACAAATTAAGAACCGTGCCACAGCCTGACGAATTCGCCATCAGGGGGCAAGAGAAGGAAACGGTAGGAGAGTGAACATATGCGAAAACCAGCCACCAATGAATTTCCCATACTCGATCAATTGCATGACCGCTGGTCACCGCGCGCCTTTTCGAGTCGCTTGGTGCCACTCGAATCAGTACGCTCATTGATCGAAGCCGCGCGCTGGGCAGCATCTTGCTTTAATGCCCAGCCCTGGCGGTTCATCCTAGCATCGCGCAACGAAGAAGCGGAATTCGAATCGGCACTTGCCTGCCTCAATGAATGGAACCGGGCCTGGGCCACTCCCGCTCCACTCCTCTTGTTTGTTATTGCTCGGTTAGATTTCGACAACGGCTCCGCCAATCGCCACGCTCTTTACGATACAGGCCAGGCAGTCGCTCAATTGACCGTGCAAGCCACGACGCTTGGCCTCTTCGTACATCAAATGGCTGGAATCCTGCCCGAAAAAATTCAGCAAACATATAACCTGCCGGAGGGCTATGAAGCAGTCTCTGCAGCTGCCATCGGTTATTACGGCAACTTGGACGGTCTTGATGAAGGCATCCGCAAGAAGGAATTGGCGCCACGAGAGCGCAAACCACTTTCAGAGATAGTCCTTGCCGGCGGTTGGGGANAACCCGCCGATNTGTCATNGAGCGACAAAAAACTATTTTAACAAACGCCTTTTCACTGTCATATTTCTTCGNTTGGATGCGTGAATTTCGATCAACCGGTTTCTGATTCTTCAGGAAATTTCTCTCAGTATGNCTCTAAGCATTGCGATCATNGGATCGGGTCCGGCGGCATTTTATACCGCCGATGGTTTGATTAAATCTGAGAACGATTGCTGCATCGATATNATCGAGAGCCTACCNTGCCCCTATGGACTAATNCGTTTCGGCGTNGCGCCAGATCACGAAAAAACTAAGAATGTTTGGCGNGCATTTGCCAAAACGGCGTCCCACGNAAACGTCAATTTTTACGGCAATGTTGAACTCGGNCGCGATGTCAAACTCGGCGAGTTGCGCGAGATGTATGATGCTGTAGTGCTCGCAGTTGGNGCTGGTAGCGATCGGCCCATCGGCATTCCCGGCGAANATAAGAAGGGCGTGTTCGGCTCTGCCACCTTCGTTAACTGGTATAATGGCCATCCAAATTGCCGCGACCTCAATCCGGACTTAAACGTCAAGGCGGCGGTCGTGCTCGGCAACGGCAATGTCGCTATCGACGTCGCTCGGGTGCTGGTCAAAACCCCGGCGGAGATGGCGGCTACGGATCTACCCGATTATGCTGCGGACCGGATCCACGCCTCGTCACTAACAGATGTCTATATGGTCGGCCGGCGCGGGCCAAACGAGGCAAAATACACTAATGTAGAGTTGCGTGAGATGGGCAATTTGCAAAATTGCGTTCCCCAGATAGATGCTACACAACTTCCCGAAACTGTGACTGGTGATATGTCAGACCGCGATCGTCGCGTGGCGGAGAAAAATCTTGCCACCGTGCGTGAGTTTGTCGACCGCAATCCCAATGAAATGCCAAAGAGAGTACATTTTGTCTATTATGCCCAACCGGTGGAGATTCTTGGCGGCAAGCAGGTTGAGGGTGTGCGATTCGAAATGACCAAGGTGCAAGATGGGCGCGCGGTCGGTCTGGGTAAGTTTTACGAGATTCCGTGCGGTTTGGTGGTAGCCGCCATTGGCTATACCTCTAAGCCGGTTGCCGATACACCATTTGACGATCGCGCCGGCATCGTACGTAACGACGATGGGCGCGTGGAAGAGGGGCTTTATGCGGTTGGCTGGATCAAGCGCGGCCCGAGTGGAGTGATAGGCACCAATAAGCCGGACGGCAAACTGGCGGCGGAGCAAATCTTAACCGATCATGGCGCAGGCTCAGGGAAAGACGGGCGTTCGGGTTTTGAAAAACTACTGGCGGAACGCAGAATCCGCGCGGTGAGTTTTGCCGAATGGCAGAAAATCGAAGCTGCGGAGATCGCTAACGCCCGAGAAGGTGCGCCACGCAAGAAATTCGTAACCGTGGAGGAAATGTTGGCGGTTATCAGATGAGACGGGCAACAATCCAGGCATTGAGGGCAAATTTAATCCTTTTTCACCTCAATTTGACCCTTTGAACGGTGGACGAAGCCGGCGATAAGGCATATGTACTGACTGACCAGGCGAACTGGGAATCGTCCAGGTGTTAGATTTATTTCATAGATGGAGAATGTTGTGAGTACCGATGGTAGTGCGGCGTTGAACTTGTCCGAAGTCCGCCGTGAGGAAGTCGACTCCGTCGTCGTGCGATTTGCTGGCGACTCGGGCGACGGCATCCAGTTGACCGGTGGTCGCTTCGCTGAAACCACGGCGATCGCCGGGCAGGATCTTGAAACCTTTCCAGATTTTCCGGCTGAAATTCGAGCCCCCATAGGCACCACCTATGGTGTCTCGGCGTTCCAGATTAATTTTGGCTCGGCGCATATACAAACCTCAGGCGACGCCCCGGATGTATTGGTCGCGCTCAACCCGGCGGCACTGATCGTCAATGTAGAAGAACTTAAGGAAGGCGGTTTGGTGATCGTTGATTCCGGGTCCTTCAGTGATAAGAATCTGCAAAAAGCTGGTTATGAAGCTAATCCTCTCGACGATGGCAGCCTCGAGAAATACCGGATCTTTCCCATCGATATCTCTCGCCTGACCCTGGAGGCGGTCAGCAACAGTGAGGTTAATAAGCGCGACGGCCTACGCTGCAAGAATATGTGGACCCTGGGGCTGATAAACTGGATGTATGACCGCAGCCTAGAACCGACGGAGAAATGGCTCAACGGCAAGTTTGGTAAAAAATTACCGGAGGTTGCCAAGGCTAATATCGCCGCGCTCAAAGCCGGGCATGCGTTCGGTGAAACAGCCGAGATGCCGGACGGCGTGCGCGGTTTCACCATCCGTCCGGCGGATTTTGAGCCCGGGACCTATCGTACTGTCACCGGCACCGAGGCTACTTCCTGGGGCCTAATCGCTGGCGCTCATTTGGCGGGACTCAGCCTTACTATGTGCTCTTATCCAATCACCCCAGCGTCGGGTCTCCTGCATGTGCTGGCACGGCTTAAATCCTATGACGTAGCGACCTTTCAGGCAGAAGATGAGATCGCCGCTGTCGGTGCTGCCATCGGCGCTTCCTACGCCGGTTCACTTGGCGTAACCTCTAGTTCCGGGCCAGGCATCGCCCTTAAAACGGAAGCGATCGGACTAGCCATCGCCACCGAACTGCCACTGATCGTAGTCAACACCCAGCGCGCGGGACCGTCCACCGGCATGCCGACCAAGACTGAGCAATCCGATCTATTCCTCTCAGTCTATGGCCGTAATGCTGACGCCCCGATGGTCGTAGTTGCAGCGCACTCCTCCGCTGACTCGTTTGACGTGGCGATTGAGGCAGTGCGTCTCGCAACTAAATATATGACCCCAGTAATGATGCTCAGCGATACCTATATCGCCAACGCTGCTGAACCCTGGCGGGTACCGAACGCCGATAATTTCAGACCCTTTGAAGTAAAATTTTGCACCGACTCTAAAGGCTTTCAGCCCTTCATGCGCGACTCAAAGACTTTGGCGCGACCATGGGTCAAGCCAGGAACGCCGGGTCTTGAACACCGTATCGGTGGGCTGGAGCGAGCCTATGACAGCGGAAATGTATCGTATGATCCAGTAAACCACCAGCGAATGACCAATGTCCGCCACGATAAGATAGCGGGCATTGCCGACGATATCCCACCACAGACAGTCGAATTGGGAACCAATAGCGGCCAACTCGCCGTGGTTGGCTGGGGCTCGACCTATGGACCGATCAATAGCGCCGTCGAGCATGCCCGCGCTGACGGCAAAGCGGTGAGCCATATCCATCTGCGCTACATCAACCCAATGCCCAGAAATCTTGGCGACTTACTCTCTCGCTTCGACAAGGTGCTGGTGCCAGAAATGAATATGGGCCAACTCAGCAACATGCTGCGCGACCGATACATGATCCCGGCGGAGGGATTGCATAAAGTCACCGGCAAGCCGTTTCGAATTGCAGAAGTTGAAGACAGCATTCGCGCCATTTTGGAGACGTGAAATGAACGATATCGCCACAGCAGCAGAATTGAGTGCCAAAGATTTTACATCAGACCAGGAAATTCGCTGGTGTCCAGGCTGTGGTGATTACGCCATAGTCAAGTCTGTACGCAAAACGCTAGCGGAAATCGGCACACCGACCGAAAATGTCGTATTCGTCTCAGGTATCGGCTGCGCCGCGCGCTTTCCCTATTACATGGCAACTTACGGCTTCCACACCATCCACGGCCGAGCACCAACCATCGCGACAGGCGTAAAGCTGGCCAATCCGGAACTAGATGTCTGGGTGGTAGGCGGTGATGGTGACATGTTGTCAATCGGCGGAAATCACACATTGCATGCGCTCAGACGCAATGTTGATCTCAATATTCTCCTGTTCAACAACGAGATTTACGGTCTCACGAAAGGGCAATATTCACCGACATCACGTGAAGGGACACAGTCGCCGTCCACGCCGATGGGCTCGGTTGACCATCCGGTATCGGCCACCTCGTTCGCGCTCGGTGCCGGCGCGCGTTTTGTCGCCCGTTCAATCGATACAGATCAGAAACACATGCCAGAGGTGCTGAAACGAGCGCATGCCCACAAGGGCGCATCATTCGTCGAAATTTTTCAAAATTGTATTGTGTACAATGACGGTGCCTTTGCCGACTTTGCTGAAAAGAAGGCTGCCGCCGATACCCAGCTTCACGTCGCGCATGGCGAACCGCTGGTGTTCGGCGCAGAGCGCAACAGGGGAATCCGCATCAATCACGACATTTTAGAACTCGAAGTAGTAAGTATAGGCGAAAACGGCGTCACCCTCGACGATATACTAGTGCATGATGAGACTAACCTTACTTTAGCGGGTTGGCTTGCCCGCATGGAAACCCCGGAGTTTCCAGTCGCCATTGGTGTACTCTATTGCGATCCACAGGAAAGCTACGAAGCTGCAGTGTGGCGCCAAGTTGAGGAAGCCAAGAAAAAATCACCCGCCAAAGGCCTCAATAGCCTCCTACAAAGCGGGCACACCTGGACGGTCGAGCCACACTAATTCTGACTTCATGACATCGCGTCAGCGGTATCTATAACAACTACGGAGCGGAACTTTTCGATCTTGGATAGCGCCGTCTGCCAAAAATCCTGCATAGCTTTGATGTAGAGATAATTCTACTTGGAAGCCCAAGCATCATGATCTTTGCATACTCGTCAGCGACCGCTCACGATGCGTTAATGGAGTAATCCGAACAGTGCCTAGGCAGCTATGTTAAGCCAACCTGACCTAGCGATACTCGTCGCAATACCGCCTAAATCCGATTGACCATCTCACCACCAGACGGTCAAAAAAAACACCCGGCACTATGGCCGGGTGTTTTCATTTCGCTTTCTCAGCCCGCTACTCGCGCGCACCTCCAAAAAGATGCAGCAGCATGACAAACAGATTGATGAAATTGAGATAGAGATTGAGCGCGCCCATAATTGCCTTTTTAGTCATCACGGCTTGGCCGTCGCTCTCAACATAAGTTTCCTTTATACGCTGTGTGTCATAGGCGGTCAGGCCAGTAAAGACTAGCACGCCTACCACCGAGATCACGAAATGCAGCGCCGAGGATTGCAGGAAGATATTCACCACCATTGCGATGATGACGCCAATCAGCCCCATGAATAGGAAAGAGCGCCACTTAGCGAGCGATCGCTTGGTGGTGTAACCATACAGGCTCATAGCGCCGAAGGTCGCAGCGGTGATGAAGAAAACCCGCACAATGCTGGTCGCCGTATAGGTGATGAACACGTAGGAAAGCGATGCACCCATGAGCACAGAGAATACCCAAAACAGGGTCTGTGCAGTGCTCGGCTTCATGGTGTTAATTTTGGCGCCCATGAAAAAAACGATGCCGAGCGGTGCAAACATAACGACAAAGCCGATTCCGGAGCTGAACAGGGCCTGGTAGAGCCCCGTATGCGCTACTACATAGGCGACGATGCCCGTAAGCGCGAGCCCTGAGCCCATATAGTTGTATACCCGCAGCATATATCTGCGAAGGCCCTCGTCGACCTGTGTTTGAGACAGTGTGGAACCAAATAGGCGGCGTTCCGAGCCAGTGACCATGGAATGATCCTCATTTCAATATTTTGATTATCTCGCGAATATATAGGGTTAAAACGGCTGATTTTCAACAATTGAGATCATATTGTTCCCGCAATCGATATAGCTTTAACATATTGAAATAGCCATGCACCGTCTTTTCATCGCCCTTAATCTGCCACCCACCATCTGCAATCGCCTGACCAACCTGTGTCAGGGAGTAAGCGGTGCCAAATGGGCAGATAGCTCCCATTTCCACCTCACGCTGCGCTTTATCGGCGATGTTGATGATATTTTGCTGCGTGAGATCGAGTATGCACTCGCTGAAATCACCGCGCCAAGCTTTGACCTGGCGCTCAAGGGGGTCGGATATTTTCCGCCGCGCGGGCCGGCCAAGGTCCTTTGGGTCGGAGTTGAAACGGCGCCGGTGCTCTTTCAGTTACGCGAGCAGATCGTCAAGGCTTTAAACAAGCTCGATTTCAAGCCGGAACGACGCAAATTTTCTCCGCACATTACCCTTGCCCGATTTAGGCGTGGCGTTCCGGAAGTACGAGTGACGAATTTCCTGTCTGATCACGCGCTGTTCTACACAGAGCCCTTTCTGATAAGCGANTTTCACCTCTATTCCAGTTTGCTCCGCCCAGAAGGTGCGCTGCACCGCATCGAGGTGAGCTACCCGCTTTCCTGCGGCATGANTGATTGGGGTGAATTCTGCTCTAGGGAAANCAATACCTAGCCCGCCTCTTCGATCTTGTCCATATCGGCGTCGGAAAAGCCAAAGTGATGGCCGATTTCGTGAATCAGCACATGACGCACTATATCCTCCAGACTCTCGCCAGTCGCCGACCAATAATCCAGGAGCGGCCTGCGATAGAGGAAGATCATATCAAAATCGTGGCGCACATCGCTGATGCTTTGATCACCGATGGGCACACCCTGATAGTGACCGAGCAGATCGAACGGTGTCTCCAGCATCATGTCGCGCATGATCTCCTCCGCAGGAAATTCTTCAACTCGGATCTGCACCTCGTCGGCGCGTGCCCTGAGAATGACGGGGATCGTTTCATATGCGTCAGCGGCGATCTGCTCTATATNGTNGACATCGGGCGCCCTGCCGTCGCTTGCGCCCATGTCGCTATCTTGGCGCCATACGGAGCGCACCATCCAGGCGGATAACCGTGCCGTTCAGGTAGCAGTTTTCAGCGATATGTTTAGCGAGTGAACCATATTCGTCAGCATAGCCGAGGCGTTTGGGATAGACCGTCGTCTCCACTAGCGAGGCACGCACCTCATCGGGAAGGCCAGCCATCATCGGCGTGTCCATTAAGCCAGGTGAAATGCAGACGACTCNGATCCCCTCGCGCGCAAGCTCTCGGGCAAAAGTAATAGCCGTCGCAGCCACACCACCCTTGGACGCAGAATAATCGCNCTGGCCGATCTGCCCCTCAAAGCCAGCAACCGAGGAAGTAGTAACAATAACACCGCGCTCNTTATCCTCTAACGNGTCCTGCNCAGCCATATCCGCAGCAGCGAGGCGCATCGAGTTCATCGTGCCAATNAGGTTTACCCGAATCGCCTTGGTTAGCTTGTCCAAAGGCGCTGGTTCACCATCACGGGTAATCAATTTGGCACCGGAGGCGATCCCGGCACAAGCAACAAAAATGCGTGCCGGGCCGATGGCCTCTCGCAGTCTCACCATCGCCGCCTCATGACTATCCGCGTCAGCAACGTCGCACGCCACCGCCGCGCCACCGAGCTTGTCTGCCACGCTGTGCGCCAGTTCCTCATTCATATCGAGAATGCCGACCCTAGCGCCGGCTTCCGTCAAGATCCGCGCCGTCGCTTCGCCAAGCCCAGATGCGCCACCGGTGATGTAGGCGGTTCGCCCCTTAATTTTCATTCTTAGTCTCCTGTGTTTGTTTGCGCGCCAGTGCCGCCGTTACATACCAGATGCCAGCGGTAGGAATCCACTGGTGCAATCACGCGGCAGGCACACGCGGGATAATGCTTTGCAGNCGTGCCTCGCGGCGAGCAATATAGATAGCGCTTGCCATAATTAATGCGGCACCAGGCCAAATCCACACCGANGGNACCTCGCCAAAAGCGAAATAGCCGATAGNGGCNGCGAAGGGCAAACGAGTGAAATCGAGTGGCACTACCGAAGAGGCCTCGACTANGGAAAGCGCCCGTGCCATACCGAAATGCGCCACAGTCGCTATCAATCCAATGAAAAAAAGCCATCCCCATTGGGGGAGCTCTGGCGTCTCCCAGAAATAGATNGCCGGCCCTAATGAAAANGGCGTCATGATGACGTTCATATAAAAGACGATAGCGATAGGCCGCTCGGTTCGCGCAAGGATNCGTACCAGCGCCATAGAGATCGCGAANAGCAAGGCAGCGAAGATAGCCAACAAGCTGCCCAAACTGACCATCTCCGAGCCCGGCTGCATGACGATGAGAACCCCGCNAAAGCCGACCAGAGTAGCGCCCCATCGGCGCAAGCCNACCCTCTCACCAAGCAGTAGAATAGCCACCGGAATCATCCAGAGCGCCACGGTAAANTTGAGGGTGATCGCCTCGGCAAGTGGAGTAAAGGAGAGCGCGGAATACCATGTCCACATAGCGCAGACACCAATGGCGGCACGGACGCCGTAAGATTTAAGCACTGGACCGCGCGGAATTTTGAAGCCTAGCCTCCACATGACCGGTAACAGAAACACCAAGCCGATGGCGTTACGGAAAAAGGCAATCTGAAATGGAGATAATTCGCTAGAGAGATCACGGATCACTGCCGACATGCCTGAAAAGCAGGCGCATGTGAATATCATTAAGAGCGCTGCCTCAACGGGNGNGCGGAGCAAATTAGACCCTTTACCGGGGGGACCNCTAAATTTCATCAATTATAACCAACGAGATTGCCGCCTTGCTTAACGCCCGCGACCGCGACCATGGNTCAACAATCTGCGATGCAATACTGACCGCTTTTGCAAGCGTCTCCCGTGCAATATTAATTNCTCCTTCCATTGCCTGCGATACACTTAAATCAGCAAGCANGAANACTTTATCGAGCGGGATTTTTAGTTCCTGCACACTAGNGCTGGCGCGTGCGCCTAGACTATTCGCTTTTAGCCTGTCNCCCTGTTTTCGNGCAATGCTTGCTATGGCAATGAAAGTACCGACGCGCAGCTTATTATCCTGNATAGTCTCACCCAGCTTCNCCGCCTTATCTACTTCACCGCTCCGGGCCATAGCCATGACTATACGGCTAAGAACGAAGGACCNGGTATAACCGAACTCAATGCCGTTNGCCTGTTTCAGAGCCGCCTCAAATTCCGCGAGTGACGCGTATGATGACGCAAGGCAGGCACGCGCCTGCTGTCGCTCATGGGACTGAGAAATAGTCAACATGGTGGCATGGGCCACCTCCAAGGTCTTGCGTGCCCGTTCTTCGCGTCCGCCATGAAACTCAGCAATGACGATATTGCAAAGCGCCTGCACCCGGTTTTTTGCCGAGCCAATTTGCATCAGAATGGCATTGGCCTTGGCATACTCACCAACATCGGCCATGAGAGCTGCCATTTCAGAGAGCGCCCATTCGCGAAAAAGTTCTCCCCTGATGCTATCAACCAATCGCTCCGCCTCCATAGCCANGCCGTGTGCTAATTCGGCATAGTCATGCGCCAAATAGCCATACGCTGTAGAAACAAGNGTCGGNAGGCGCTCATGGGGAGCCTCTATCAAAGAAGTAGTCGCTTCAGCAAAATCCGGCCGTCCCGCGGCAAGTTGGCCCTCAGCAACAGCACGAAGTGCTTTGTCTCGCAACGCTGCGTCGGGGACCTGCTGAGCTGCTGCAAGAGCTTCCTCGGTACGCCCGGAACGAGCTAACGCCACGGCAATTCCGCTCAGCGCNGCGATCACCGAACGNGGGTCGCTGATTGCCCTTGCTACGCGCAGCGCTTCTGCAACATGGCCGATCTGCGCCTGGGCACGGCTAATATCGCTCAGCGCCCAATCGCGCAAATTATCCTTATCAATATCTCCCGCAGCCATTTCTGCCTCAGCAATCAAACAGTCGGGATCAGGTGTAAAATAGCAGGTTTCAGCGCGCGCCTTGAGAGCCTCAAGGTCGGGTTCAGCACCTTTGACAACCGCGCTAGCGCGCACCGCCCAATTCTTACCAAACGCTTCCAGCAGCAGAGCTCGAGCGTTTTCTATCTGTTGTTTTTGTGCACGCTCGAGACGAAGCAGTAAATGCTGCGCTTGTCCAGCAGCGGAGNTCAAATTTTTTAACAACCNATAGGTAGGCTTGCCATCAACAGNCANGTTGGTAAAACGCTGATAGGTACGAATCGCCTCTGAGGTCTCCGCCGACATCACNCCACCGATTTGACCACCGTAAATTCCNAGTTCGGCAAGCCGGAGTTGGATCTGNCGCACGAGAAGACTNTACCTCCCCGTTTTCGTTTCAGCATCGATATCGGNATTGCCCAGAGCGACNGGCATCGTCAGCATATGACCCAGGTGGACCGGCGCCCTAGGCGTCCAGGCGAACGCCTCCACCGCCGCCAGAACAAGCAGCATGCCGGCCGCGGCAACTGCCGTTCCAACACGNAAATATCGAAATTGTCCAAAGCTTAGGCGCATTCGATCCTCAAGATAGGATCATAACCGCTAGCGCACGGAGAGCATATTGAATATGCTGAATGAATGTACATATAGCGTTTACGGGCAGCGCCAAAAGTGAGGGCTGCCTATGGTGAGACCGTTTCGTGTGCCGGAGATCACGCGGACCTGGTCTTGTCGTCGAATGACTCGCTCAAAAGGAGGAGTGCCGACGATGACTCGTTTATCGCCCTTCAACAGTCCATTATTGCTCGGTTTCGACCATCTGGAACAGATTCTCGAGCGTGTTTCTAAAAACTCCAACGATGGATATCCGCCCTACAACATCCTGCAAGTTGGTGACGAGCGCCTGCGCATCTCTATTGCCTTGGCAGGGTTTACCCAAGATGAGCTTTCGGTCACGCTGGAGCAGAACCAGCTCCATATCCGAGGTCGCCAACAAGACGACCCAGATGCGCTCTACCTCCATCGCGGCATCGCAGCCAGGCAGTTTCACCGCACGTTTCTTCTATCTGAAACGATCGAGATCGACAGCGCCACACTCGACAACGGCCTGTTAAACATTGACCTGATTCAGCCCCAACCGGAGCCAACCGTGCGTAATATTAACATCAAGCGTAGTTCTCATAATCGTACCCAGAAGGGTAACTTATTTGAGGCAAGTAGGGACACCTGATTAATATTAAAGCTGATTATCTCGTGGAATTCCCGGCCGCCTCGGCCGGTTGCAACGAATCCAACATCGTATATATCGACCTCCGCCCGTTCGAGGGCAAGNTNTGCTATGTCATTCTAGACAGCGCCAGCGAGATCGTTGGCGTCGCGGACGAGCGTGATATCGCATTCGCCGCGGCACGGCAACATGGGCTGGAGCCGGTCAGCGCCCACTGAACTTNATGAGCATCAACGCAGAATAATTTTGCGCGCACACATCTTTAGTGAAGATGNCNATATCGGGCCCTCCAGCGTAAAAATCACCACTGAAATAGNAGAGCGGANAATTTTCGTAGCATTGACTTGTCAATTATACCCTCATGTCTCACCGTCGCGCACTGCCGGTAGCCGGACGGTAAAGCGAGCACCCTCTTCGTCAGTCCGCTTGGTGCAGCAGATGGTGCCACTATGGGCATCGATGATCTGCCGCGAGATACTAAGTCCTAAACCGGAATGAGCCCCGAACGGTTCGCTTTTTGGGCGCAGTGTGTAGAAGCGGTCGAAGATTGCCTCNCGCAAAGACTCAGCAACTCCGGGGCCGTCATCGTCGATATCTATGCAAATTTCGTCATCCTCTCGCTTCATACGGATGATGATCTCACCGCCAGGTGGACTGAAAGAACGCGCGTTGTTGAGCAGATTCTGNAACACNTGTACCAACCGGTCCTCCACCGCATACACCATGAACGGACGCTCATCCGCCAAATCGAGGGTAAGGTTAAGATGTTCAGCCTCTGCGGCATGGCGGTGCATTTCAACCAGTGCAGAGAGCACTCCGCCAAGCTCGAGCGCCTTCGCTTCGGCACGCAACATCTCGGTATCGATGCGTGACGCATCTGCAATCTCGCTCAATAGNCGGTCCAAACGTGTGACATCCTGGGCGACGATATCCAACAATTTGTCACGCTGCCCAGGATCGTNTACACGGCGCGCCGTCTCCACAGCNTTTCGTAGGGAAGAGAGGGGGTTTTTGATCTCATGGGCGACATCGGCCACAAACACTTCGATCGCGTCCATGCGCACCCAAAGCGTTTGGGTCATGCCGCGCAGCGCCCGAGAGAGGCCACCGATCTCGTCGCGCCGGGCAGTGAAATCAGGAATTGATACCTTCCGCCCGCGACCAGCGCGTACCTGCTCCGCGGCTTCTGCCAAGCGACGCACAGGCGTAGTGATGGTGCGGGCGAAATAAAGCGAGAGCAAAATTGTGATAGCCAGTGCGACGGCAAAGGCTTCTAGAACGGTAAAGCGTACATCGCGTACGCTGCGCAGCACATCCTCGGCGCCGCTCGATATCAGGAGCGCCCCCAGAGTTCGNCGGAGCGGCTGTACTGGAAGGGCAGCGACAGCAACGAGCGAGCCCTCTTCAGTTTCACGAATAGCGCTCGTCGTTTCGCCTTCGAGTGCCCGCGCAGCCTCCGGGAAATCACTAGCGCGACCTTCCGTTGGCGCCGCTTGGCGGGGAAACCGGCTATGCGGCGGCAAGATCTCAACAAGCCAATCATAGACCGCGATGGCGGCGCGGNNGANCGCATCCTCTTCCCCGGGCGCCGGCAACTCCCGGGTCTGCACACCCGCACTACGCAGCAGTGAGGAATCGACAATTAGTTCTCCCTGTGTGTTGAAAAGGCGTACCCGAATATCTGGTGACAGAGCGAGGCGTCGCANGAGCGNTTTCGCCGATTCATNGTCCATCCTCCTNTTTTCTTTGCGCGCCCCGGATATAGGCCCACCAACGGATAGAGAAATTGGNACCNCCCTCTCTCCGATANCACCGGCGATCAGCGCGCCTTCGCGTGAGAGGCCAGCCAGCTTGGCATCGAACAAATCGCTCTGGTAGCGATCGAGATAAAAATAGCCCGCAACGACAATGGCGAGCGCCAACACATTGATAGCCAGAATACGCGCGGTAAGCGAGGCGACTGGAACGCGATTACGGCGTTTTGTCGAGGTGGTGTTTCCAAGCGACCGCAAGGGTCCAGACTGAGCGGGCGGCAAATCCGCACCGCTTACAAAATCTGCCGAAATAAACTCGGGCGAGATAACGCCCGGACCATCTTCAGCTTTGGGTGAATTTGTAACCGACCCCATAGAGGGTGTCGATATGGGCGAAGGATGGGNCAACAGCTTTGAATTTTTTGCGGATGCGCTTGATGTGGCTGTCGATGGTCCTGTCGTCAACATAGGTTTGGTCGTCATAAGCTGCATCCATCAGTTGGTTGCGGCTTTTCACATAGCCGGGTCGGAGGGCAAGAGACTTAAGAAGCAAAAATTCAGTAACGGTAAGAATGACCTGCNCACCATTCCATGTACAGGCATGCTTGTCGCTATCAAGCACAAGCGCTCCACGCACGAGTGGTGGTTTCGGCTCATTTTCGTCCCCGCTACGTCCCAATAAATCCGCCACTACACAGTTGCGGCGGATAATCGTGCGGGCTCGCTCGATTAACAGGCGGAGCGAAAACGGCTTTGATACATAATCGTCAGCGCCGTGCCGCAGGCCTTCGAGCTCGTCCTCCTCCTGATCCTTAGAGGTCAGAAAAATTACTGGTAAATCACTCTCTTGACGCAATCGACGCAGAACTTCGAACCCATCCATGCGAGGCATCTTGACGTCGAGGATCGCTAGGTCCGGAGGATNGCGAAGAAGATCCTGCAGGCCTTCAACCGAATCGCCATGAGCGCGCACGACAAAACCCTCCGATTCGAGTGCTATTGTTACCGAGGTAAGTAGATTCCGGTCGTCATCAATGACGGCAATTGTCGGCGCCACACCACATCCTCCCTGAAGTCTCCTAACAAAAATCAACTATAGAATAAATTGCGTCAATTTTGCGGCGAATTAGCGACGATGCGGTTTGGTCCCAGAAATTCGCAAAATGAGGTAGGCGCTACCAAAACAGCGTGCATTAAATTTAATCTAGAACAA
Source organism: Rhodospirillaceae bacterium (assembly GCA_002717225.1). Lineage (GTDB taxonomy): Bacteria > Pseudomonadota > Alphaproteobacteria > UBA828 > UBA828 > PTKB01. Next base: position 21,101 of record PBDG01000013.1, on the reverse strand, counting down.
ACTAGCAATATATTGGNGAGCAACGACACAGTATGTAAATTNTCTCCAGAAACTTAGAAATCAACGCAGCGGCCATTTTTTTCCCAATCGCCGTAGCGGGTAGGGTCAGGGCCGTCGCGCCCGCCAACCTCTTGAGCCAACGGAGAATCGGCATTGCTATCCGCTATTTTGAGCTTTTCCACCTCTGCGCGTTTCTCAGAGGGCTGTTTGCGCCCGAGGGGTACCAGTTCTGTCTTAAGTTTTGAGTGCGTCATGCACTATGCTTAGCGCGTGCCAGTAGAGACTGCCAGGCAAAAATACGCCGTTACGCAACTACGGGAAGAACGGGTATAAGCGAAACTTATGCCGCTCGCTCGTAAAATCCAACCGCCCGCGCCCCGTTCATCAAGTCGTGCCATTGCACTTGCTGCTCTGGAAGCCATCTTGAACAAGGGGCAGAACTTAGCCGAGGCGCTTCAAAAGAGGCCAGGGATAGACAAATTGGAAGCACGCGATCGGGCGTTCGCTCGCCTGCTACTGCTCACCACGCTGCGCCGCCTGGGTCAGATCGACAATATCATCGACGGCAATTTAGAGAAACCCTTACCAGCGAAGCGAGCCACGGTCCGACACATCCTCCGCCTCGGCGCGGCTCAACTCCTCTTTCTAGATACACCGGCCCATGCAGCAGTCGACGGTGCGGTGGCACTTACCAACTCGTCACGCCATGCCCCACTCAAGGGCCTAGTCAATGCTTTACTCCGCCGTATTGCACGCGAAGGCCGGGCACGGTGCAACGCACAAGACGCCGCTCGTCTCAATACTAGCGATTGGCTATGGCAAAGCTGGATTAATTGTTACGGCGAAAAAATTTGCCGAGCCATTGCGAAAGTGCAAATGAGTGAGCCCCCGACGGACCTGAGTGTAAAAAAGGAGTTGGAGAGTTGGGCTGTCCGGCTCAACGCCAAACGTTTGCCGAGCGGTACGCTTCGCCTTAAGCGCGCCGGAGCTGTGGAAATGCTCGCTGGCTATGACACTGGCGCCTGGTGGGTGCAGGACTGGGCTGCCTCCCTACCTGCAAAGTTGTTTGGTGATGTCATCGGCAGGAACATCATAGAGATCGGCGCCGCACCCGGTGGAAAAACGGCTCAACTTGCAGCCGCAGGTGCTACTGTACAAGCTATCGATCGTTCGCCAATGCGCATCAAACGCCTGCAGCAGAATCTTGCACGCTTGTCGCTCACAGCGGAGATAGTCGAGGCGGATGGCGAAAATTGGCGCCCGGCGGAGCTAGCCGAAGGTCTACTGCTAGATGCCCCATGCAGCGCGACGGGCACCATCCGACGCCACCCCGAGATTATGTGGCGGCGCACACCGGAAGACATCGTAGCATCAACAAAGCGGCAAACACGCCTACTGAGCGCCGCGAGCGATATGATTAAACCCGATGGCCTTTTGGTCTATACGGTTTGTTCGTTGCAACCTGAAGAGGGGCCGGCACAGGTGGAAAAATTTCTTTCTTCGGATGGACGTTTTGAGCGAGTCGCCATCACCTCAGAGGAAATTGGCGGTCTCGCCGACGCGCTCACTCCGTCCGGGGATCTGCGCACACTCCCCTGCCATTGGGCGCCTCTTGGCGGGATGGATGGCTTTTTTGCCGCGCGCTTGCGGCGTACCTTCTAAGCTGCTACCTAACAAGTCATGCAACAGGCAGTGCGAATCGCTCCATCCATTCTATCTGCTGACTTTGCGCGCTTGGGTGAGGAGGTTCGGGAGGTCGACCGGGCTGGCGCGGATTGGATTCATATTGATGTGATGGACGGCCATTTTGTCCCCAACATCACTATCGGCCCAGATGTCATCCGAGCGTTGCGCCCGCATAGCGATCTACCCTTCGATGTACACCTGATGATCGCACCGACCGATCCCTATCTCGAAGCTTTCGCTGAGGCGGGTGCGGATATTATCACTACCCATGTCGAGGCGAGCGCCCATATAAATCGCACGGTCCAACACATCAAATCACTCGGCAAGAAAGCCGGTGTTGCCCTCAACCCTGGTACACCGGCACAGGCCATACAGCCAATGCTCGGAGATATCGACCTAGTGTTGGTGATGACGGTTAATCCTGGTTTCGGCGGCCAGGCCTTCATTCCCGGACAGCTCGACAAGATTAGGGAATTACGCGCCCGTATTGACGCCTCGGGCCGGACCATCGACCTTGAGGTCGATGGCGGCATTAACAAAATGCTCGCGCCAAAGGCAATTGCTGCAGGGGCCGATGCCTTAGTGGCCGGCTCAGCGACATTTTCCGGTAGCGATTATGGCGAGAACATCGCCGCCTTGCGCGGTGCGCTGAGCACAGCCGGGCGTGCAGCCGCTTTTTCGGGTTAGTTTCTATGGCGCGTGGCCGGCGTAAGAACCCCGCCGGAGGTAGCTTGATCGGCGGAGTCGTCGGCAAGGTAAAGGGGCTAGGCTACGCTAGCACCGCTTATCGCATGACATTAACCGGCAAAACACCAGACAGGTTATTGCTTCAACCATCTGACATATTGCCGGGCGATGCCGGGCGCGGTGGCGCGCTTCTCGAAAACCGTTACTCCTTTGCCGGCCAGGAAATCACCGCGCCGGATGGACCTCGGCCTGGTATCAACCAAAACGGCCCACCCTGGCGCTACATGGATGCTGGCGACGTCTGGTTCCGTGAACTGCAAAGCTTCGAATGGTTGCGCGATTTACGCACGCTTGCCACCCAGGCCTCACGGGCTCGCGCACGGAAGCTGTTGCTGCACTGGCTTGACCTCCACACTTCTATCGATCCACTCCCCTGGAGACCAGATCTTGTTGGCCGGCGCGTGTCCGCCTGGCTTGCCCATGGAGATTTTCTACTCAAGGATTCAGATTCTTCCTTTTCGAAACGCTTCTTCCAGGGTCTCGCCCTACAGGCCCGTCATCTATCGCGCACGGCGCGCACCGGAGAAGACGGGGTGGAGCGCATTCTCGCGCTCAAAGGCTTGCTCTATGCTGGCCTCAGCCTGCCTGACGGCGAGCGTCGTACCCTGCAGGCACTCAAAATGCTGGCCGCAGAGCTCCCCCGTCAGGTCTGGTCTGATGGCGGGCATTTTGAGCGTAGCCCGTCAGCCCACCTTTCATTGCTGCGTCATCTGATCGACATTCGCGGCTCGCTGAGTGCAGCCAGCCAGCCCGTGCCCAAAGAGCTCAATAATGCTATCGACCGCATGGCGCCCATGCTCCGCGCCTATCGTCATGGCGATGGCGGACTGGCCCTCTTCAACGATTCGGTAGAGAACGAGGCCTGGCTGATCGATCTCGTATTAGCACAGTGCGGCACCAAGGGCCGGGCGCTCGACAATGCCCCGCATGTTGGATTTCGCCGAGTGCAGTCAGGCCGTTCGCTGCTGATCGCAGATATGGGTGCGCCGGCACAGAGTGGTAGGCGGGCTCACGCTGGGACTCTCAGCTTCGAACTTAGTGCCGGCAAGGAGCGCCTGATAGTCAATTGCGGCGCCTGGCGCGGTAACAATATGGGTTGGCGCAAGGCGCTGCGAGCCACCGCCGCCCATTCAACTCTTACAATCAACGATACCAATTCCTGCGAATTGTTCGATGATGGAAGCATCGGGACTGGCCCCGTTCAGTGTGAAAGTAGCCGCGAGGATCAGGAAGGAGCTACCTGGCTGGAGGCAAGCCATGACGGCTATCGCGAACCCTTCGGCCTCATTCATCATCGCCGCCTCTATATCGCGCCAGACGGCAATAATCTACGCGGGGAAGATAGGCTGTCGCGCGCAGACCAGAGCAATGGTGGCGGGCGCTCTTTTACCATCCGCTTTCACCTCCATCCAGATGTGAAAGCATCCCTGGTGCAGGATGGTGGATCGGTACTGCTGCGTCCGCCAAGCGGAAGTGGTTGGCAGTTGCGCGCCGACGGCGGCGCCATCGGGTTGAATGAAAGTGTCTATTCGGGAGATGGACTCAATCGCCGGCGCAGCGAACAAGTTATCATTACGGGACCAGTCGAAGCAGAAGAGACATTGGTCAAATGGGCGCTGCTACGTATCCCTAAAAACTAAACAAGCTTCATGCGGGTTAGCTGGCGCCCGATAACCTTGGCCTCATCATAGAGGTTGAGAGCGCGGGTGCGGCCCGCAGCCCCCATACGCTTGCGCATTGTCGGATTGCAAGAAAGTTCGCGAATTGCTCCCGCCAGCGCCTTCCTGTCATTCACCGGCACCAGAAGGCCCGTATCCCCCGCCACCACCTCCTCGCGTGAACCCCGGATATCGGTCGCGATCACAGGCAGGCCGGTCATCATCGCCTCGATGATCGACCGCGGCATACCTTCGCGGTGGGACGGAAGCGTGAAGATATCAGCAGCGCGCAGCAGGTCCGGTACATCGGGCCGGTAGCCGAGTAGGCGCACATTGGACGGCACGCCAGCGGCGTCGACCGGCGCGGCATGATCGCTCTCCAGCCGCACGCCGGCGGCCCACAGGATGGCGTCCTGCCCGGCCATGGCGGCGAACAGCTCGGGATAGCCCTTCTCCGCCACCATGCGCCCGGTCATCATCACCACCACCGAGTCCTCGGGCGTGTTCAATTCGGCGCGCAACCGCCGGCGCGCCTCGCCGCCATCACCGGCGGGCGCAAAGCGCGCCGGATCGACGCCGTTGCCGATGGCCTCGATCACCTTGCCGCGGCAGAGGCGGAGACGGCGCGCGCTTTCGGCGTCCTCCTCGGCCTGGGTGAAGAGAATATCGATGTACCAGCCGCCCCACTTCTCCAGCGCGACGAAAAGCGCGCGCTTCCAGAGCGCCATGCGCTCATGGAAATAGAAGCCGTGGGCGGTATAGACGACGGTCGGCACCCCGGCGCGCTTCGCCGCCAGACGCCCGAGCAGGGCGGCGATCGGTGTGTGGACATGGACCATGTCGAAGCGTTCCCGGCGGAAGAGGCGCACCAGGCGGCGATAGCTCCGCCAATGGCTCAAGGGATTGAGAGTGCGCGCGATCGCCACCGGTACGGTGCGAACCCCCTGTTCGCGCACCTTATGCATCCATTCGCCGTTCGAGCACACGCCGACCACCTCATGCCCAGCCGCCTGCTCGGCCTTAATCAGTGGCAGGAGGAAATGGTATAGGGTGAAATCGACGGCGCAGAGCTGGCAGATTTTCATAACGTCACGCGGCGAGGTCCGGGCGGAAATTCTCGCACCAAGCCTGGAAAGCGATCAATGTCCAGAGTTTCTCCGAGGAATCGCGGCGTCCGGATTTGAGGTCTTCATACCAGTGGCGCGGCTGCTCGGGGCGGAAGATGCCCTGCCGGCGCAGCCGCGCTTCGTCGATGGCGCGCCGGGTCAGATCGTCGAGCGGGCCGGTCAGCCACTCGGCAATGGGAATCTCGAAACCCTTCTTCGGCAGCTCGAACACCTCCCTGGGCAGCCGGTCGGCGAAGGCGCGGCGCAATATCTTCTTGCCCGCCCCCGGCGCCAGCTTGAACGCCCCCGGCATGGCCTCGGCGCACTCGACAACGCGATGGTCGAGGAAAGGGCAGCGCACTTCGAGGCTGTTGGCCATGCTCATGCGGTCGCTCTTCACCAGCATATCCCCGGGCAGGCCCAGACGGCTATCGGCATAGAGCATGGCGTTGAGCGCATCGTCATCGCCGGCATCACGCCGCAACTCGGCCACCATACCCTCCAGGCCGGGCGCCTCGGCGGGCTGGGCGAAGAGACGCGCGAACTCGCGCTCGTCCATCAGGCGCATCCAGCCGGCTTGGCGGCCGACCGCATCCTTGCCGGCGTGGCGGGTGAAGCGGCGCAGGTGCCGCGCGCGCTCGAGGAGCGGGCTCGATTTGCTTTCGGGCAGGAGGGCGATGAAGGGCTCGATCAATCCGCGACGGAGGAGGAGCGGCAGCGTCCGGTAGCGCGCCGCCATCAGTTCGCCCTGATATTTGCGGTAGCCGCCGAACACCTCGTCGGCGCCGTCGCCGGAAAGCGCCACGGTGACATGGCGCCGCGTCTCGCGCGCGAGGAGAAAGGTCGGCACGGCGGAGGAATCGGCGAAGGGCTCGTCGAGGCCGCGAAACACATCGCCTAAGGCCGCCGCCGCGTCGCCGGGCGAGATTTCCACGGCGGTGTGCTCGGTGCCGAGATGGCGCGCGACGCGTTCGGCGGCGGGGCGCTCCTCGTAATAATCCGCGGCGCCGGCAAAGCCGACGGTGAAGCTTCTGATTTTCTCGCCGGCGCGCATCATGGAGGCCGCGACCAGCGCCGAATCGATGCCGCCGGAGAGAAAAACGCCGAGCGGCACATCAGAGATGAGGCGGCAGCGCACCGCCTCGTCGAAGCGCGCCACCAGGTCCCGCTCCGCTTCCGCCGGATCGTCATAGACGGCGGGGCGGTCGGCGAGGGGATCGTACCAGCGTTCGACCTTTACACCCGTCGCGGTCACCCGCGCCAAATGCCCGCCGGGCAATTTGCGCACCCCCTCGGCAATGGAGAGCGGCTCGGGCACATAGCGCAGGGTGAACAGCATGCGGAGCGCCGCCGCATCGACCGGCGGCGCGCCGTCGAGTAGGCATTCTAGGGCGGCGAGCTCGGACGCGAACCGGCAGCGCCCGCCCTCGGCGCGATAGAGCAGGGGTTTCTTGCCCAGCCGATCGCGCACGAGGATGAGTTCGGACTTCTCCGCGTCCCACAAGGCGAAGGCGAACATGCGGGCGAGGCGCGGCAGCAGGCCCTCGCCCCATTGCCGCCAGCCGGCGAGCAGGATTTCCGTATCGCCGGTGGTGGCGAAGCCATGCCCCGCCGCTTCAAGCTCCGCCCTGAGCTCGCGGAAATTATAGATCTCACCGTTATAAGCGATGGTCAGGCCATGGCCCGTCATGGGAAGCGAGGCGGCGCTGCTGAGATCCTGGATCGAGAGGCGCGCATTGGCCAGCGCGCAGCGCTCGTCGAGCCAGCTTTCCTGGTTGTCGGGCCCGCGCGGATGGAGCCGTTGCAGGGCGCGCGCGATGCGCGGCCGTATCGTTTCCGTGTCGATACCGTTGAACGAAACCTCGCCGGCGAAACCGCACATGGCTCAGCGCGCCGTCCGGTCAAACAAGCGAGGCATAGACTTCCTCGAAGGCGGCGACATTAGCGGCGATGGAGAATTGCTTCTCGATCAGGGTGCGGGAATGGAGGCGCCGCGTCGCACGGAAGGTGAGGGGCTCCAAGGCGAGCTCGCCGATCGCCTCAGCCAGGGCCTCGGCGTCGCGCGGCGGTACGATTCGCCCGGACTCGCCGATAATACGCGCCGCATCGCCGACATCGGTGGCGACGGCGGGGAGGCCCGCCGCCATGCCCTCGGCCAGGGCGTTGGAGAACCCCTCGCCATAGGCCGAGCTGTTGACGATGAGATCGCAGGCCGCCAACAGGCGCGGCACGTCGCCGCGCCGGCCCAGGCCGTGCCAGTTCGCGCGCGATGCCAATCGTTCGGTGCCGAGGCCGATCAGCAGCAGCCCCACATCGGGCAGCGCGCCCATCGCCTTGAGCAGGGTGTCGTGATCCTTCATTGGATCGACGCGCGCGACATGGGCGACGAGCGGCACATTGGGATCGATGCCGAGCTCGCAGCGCACTTCGTCGCGCAGCGCCGCGTCGGGGCGGAAGCGCTCGGTATCGATGCCGTTGTCGACGACGCGCTCGCGGAACGGCCGGTAGCCGATCCGGTGATGCGCCGCCAGGCCGGCCTCGGAATTGGTCACGACGAGATCGGGCAAATGCGAATAGCGTGCGCAGAGCCGCACGGTCCAGCGCAAGGTCCGGCCGTAATCGGCCAGGTTCATGTCGGAGCAGCGGATGCCCCAGATGAGCGGCGTTTCCTCCCAGCGCCCCGAATAGCGCAGCGCGAAAGCGGCCATGAGATCGGCGTGATACATCCAGCTCTGGACGATACGCGGGCGAAAGCGGCGAATCAGCGAGCGGAGACGCAGAAAAGCGGAAAGGCTCGGCCGCCCGCGCCGCATGCCGAGATCATGCACCGCGACGCCCGCCTGCTCGAGCCGCGCGCGCAAGGCGCCGCCCGGTACGAGGCTCACCACCATATCCTCGGCGCCGGCCGCCCGGCGCGCCAAGGCGAGATGGCTCAGCTGCATCTCCGCCCCGCCGGTATCGAGCCCGGTAATGACATGCATGACGCGGAGGCCAGGTTCGGCTACCGTCATGTCAAACCGTTGGAGTCGTTCCGAGCATGTCTCTCCGCGTCCTCATCAAGCGCAGCGTGGCGCTTACTTGCGCTTATTATCTTTTCGACGATTGGCGGGCGCGCCGCCGCCTCGCGGCAGGCGACCTCGCGACCGGTTCCGGCGCGCGCCATGAAAACCTCGATATCGACGCCTCCCTCGCCTATGTCGACCGCGTCTATGGCGATTATCTCGCCTATGGCGGGCTTGAGCGTTTTACCGGCAGCGTCGCCGAGATCGGCCCGGGAGACAGCTTCGCCGTGGCGCTCCGCATCCTCGGCGGCGGCGCGGAGCATGTGCACGCCATCGACCGCTGGGTGTCCCGGCGCGACGCCGAGGCCCAGCGCCGCATCTATAGCGCGCTCGCCGAGCGCGACGATCTCGCCCGGCTGTTCGACGGCGCGCCGGCGGAGAAGACGATCCGGAATCTCACCTATCATGCCGGGCAGCCGGCGGAGACCTTCTTCCGCGAGAGCGGGCTTCGCTTCGATGCGATCCTGAGCCGCGCGGTGATGGAGCATCTCTACGACCCCCTGGCGGCGCTCGACGACATGGCCGAGAGCCTCGCGCCCGGCGGCGTGATGGTTCACCGCATCGATCTGCGCGATCACGGCATGTTCGCCGGCCATCATCCGCTGACGCTGCTGACGCTCTCGGGCGGCCTGCACTGGCGCATCACCCGCAGCGCCGGCCGGCCCAACCGGGTGCTGCTGCCGGCATACCGCGCCTGGCTGGAAGGCTCGGGCCTTGCCGGCGGCATCGCGGTGAGCCGTCTCGCCGGCGTCGCCGCGGAGCAGAACCCGGCGCCCTGGGAGGCACTCGACGAAAGCGCTAGGGCCCAAGCACTCGATTGCGTGCGCGCCATCCGCCCGCGCCTCGCCGAAGGTTTCAAAGCCATGCGGGACGAGGATTTGGCGGTCGCCGGGCTGGTGCTGATCGCGCGCAAGAGCCACCATTAGCAAATCTGCCGCAGGATGCCTTCGAAACGCCGGGCAACCGCCGCCGGCTCATGCTCCGGCGGCAGGAGGCTCGGCCGCGGCCGCTCGGAACCGCCAGCGCGAAGTTCGGCCACCGCCGCCGCGAAATCCTTTCCCCAGGGGGCGATCGTGACCGCCCCCTTCGGCGCCGCGGCCGCGGCCGCGACCTCGGCGAGGGCGCCCGATTCCGGCGTGGCAATGATCGGCGTGCCGCAGGCCAGCGCCTCCAAGGCGGCATTGGGCATCCCCTCCCAGCGCGACGGCATGAGAAACGCATCCGCCGACGCGTAATAGGGCCAGGGATTGCCGTCGAATCCCGGCATCTCGATCCTGCCGCCGACCCCGCGCCGTTCGCATTCGGCCAGCAGGGCCGGTCGCTCGGGGCCGTCGCTGAGAATGGTGAGGCGGTGATCGGCCAGCATGTCGGCGAACAGCGCGATCAGCCGGTCGAAGCCTTTCTGCCGGGTGAAGCGGCCGGAAGCGACGAAATGTCTTATGCCCGCCTCCGGCATTTGCATGGCGCCAGTCGCCTCGCGAATGGCCGAGGCATCCACCGGATTGGGCAGAACGTGCAAACGCTTGCGGTCGACCCCGATCGCGCCCGCCATCTCCCCCACCATCAAATGGGAGGTGCAGATGACCGCATGGGCGCGCGGGTAATAGCTGCGGTAGAGCCAGCGCGTCAGACCCGGCCGCGGGCTGGCGGGCAGGCTCAGCGACGGCATGTTGGCTTCGCGCAGAACGAGGCGCGTGCCGAACGGCAGAAGCCAGCGGCCGGCCAACAGGGCGAGATTGACATAGCCGAGCGAGGACACCACCGCGCGCGGCCGCGCGCGGCGAATGGCACCGATCAGCGCCGGCCAGGCATGGCGCAGGCGCGGCCGCGCCAGATCGATGAGCGGCACGTCCCGCGGCAGGCGGTTCGCGAGCGGGCCTTCGCCGGTCAGGACGATCAGACTGGGCGAGAATTGCGACCGGTCGAGCCGCTCGATCAGATGCAGCATGACCCGCTCCGCGCCGCCGCCGGCGAAGGAGGGCAGGACGAAAACGACCGGCGTCGTCACTTGCGCGCGACGTCCCGCCAGACGGCGGCGAGGTCCGCCGCCCGCGCCGGCCCGTTGCACAGCGATTCAATGCGGGCCTGGGCGGCCGCGCCGAGGCGGGCCGCGAGCGCGCGATCATCGGCGAGCCGCAGAATATTGTCGGCCAATGCATCCGCCGAGAAAGTCGGCAAAAGAATCCCGGTAGCGTCCGATTCGACAAACCGATCATAGCTGCCCGTGGCGATCACCGGCCGACCGGCACCGAGCCCCTCGATGACGTCGCGCCCCCACGGGTTGTCCTCGCGGCTCAGCCTGGCCAATGCATCGCACCCCGCGAGGACACGTTCGGGTTCGCTGACATGACCCAAGAACAGAAACATATCGGCGACGCCCCTGGCCGCCGCATATTCCTTCAAGGTCGCACCTTTGCGAGATAAAACGCCAAGTTCGCCAGGAAGTGAGCCGTGCAACCTCATATCACCTGCCATTACAAATAAAATATCTCGCCGCCCTCTCTCTGCAAGGGAAGCAGCAATATCAACAAAGCGATCCACGCCGCGAATCCAGGCAAAATTACAAAGACTGGCAACCTTCAATCTACGATCGCCGGGAATACTTGGGTGAGTCTTGACAGTTACTGGAGATGTGCCTGCAATATTGTAAATGACTCTCCCGTCGACAGGGTCGTAACCGAGTGCTCGCCAAAATGATTTCTCGTTCTCGGTAATAAAAACCGAATTGTCGACGGTGCGATTTATCGTCCGAGCCTGCCATCGGGAAAAAACGGTGGGCGCAGGGCATGTCCGTATGTGCATCGTGAAAGACGCCCGCGTTCGGCTACGTAGCCAGCGCGCAAGTAGAAACAGGGCTTCGTGATTAAAATGGACAATGTCGAATCGCTCATTAACCACTGCGCTCAATTCGCTACGGAATGCTCTGGAAGCTGGAAATTTAAGATACGCGCGGGAATATACATAGAGATTACGGGAGAGACGCGGTAATGAACTAACATGCTGCATAGCAGGCATAACGTTACAAGGGATATCGCAGTTGGCGTAGAGGCTCTGTATAATCCCCGAACGACGGCACCAAACTTCCACGTCAGCCCCAGATTTGGAAAGGTGAGCGAGAGACTGATACAGGCTCCGCGATGAACCGCCATGCCCCCCCTCAATATCAAGGCAAAGGACCCTGGGTCTGATCATGCGACTACATTAAACATTGCAGCGCATTATAAAATATAGTGAATCAAGACAGTAACCAGCGAAGATAACTAACCATGAGTGAAAAAGTTTTGGGCCGAAAAATGAGATTACACGCTAAATCTACCCCTATAGCGCGCGCGACTTTTTAATGTGTGCGCTGCCATACTATGTGTTTTGGCTTTTGAGATCATGAAGGATATCACCGATCAGCTCGACATTCAGCATTTCAACTTGATTCTCAGCCGAGATTGTTACGCCAATTTTTTCCTCAAAAGATGCGACTAGCTGTACATGAGCGAGAGAATCCCATTCGAGCAATGTGTCGGGACTGGTTTGAGATGTTATCGAATTAGGAGGTAGGTCGAATAAGTCGCTAAATACTTCCTGAATGATCTGATCAATTTCGTCACGTGTCATGGTGAATCGGTGCCCCTCAAAATTGTTATGTTTCCATAAGCTGGAAGCGGTGGCTCATTGTCGAGGTACTTTTCGAAAACACCTTCACCCCCGCACTGGCTGACCAGATAACCTTGAGCCGGATAAAAGTCCGCCACCTGAGTATTCTTTTTCGTTGGCAGGTAACGGCCAATGATGCGCCGTACACCGTCTGCGCGGGTATCTTTTTCCACCTCCCCCAGTAGCGCTTCTTCTGCACGACGCCCCAAAGCCCGGCAGCTAAATATTAAGCTATCAATCTCACGGGTTAGTGCATCTCGCTCTACGGTCACGGCAACACCGATAAGCCCGTAATCACCGTATCGATCACGCAGTCGCGCAATCAGCATTCGAACGGCCGGATCAGCGCGCAGCTTTTCGATCGCCGCCGCGTCATAGCGTTTCGTGGTCAAATTGAATTGATTGGTCTTGGCGAACAGCTGGACGATCCGCTCGATCTCTCCGTCGCGTGGCGGGCGAACGGTTAGCGTGAGGTCGAGGCTGGCGAAAAATTCCTCTGGCGTGGTGGAATCGGCCAACTCCGTTCGCGCCATGTCCGCAGCGTAGCTATCGACACGCACGCGATCTTCCTCAGTCAGCGCCACGGCATACAAACCGCCCGCCGACAAAACCTTTTCCACGAACAGGCTTGGCGCGCCATCGAGGTGAACGACGGTGACTTCCGGAAGACTATTTCGCACAAGGTCGCATTCTAGCGGATTGTCATCGACGAAGACGAAGGAATCGGTTCCGAGCGATAGCGCCGCGGCAATGTCGCGTAGGTTCGAAGATTTGTCCGACCAGTTGACCCGGTGCGCCGTGAAGTCCTGCCACGCGAGCGGCATAGCGGAGTGATGCTTAAAGGCTTCCTCGGCATCCGCGAGATTGTTCTTGCTAACGACCGCGAGAGCGACCCCGGAAGCGCGCAAGTTTGCGAGAAAAGCTTGGAAATCGGAAAACGCATTGCCCGGATAATCGCCGCCAACTGCGATCCCTTCGGGACCGTCCTCGCCGACGATCCCCTGCCACAGCGTATTGTCGAGATCGACCGCCACCAGTTTGCGGCGCGGTTCGCGCAAGGCCTTCAAAGCCTCGCTTAATTCATGCGCCAGCCGGGGCAGCATAGGGGCAGCCACGGCCATACCGACGTGATGTGCCTTGACCGGGTCAAACCATTGGCGCCGCCCGGCATCGGTAACGCACCCAGCATAGTCGAAGACGTATACTCCCGGATTGCCTGCGGCGAGCTCGCCAATGCGCGCATTCAGGCTGTCGATCGCCCCCTGACGGGAGGGTTGCGTGCGGCGATCGAAATGGCGTTCGATGCCGCGCGCGGCCGCAATGAATGTCGAGAGGAAGATGGGCGTGGCGGTCCGCTCGCGGAACTTTCCAAGGGCGTCGCCAAGAGCGTTGATGAGACGGTCAGATTCCCCCGCAAGTTCAGCGCCCGCCGAGAGATGGCGGTGTGCCAGCAGGGGCACCACATCCTCAAGGTGCAGCAACAGGATGGTGGCGTCGGGGCGAAATTCGTCGAGCGGGCCCTCCTCGGCCAGCGCGGCGTACCATTGACCGTAAGATATGGATTGAAAAGCCAGCCGCCGCCCCGCCAGGAATTCCGACACCGCGAACGCCGGTTCCAGCAAATCGGCAGTGAAGGACGACAGAATCGCGACCCTGTGCTCGGGCATCTGCAGCTGCTCGGTCAGACGCGCCGTCTGACGCGCCGCAAAAACCGTCGCCGCGGTACCCGGCTCGTTCTCCAGCAATGCCGCGGCGGCCTTTTGAGCGCCCGCCAGATCGTTGCCGGCACAGCAGTTGCGCAGCTCGTCGCGCCAATTCATAGCATCAGGCCGCCGCCGGAAACGACAAGCGTGTGGCCGTTGACATATTGTGCGTCATCCGAGGCAAGGTAGGCGACGGCACCAGCCACATCTTTGGGCAACGCCAGCCGCCGCATCGGGTTCTGAGCCGCCGCCACCTTCTGAGCCCTATCCGGCATGCCAGACAGTAGCGCCGTCTCGGTCATCCCTGGCGCGACCAAATTCGACCGGATTCCCTGAGGTCCGTATTCGACCGCCAAACAACGGACATAGGCGGCAAGCGCGGATTTTGCCACCACGTAGGGGGTCATCCCCACTGGCGGCGTACCATAGGCGTAGGTTGTGCCGATTGCGATGATGGCGCCGCCGCCGTTTTCGATCATTCCCCCGATCGCACCCGATACCAACGCATGAGCGCCTTCAACTTGTCCAGTCATGTGTCGTTGGAAGCGCTCGAAATTTCCGTCTGCCGCATCGCCATAGAGATCTCGATCGCTGGCACTGAGCACCAACACGCCCGGCACGCCAAGGCGCCCGGCGACGTCCCGGGGCAGTGCCGACATTGCCACGGGATCGGTTATGTCACATTCGAAACACGCCGACCGTTCGAGCTCATCCGCTATCGCTTCCGCCTCCGAGCGGGAGCGGGAATAGGTTAGAGCGATGGCGAAGCCGTCAGCTGCAAGCCGCCGCGCGATCGCCGCGCCGATTCCGCGACTGGCGCCGGTCACGATGGCAACACGGTTTGGCTGAATAGCGGGTTTCACTTCATCGGTCTCGTTTTCGAGCAGCATCACCTCGCCGGTGCCCGTCATGATTTCTTCACCCAAGTGATTGACCGTGCGGCAGTCAAGCGTGACGGTACGCGTCGATTCGCTGATCGCCGCAACCTCGACGGAGAGACGAACCTTGTCGCCCAAAAAGGCCGGCCGCGCGAAGCGGAAGCTCTGCCCCATCCAAAGCGCGCCGGGGCCCGGCAGTTGCATGCCGATCAGCTGGGAGAACATTGCCGCATAGGACATACCGTGCGCGACCCGGCGTTTGAACCGCGTCGTCTCGGCGTATTTGGGATCGACATGAAGCGGGTTGCGATCCCCGCTGTAAGTGGCGAACGCTTCGACGAACGCCTCGTCCAGCTCTACATCAAGAAATGCCTGATCGCCGGGTTTGCAACGCGTGAGATCAAGCGTGTTCGTCATGGCGATACCTCAAATAATCGAATTGGCCCGATACTTCCTGCCACTCGCTGATCAGCAACCCGTAATAAACCAGATCAACGAGTTTTGCGCCATCCGCACCGCCGCGAAAATGCTCCCGGAACACGCCTTCCTTGCGGAATTTCATGCGCGCTAGATTGAAGCGCGATTTGACGTGATCGGAATCGGTGCCGCCATACATTTTGCGTACGCCGAGATCGTCGAAGGCATAATCGAAAACCGGCACCTGCGCCTGCAGGGAAATGCTATCCCGCCAATAATCGCGCTCGCCGATCAAATAGCCCCAATTGGCGATACCGTGCTCCAGGGAGACCACCAGCTTCGCGGTGCCAATGGCGCGCCGGTCTTCACGGTGGGTCACCGACCAAAAATAGGTGCCCGGCGTGTTGAGGACACGCTCCGCATAGGCCACCAAACCATCGTAGGACGTGTCGTAAGCCGGGATGCGGGTAAAGCGCACGACCTCCTCGTCGTTCATCCAACGTTCATACGCCGAATCAATGTCGTCCAGCTTGAACGGTCGAAGATCGAGGTCTCGCGACCGAAGGGTCTTGTCTGCCGCCGCCGCCAATTTCTCGGCGTCGAAATCTGGTCCTATCTTAATCTGTCGTTCCTCTGAGACATTCGTGGCGGGCTGTTTCAGGCCACCCGCGAGGTCATGTCGCCCGATGAAGGGCCGTAGGTCTTCATCTGAGCCGCGGTCATTTGATTGATCATGATGCGATAGTCGCGAATTTCGTCAAGGCTCATGCCCTTGCCCCTCAGATAAGCCAGTTCCCAGAGGGTATAGTCGGGATTGACGAACACCGCGCCGTCGATCTCAAGAAAAAGACGGTTTATGTGGCTCACCGCCTGCTTCCAGTTCATTGTCGCGTGAGACCAGAACAGGCCCTCTCCGCTCAGACCGAATTCCTCCGCCCGTTTGTGCACCGGCGTATGATGGAGATAGTAGAACGGCTGGATGAAATAATAGTCGAGGGCCGAATTCTGGATGAACTCCCGTGTCGCCTCCACCGTCTCTTCGGTTTCGCCGGGAAATCCGACGATAAAGGAGCCGACAGTGATGATGCCGTGCTGTTTTAACCAACCGGCAGACTCCCGATAAAACCTGGTAATCGCGCCTTTCTTCATATTCTTGAGAATACGGTCGGAACCCGACTCGACGCCGAGAAACACGCCGGAACAACCCGTGCGGCGCATCTTGCGAACCAGTTGCTCGTCAGAATATTGACAGCGGAAAAACGAATACCATGGAATTTCCAGCCCTTCGGCGATCATCCTATCCATCAGAGCTTCGAATCTGTCACGCGGCACGTTGAACGTATCATCAACGAAAACGACGGCTTCGACGCCGGCTCTTTTGGCCTGCCACAATGTTGCCATGACATTGTCGAGTTCCATCAGGGCGAGCTGGCCAGCAATCATGGGATAGGAGCAAAAGGCGCACTTAAACGCGCAGCTTCGAGCGGTGCGGATATGCACGATCGCGCCGGACAAGGAATCGTCAATTTCGATCAACGTATCGTTTATGTCGTTGTCTTCGCGCAGCTGTCCATTGTGCGCGGTCTCGCCCGTCGGGCGACGCCAAGTCATGTTTGAGACGCTAGCCAAGTCATCGGGATATGCCTGGCACAGGGCAAGCAACGCCGCCTCCCCTTGACTGTCGAATATGAAGGCGTCCAAACCTGATTTTTTGAGGTAGGACGCCCGCTCCTCCTCCGTCATGTACATCAGGCTGGTCAGGACATGATGGCCGCCGGCAACAATGAAGGCTTTGGGCAGGGAGCTGCGGAGTTGCTTGACGGCCTTAAGCAAGTGATTGCGCGTAAGCACGAAGGTTGTACTCAACACTACAATGTCCGGATCGAACGATTCCAGGCGCGCCATCCTGTTGCTTGCGTTATCCGAATCGATGAAATTGACGAGCTCGACTTCGAATCCGTGGCGCCGCAAATGCGACGACAGCAGCAGCCCCGCACACAGATACATCTCCCAAACAGAAAATGTCTCCTCGGCAGGACGGCCCTGCAGCTGTTTCAGATAGGCGATATGGTCGATAAGCCTCCCATCATCCGTGACGACGCGGGTAAAATTGTGCAATTGAAGCAGTTTTTTGACCAGCGCGGGGTCTTGCGGCAGCGTGATTTCGTTCGACTCCGCTACCATGTGCCCAATCACGGCTATTCTTGGATTGCGCATCTGCCCCCGGCTTCTTCTCTCACTTTCGGCATCATGGTCCGCTCTGGCCGCATTCCTCTAATCGGTGACCACGTGCCGGCAGAATGCATTTAGCAATTGATGATCGTCCCCGAGGTTGCGCATCTTCCTCCATCAATCCGACGCCAATTGCTTCGTCGGTCGCCTGAGAGGTGAGAGAACGCGCGTTGTATATCCCTGACGAGCCGCCCACTAGCCTTATACACGAGCATGTTTATTAAGCAATACTGACCAATGCAGACAGAGCTTCTGATTTATGCTTCAATGGCATGGGCGTCATCACTACGAGACGGTCTTTATGATACACTCAGCAGATGCCGCGTTTTTTCCACACCGCCATGAAAGAGCGCATCGAGCATACTGAGGCCGGAGACAAAGGGATCATCGCCACGGAGATATGCCGGGTGACGAAATTCCGTATAGCGAAGTTCGTATCCGGCGGTGGCGAATGTTTCCGACGACTGATATTTGGAGCCGCCCTCGCCCGATAGATAGGTTCCGCCATCAGGCGCGACCGCTCGCATGATTTGCGCCAACCGCGCATCACCGACCGTCCCCTCGGTCACCAAAGTCGAGGCGGCAAGAAATTTCGGTTTCAGGCCGATCGCGCAGGCAAGCGCCTTGACGATATAGCAGTTCGCGGCGGCGAGTGATTGGCAAGGCGTGTTGCGCCAAATATCGTTTATCATCGGCCAGGTTTCGTCGAATGCCGCCGCCTGCCGGTAGCTGCCGCGCAGCGTATCGAGATGCCTGTTCGGCCAATCATCTTCTGAGAATCTGGTATCGTAAATCGTGGCGCCAAAATCGCGTTTGATCGGTTGGGTCAGCCAAACGGCCTTTCCGATGCGTCCGATTCGCACCCGGTTCGTATAGCTACCGCGCGAATATTGCGCGTCATCGAGAAACACGAATATGTCGCAATGTGCCATCTTATAAAAATATCCTAGCCATGGCGCGTAGTTGGGCTGGTGGACGGCAACGATCATGAGTCTGGTAACGGCCTTCTCTCAAACACTTGCGAGAACCGCTTCTAAGATCCGTTCAGCCACCGCATCGTCCATATAGGGATGCATGGGAAGGCTAAGCACCTTCCCGCACAGCCGTTCGGTCACCGGCAGCGACCCTTCACCTCCGCCGAGCGCACGATAAGCGGTCTGCAAATGCATTGGCAGGGGGTAATAGACCGCCGTCGGCACGCCCTTCTCGCCAAGGCGGGATTTCAGTCTGTCGCGATCGTTGGTTTGTATGGTGTATTGCGCCCAGGCGGACCGCATCCCGTCGGGTAAAGAGGGCGTTTTCACCAAACCTTCAAGCGCGGCACCATATGTCTTTGCCAACCGGTCGCGCGCTTCAATTTCTTTTGCGAATACCTTGAGCTTGGTCAAAAGGATCGCGGCCTGCAACGTATCCAGGCGGGAGTTGAGGCCGACACGAACCACATCGTATTTGGCCTTCCCGGTGCCATGGCCGCGCAGCGAACGCCACACGGCAGCGCGTTCCGCATCGTCAGTCAGCAGCGCGCCGCCATCGCCATAGCAGCCTAGCGGCTTGGCGGGAAAAAAGCTGGTCGCCGTCGCCGGCGCCAGACCACCAACGGCGCGGCCATTCGCGGCGGCGCCCAAACTCTGCGCCGCATCGGCGAGCAGAAAAAGATCGTGCGCCGCGGCGATGTTCGTCAATCTGGCGTAATCCGCCGGCAGGCCGAACAGGTCGACGGGGATGATGGCGCGCGGCGTCAATTTCCCTGCTTTCCTTACCGCCGCGATGCGGTGCTCCAAGTCATCGCAGTCGATGAGAAAATGCTCCGCGTCCACGTCCACGAAAACCGGCGTCGCGCCGAGCAGCAGCACCGTCTCGGCGGTCGCCGTGAAGGTGAAGGATGGCACGAACACCGCGTCGCCCGGGCCGATATTCTCGGCTATCAGCGCCAGAGTGAGCGAGTCGGTGCCGTTGGCGCAACTCACCACATGGGCGACGCCCACATGCTCCGCCAATGCCGTCTCAAATTCCTCGACCTCAGGGCCGAGAATAAACCGCCCGTGCTCGAGGACGCGCTGAATACCGGCATCGATTTCACCCTTCAGGCCGGCGTATTGCGCTTTCAGGTCGACAAAGGGAATGTTCAAGAGGGGGATCCTTTTGCAAATAGTTGATCGTCTTTTACTTCATAAACTTCGCCGGTGCGCGGACAGACGAGGTCGGCGCCGAGCACCTCGCCCGCGCGCGACACCCAGCCCTTGCGGCGCGCCGGATTGCCGAACATCAGGGCATGCGGGGCGGTATCCCGGGTGACCAGTGCCCCCGCGCCGATCATCGCATAGGTGCCGATATTCACGCCGCAGATAATGACCGCGTTGGCCCCGATGGTGGCGCCCTTGCCCACCCGGGTGGGCAGGAACTCGTCCTTTCGCTCGACGAAGGCGCGCGGCGTCAAAACGTTGGTGAAGACGCAGGAGGGGCCACAGAAGACATCCTCCTCCAAGGTCACGCCCTTATAGATCGAGACATTGTTCTGAATCTTGCAGCCCGAACCGATGACGACATCGGGCCCGGCCATTACGTTCTGGCCGAGGATGCAGTTCTCGCCGATGCGGCTGCCAGCGAGCACATGGGAGAAGTGCCAAACCTTGCAGCCGGCGCCAAGCTCGACGTCGTCGTCGACGATGGCGGAGGGGTGAACAAAAACGCCCTGAGTCATGGCGCTTCAAGCTCCATCGGCCGACCTTGCAGGATCGACTGCTGGCAGGCATCGAGCACCTTGAGCACGCGGATGCCTTCCGCGGCATCGGAGGGCGGATGCGCCGTGCCGTCGATGGCGCCCAAGAACGCCTCGCACTCGTTGTGCAGCGGCTCGCTCTCGGCAAACGTCACGGGCTCGGGCGCAGCCTTGGAGACGACCGGAAGTTCGCCGACCCAACCGACTTCATGGCGATAAAGTAATATCTTCTCCGCCGTCTCCTTGGTATCGTCGAACACGATCATCGATTTATCGCCGACAATGACGAGCTTCTGTTCCTTGAACGGGTGAAGCCAAGACACATAGATATGCGCCTGAAGATTGTCGTTGAACACGAGATGCGACAGCGTCGTGTCAGCCACGCCGTCGGTCAGAAAGTGGGCGCCGCTCGCCACCACCCGGCGCGGCATGTCGCCGGCCAGTTGCAGGATCATGGAAATGTCATGCGGCGCGAAAGACCAGAGCGCGTTCTCCTCGCGGCGAATCTTACCCAGGCTCAACCGGTTGGAATAGATGTAGCGAAGCTTGCCGAGTTCTCCGTCCCGCACAATTTCCATCAGCCGCCGGAAGGCCGGGTGATAGAGCAGGAGATGCCCGACCATCAGGACCAACCCCTTTTCTTCCGCCAGATTCTTGAGCTCCGTGGCTTCGTCAACATCGAGGCAGAGCGGTTTCTCGACGAAGACATGTTTGCCGGCCTCCAGGGCCTGGCGGGTCAGGGCTCCATGCATCTCTGCCGGCGTCGCGATGACCACGCCACCGATTCCGTGATCGGCGAACAACGCGCCAGGTTGGTCATGAATCGCCACGTCGGGATATATCTCTCGCACCATCGTGCGCACCGATTCCTCAGGTTCGCAAACACCGGCGAGCACGCCGAGCGCAGAGAAGTTGCGCACCAGGTTACGACCCCAATAGCCGACGCCAATGACTGCGATTCGTGTCATGTTTTAACCTTCCTTCTTCCGCGGAATCTTGATATTGGCGTCGAGGTCGCGCGCCAGCGCCTCCCGCCGCTGATCGAGGTGATCGGCGAGACGCGCCAGCGGCGGGCGATCGCTCTCCACCCACCAAGCCGGATGGGTCAGCAATTGCAGCGCCCTGCCGGATTTGACCGCATCATGATCCAGCGGGGCGCCATGCCACCAGCCGCCACGCGAATCCGAGCAGTACCCCATCGCACTGAAAAACCGCGGCTGATAGCTGTGCGGCAAGCCGGCCAAG
>PBDG01000012.1 GCA_002717225.1 Rhodospirillaceae bacterium | reverse complement strand
GGGCGCGCCGTCGGATACCAATGTGTGGAAGGCCGGCGACTGTCGTCGTCGCGTTCTCCGGGGCGGTTCGTGGGTCAACGCTCCGAGGGTCGTGCGCTCCGCCAACCGCATCAGGTACGCCTTCGAGGTCCGGTACTACAGCAACGGTTTTCGTATTTCCAGGACGCTGCCGTGAAACGGCAGCTTGCTTCTTGCATCTTTACCTCTTTACCCCTTGGGGTCTGGGGCGAAGGCCCAGCAAAATTATTTGTGATCCGGTGATGATGTGAGAAGAGAAGCGAACAGTGCACGATCCACAGGCCCCGCCCTCGAGGCAATGTATCGTTTGCTGTTGTGGATCATCCCGACAGTCGAAAAATTTCCCCGCAGCCAGCGCTTTCTACTCGGCGACCGAATTCAAGGCACGGCGCTCGATATTTTGGAGCGGCTCATCGAGGCAACCTATACCAAGCGTAGGTTGACATTGCTGGGAGAGGCCAATCTAGGAGTCGAGAAGTTGAGAATCCTGTTCAGGCTGGCCATGGACTTGAAGCACCTTGACAAGCAGCGCTATGAGCACGCCGCACGGGAGTTGGACCAGATCGGCCGCCTGATTGGTGGCTGGCGAAAGGCGCAGGATGCCGCACAAGGTTGAAGGCCTATTCGAGGGGATCGCTGATTTTCACGCGCTTCACGCGGCGGCTCTACGGGCGGTGACGGGAAAGCGACGCAAGCCGGGCGCCGCATCGTTCATGGCGAATCTGGAGACCGAGCTATTGCGCCTCGAGCGTGAGCTTCAGTGTGGCACCTATCGGCCGGGCCGATACGTCGAGATCAAGATCCGCAACCCCAAGCCGCGCCTTGTGTCCGCCGCACCTTTTCGCGACCGGGTCGTTCACCACGCGCTCTATGCCGCCATTGAGCCAATCTTTGAGCGCGGCTTCATCTTCGACAACTACGCCAACCGAATCGCCAAGGGTACACACCGGGCCGTTGCACGCTACGAGCGGTTCCGCGACCGCCACCAACATGTGCTGAGATGCGACATTTACCGCTATTTTCCGGCAATTGATCATGAAGTTTTGAAGTTCCTCATCCGCCGCCGAATCGGCTGCGATAAAACGCTTTGGCTATGCGATGAGGTGATCGACGGCTCCAACGCGCAAGAGCAAGTCGATATCCACTTTCCCGGAGACGAACTGTTTACTCCGTTCGAGCGGCGGCGCGGCCTGCCGATCGGCAATCTCACGAGCCAGTTCTTCGCCAATGTCTATCTCGATGGGTTGGATCACTTCTGCAAGGAGGTGCTGAGGGCCAAAGGCTATCTTCGTTATGTGGACGATTTTGCCCTGTTCCACGACGACACTGCCGTTCTGCATGAATGGCGGGGGCGGATTGCGAAATATCTTATCGCCAAGCGATTGCTGCTCCACCCGCGCAAGACTTTGATCATGAACACACACGAGCCGTCACCGTTCCTGGGCTTTCGCCTCTCGCCAGGAGGCCGGAGGCGCTTGCCGGAGGAAAATGTGCGCCGATTCCGGGGCCGATTACGCGCGCTCCGTGACAGGTGGCGTGCCGGGACAATCGATCGTCAAGAGATTGAGCAGCGCGTGCGATCATGGATCGCACATGCAGAACATGCAGATACGTGGCGCCTGCGCTGCGCGATCTTCCAGGATGGTTGGTTCGAACCGTCGAAAACCACCCATCCGGGGAGCCTGGCCGGCCCCCTGTCGTCGTCGCGTTCTCCGGGGCGGTTCGTGGAACAACAAACCGAGGAACGTGCGCTCCGCCAACCGCAACAGGAACGACATCGAGAACCGGAACAACAACAACGGTTTTCGTATTTCCAGCACGCCTTCATGCCCGAGCCGGCGCGTTTACGGATGCGGCGGGAGCGCGAGGGTGCGTCCAGGGCCGGCCATGATGAATTGATCAGCTATGACTGATCGCAGGCGGTGCCCATCCTGGGCCGTGCGCCGACGGGCACCGCCTGCACCGAAATTCAGTTTTTTCGTTTAGTTACTCTAACAAACAAAGCCGGAGCCAATTATTGCTTGGCAGACCCGTACTGAAGCGACGCGTGACGCCCGCATTTTTTGCACAAAAAGGCTTGCTATAAACTATAGAATGTAGTTTGTTGTTTATAGATCGTAGTTTGTGGAGCGGAGGTCTTGATCATGGCAGCAATCATCGAGGACGGGCAGACTTTATCACTGGGTCAGATTCTAACGTTAGTCGCACCCTCGGCTAGCGGTGCTGCGCGCAAGACGACCGAGACAAGGCTTTCTCGATGGACCCAGGAGCGGGTTTTTAAGGTGCTCGGAAAGAATACCCGAACCGGGTCAGGACATCACAGGCTCTACCCGATGAAGGAAGTGGTTCTAGTTGCTATCGCACAAAAACTACATGCTCACGGGCTGCGCGTGAACGCGATCGAGAATATCACCATAACACTTCGCAGCTCACTGGAAAGGCACCCGAGCGCAAACCAAATTGACCTGGCACTTGATTGGATTCGCAGTGGTGAACCAAAAAAAGGCGCTGCGCGTCAAATTCAAGATGAGGCTTGCCTCATCGCCTTTGCCCAGGTTGGCAAAAGTGACCTATGGCATCCCATCAACCCGAAGCGCAGGGGCCAAAGCGTAACAGGGGCGGATATCGCCCAGCACGAGGTGACAATAACGCTGAATTTGCGCTTGGCACTTTCGTGTCTTCGATCAGTTCTGTTGAAAGACAGCGGATAGGGAACTCAGGCATTGATTGATCTCCTCGCCCGCCTCGAAAAAACCAGGAAATCCGGATCCGAACACCAATGGACCGCCCGTTGCCCAGCCCACAATGACAAGCAGCCAAGCCTGTCGATCCACAAAAAGGAGGATCGGTGGCTTTTGAAGTGCCATGCGGGCTGCTCAATCGATGAGATTGTTCACGCACTCGGTATTGGTGTAACTGATCTATTCGAGAAAAAAATAGGTGCTATCCCCCCCAGATCACGTACCACACTGCCACACTCCAAGGGGATTACTCTCGCACAATATGCCCAAGCCAAGCGCCTCGACTTGAGCTTGCTCGAAAGAATCGGCTTGAAGGACGTAAAGCGCTGTGGCCTACCGTCTATACTGATTCCCTATTACGACATTCATGGTGAAGAGCTTGGGCAGCGTCTCCGTATAGCGCTTGGCGGCGATAATAAATTTCGTTGGCAGAAGGGCGCCAAGGTGTGTCTTTACGGTCTTCAGCGATTGAGTAAAGCGAGGGCTAACAATACCGTTGTTCTTGTTGAGGGCGAGAGTGATTGTCAGGTTCTCTGGCAGCATCGCATCGCCGCCTTAGGGCTACCGGGCGCTGCAAACTGGAACGAAGAACGAGATGCCAGCCATTTTGAGGGTATTTCTACCATCTACGTTATTATCGAGAACGACGAAGGTGGTGAATCCGTAAAGAAATGGCTCAAAACGTCATCGATTCGCAAGCGCGTGCGGTTAGTCGAGTTACCCGCCAAGGATGCGAGCGAACTTTATCTTAAAGATCCGATACGATTTTTACCAAATCTACAGAGCGCCTTTGAAAAGGCTCGGTCTGCCGATGCATATTTTAAAGCTGAAGCTGAGCGTGAAAAATCGGAAGCGTGGGCACTTTGCGCGCCGCTGGCACAGGCTCCTTGTATATTTCAAAAACTCTCTGAAGAACTCCCCCTACTCGGCGTTGCAGGCGAACCACGTACCATCAATTTGCTTTACTTGGTGCTAACAAGCCGTTTCCTGGAACGACCGGTCTCTGTGGCCATTAAAGGTCCGTCGTCGGGGGGCAAGAGTTTCCTTGTGGAAAACGCCCTCAAATTCTTTCCTGAGACCGCCTACTACGCTTTGACCGCAATGTCGGAGCGTGCGCTTGCTTACAGCCAAGAACCTCTGAAACATCGATTCTTGGTGCTTTACGAGGCCGCCGGTATGGAGGGTGACTTTCAAAGCTACCTGATACGATCGCTATTGAGTGAAGGCTGTCTGCGTTACGAGACGGTAGACAGAACACGTGATGGTTTAAAAGTTAGGCTAATCGAACGCGAAGGGCCGACGGGCTTGGTGGTTACAACAACAAAAGTATCCCTGCACCCGGAGAACGAGACGCGGTTACTATCACTTACGATCGATGACGAGCCGGCACAGACAAAGGCAATTTTCGAAAGTTTGGCAGAAATAGCAGCCAACAACGGGCCGGATGAAACACTAAATCTGGAACGATGGCAGGCCCTGCAGTGCTGGTTGTCTTATGGTATCCACCAAGCAACGGTTCCGTTTGCGCATGAATTGGCTGACCTGGTACCTCCCGTGGCCACACGAATGCGGCGTGACCTGGGCAAGGTATTCCAGTTAGTTAAAACCCATGCTCTGCTGCATCAGGCAAACAGAAAGTGTAACGAGAGTGGCGCCGTAGTGGCCACTCTTGACGACTATAAAGCCGTTCACTCACTTGTTGCAGACCTGGTATCGGAAGGCGTTGCGGTTACAACACCCCGTAGCGTGCGCGAGACCGTACACGCGGTGGGCAATATTATTGAGCAGGGTTACACTGACATCTCAACAGCCCAGCTAGCCACTTATCTCGAATTGGATAAAAGCACGGCGGCGCGTCGTGCACGGGCTGCTGTTGATCTAGGATATTTGCAAAATAACGAGGACAAGAGAGGTCGTCCGGCCCGCTATGTGATCGGTGATCCCATGCCCGATGAGAAAGAAGTCTTGCCAGCGCCTGTTCGGCTCGCTGAAGTGTGGCAGTGTGGCACGGCAAACGGGGGGGATACACCCCAACCATTTTCTCACCCTACTGAAAGGCCCATCGGAGGTATGGGCGCCCTCGCTCTTGAGCAGACCGAATCAGGCGGATGAAGTTGGCTGAATTGCCGCACTGGCCACGTCTTTTGAGCGCTGACTTAGCTGCCGCGTATGTCGGCGTGTCACCTAATACATTTAGGCGTGCGGTAGGCTCAAGGTGGCCTCAACCGATTTACATCGGGAACCGGACACTTTGGGACCGTATTGCACTGGACGCCGCTGTTGATAGGGAAGTTAATGCTCGAGGATCGACGTGGTCAGGGAGGTTGAACGATGTTTGTGCGGATGAAGCATGTTCATAGGCGAAAATCGAAGGGGCGGGTTTACTACTATCACCGACCCACCGGGGCACGCCTCCCCAACGATCCGCAGTCCCCGGAATTTGTGCAAATACTTGCGAAACTCAACGCATCATTAAATCCGGCTCTAGACCGCACCGTTCCGGGCACAATGGCCGATTTGATTACCCAATATCAACAGTCCCCGGATTTTCGAGACCTTGCCCAAAAATCGCGACGCGATTACACCCGTTACCTACACTATTTTGCCGAGAATTTTGGCGACTTATACGTACGCGAGCTCGACCGAGAGTTCGTTCTTGAACTCCGCGATGCAAACGCCGAAAAGCCCCGCAAAGCCGATTATATGGTTCAAGTGCTTAGCAAATTATCCAGCTTTGCGATAGATCGTCAGAAACGCTACGGCCTAGCCATTAACCCGGCGGCACGCGTAAAGAGAATTTCTGGTCGCAATGAATATCAGCCCTGGCCAGACAACGTCATCACCATCTTCCGTGCGCGCGCCTATCCAGAGTTACGCCTCGTATGCGATTCTGTTCTTTATACTGGCCAGCGCGGGCAGGACGTTATCGCAATGCTGTGGTCACACTACGACAGCGAAGGCATTTCAGTCACCCAACAGAAGACGGGAAACCCGCTGTGGATACCGGCACATAAAAATTACCAACGCATTCTTGGCGGATTGAAACGGCAAAGCGCCGTTATACATACGACACGGTCCGGAAGATCGTGGCGCTTGGACCATCTCCGCCACGAAATTGCCGGCACAATCAGGGAGTGTGGCTTCGATAATTTTACCCTCCATGGCCTCCGCAAAAACGCAGCACGGAATTTGATCGAAGCAGGTTGTTCAGAAGACGAAGCCCGGGCTATCACCGGTCACGAAGATGGTCGCATGCTTCGTCACTACTCAAAATCGGCAAAACAGAAGAAACTGGCACGTAGTGCTGTGCTCAAACTCGAACGTTCACGAAACAAAATTCTTTGAAAAGTGGACAACTCAGCTGTCAAAACTGGACAACCGTGGCAATAACACTGACATGCAAGTCTCTAAGTCTTTGAAATAATTGGTGGGCGCACAAGGACTCGAACCTTGGACCCGCTGATTAAGAGTCAGCTGCTCTGCCAACTGAGCTATGCGCCCGCCGAGGCTGGATATGGCAAAGCCCCCACGCTTTGTCAACTCAGCGCCACTAGGCATTGACTCCGAAACTCTACCATAGACAATACATCTCTCCGGAAATGCGCCCAGCGTTCCGGCAGGCGTGCTGAAAGAGGACCGGTTGCACTCCCAGCCATTAGGATCTGACTGATATTCGCGATATTTCAGCTCCGCAAATTATTTATTCGCCGCCCAATTTGCACATGGCGGTGAATGTGGGCGTTTAGCATTAGTCCAAAACCGAACATCAATGTCAGCATGGCGCTACCCCCATAAGAGATGAGGGGCAAGGGTACACCGACGACGGGTACCAAACCCATCACCATCGCCATATTGATAAAAACATAGAGGAAGAAAGTGGTGACGATACCCATGCCAATCATGCGGCCAAATTGGCTATTACAGCGGAGTGATAGGACGGTGCCGTGAGCCATCAGGATAAAATAAAGCAACAGGAGAGCGATACCACCGGCGAGGCCAAATTCTTCAGCCAGCATGGTGAATATAAAATCGGTCTGCTTCTCGGGCAAAAAGTTAAGATGACCTTGCGTGCCACCGAGAAAGCCCTTGCCGAACAGACCGCCTGAGCCAAACGCTATCTTTGATTGCAATATGTGATAACCAGCACCGAGGGGATCGCTTTCGGGATTGATAAAGGTGAGAATGCGGGTCTTCTGATATTCGCGCAGGAATTGCCAGGCGACAGGTATAGCGCCCAACAAGCCAGCAAAGGCGACGCCAAGCTTCCAGACCCGGATACCCGCGAGAAACAGCATCACCGTGCCACTGATGACTAGTAGAGCAGAGGTGCCAAGATCAGGCTGACGGAGTACTAGTACAGCCGGCACGAGTATCAGGATGAGCGGCGGAATTAGGATCAGTATGCGCTTTATATCCTCGGTCGAGACTGAGTGGAAATAGCGCGCCAACGCGATGACCAGCGCGACCTTCATTAGCTCCGAAGGCTGGAGTTGCAAGGGGCCGACCTCGACCCAGCGTTGGGCACCCATAGCCGCATCCCCAATCAGTTCGACCCCGATCAAGAGCAAAAATGCACCAGCGTAGATAAAGTAGGCCGATTTGAGCCAGAACCGAATATCGACTAAGGCAACGACAAACATAATACCGAGTCCGAAGCCGAAGCGGATAATTTGACGAGTCGCCCAAGGCTCCATCTCGCCACCGGCGGCAGAATAGAGCATAGCAAAACCAATCAGCGCTGGCAGGCAGATAAGAATGATCAGGACCAAGTTGATCTGCGACACCCGATCCCAGAGGCTCATGCTTGAGCGCCTACCATCCAAAGAGGCCTGTGCTGCCATGCTTAGGCTGATACCGTGGTTTGGAGCGGAATATTCTCCTCAGGGCCGCGGCGCGCCGGGTCGCGGCGCTGCACCTCACGCAACAGGTCGCGGGCGATCGGTGCCGCCGCCTTGGAACCGCCACCACCATGCTCAACTACTACCGAGACGGCATAGCGTGGTGAATCGATAGGCGCATAACCCACGAAGAGCGCATGGTCGCGATCCTTCCATTCCCGATCCTCGTTCTTAAC
Organism: Rhodospirillaceae bacterium; assembly: GCA_002717225.1. Classification (GTDB taxonomy): domain Bacteria; phylum Pseudomonadota; class Alphaproteobacteria; order UBA828; family UBA828; genus PTKB01. The sequence continues at coordinate 18,506 of PBDG01000012.1, read as the reverse complement.
AACGCCACGCTCGCGCTCCGCTTTGGTAATACGCTTAACCTGCACGCTACCGGTCTTTCCCGCCATTGCCATACTAGGCTCCTCAATGCGCGCGCGGTATGCGGTACCACGAGGATCATTGGTCACGTCTAGCATGCCCTTCTGCACCACGGCGAGATGGGCAGCCGAGAGACCCATAGACGGAAAGGGCTCGCGCAAATCCGGCAGACGCTTGCCAACGCGCTGAGCCTCACGCACCAATTTGGGTGCGATCGCAACGCCGCCATTTGCGATGCGTGCCGTCATCACTGCGAGTTGCAGAGGCGTAGCGAGAACAAAGCCCTGGCCGATGCCGATGACGAGCGTTTCTCCTTTCTGCCAGGGAACGCCATAGACAGCCAGCTTCCAGTCGCGTGTCGGCATGAGACCATTGCGTTCGGACGGCAGCTCGATACCGAGTTTCTCACCAAGGCCAAACCGCCGCGCCATGGCGGCGATATCGTCGACACCAACTCGCTTCGCCACCTCGTAAAAGTAGAAGTCGCATGAGCGCGTGATACCAGTATACATATTCACTCTACCGTGGCCGCCTCGCTTCCAACAATGGAAGCGGCGGTTGCCAAGATCCAAATACCCTGGGCAGAATATCTCCCGGTTGGGATTTATATGGTCACCTTCCAACGCGGCGAGAGCCACCATCATCTTGAAGGTGGAACCGGGCGAATATTGCCCAGAGACCGCCTTGTTGGTCAGCGGAAAGCGCGGGTTGGTCATCAGCGCATTCCACTCATTCTGGCTGATGCCGGTAGTAAAACTGTTGGGATTGAAGCTTGGCGACGAAACCAACGCCATAAGCTCACCGGAATGAACATCAATAACTACAGCCGAAGCGCTCTCATGCATGATGCGCGCGTTGGCATATTCCTGCAGCCCCATATCGATGGAGAGCACATAATCGTCACCCGGCTGGCCCTCGTCACGGCGCAGTTCACGGATTATGCGGCCATAAGCGTTAACCTCGACTTGACGGGAACCAGCCTTACCACGGAGGCGCGACTCGAAGACCTTCTCAGCGCCGTTCTTGCCAATGCGAAAGCCGGGCAGTGCGAGGACCGGATCGCCAGCCAACTCCTTCTCGGTTACGGCGCCAACGTAACCGATTATATGCGCCGCTTCCTTGCCGGAGAGATAGTGCCGTGTTTGTCCGACATCAATCATGGTACCAGGCAGGTCCGGCGCATTGACCTCGATTCGCGAAACCTCTTCCCAGGTGAGGTTCTCCCGCACCGTGATAGGCACGAAGTTTCGCTTTCGCTGGGCCTCACGCAGGACACGCTCCCGTTCACGCTGTTCGATTTGCACTAAAAGACCGATCGCAACGAGGGAGCGTTCAAGATCACCGGCCTGCTCCGGTACGATGACTAGGCGATAATTGAGCTGGTTGACGGCAAGCGGTCGACCGAATCGATCAAAGATGCGTCCACGCGGAGGCGGTAGAAGTTGCATGTTAATGCGGTTCTCATCAGCCAGTGTCTTGTAGCGATCAGATTCAACGACCTGTAGCTGATACATTCGCCCGGCTAGGCTAGCAAGCAGTAGGGTCTGCACTCCGCCCAGCACGATCGCTCGGCGGGTGAATTGCTTGGTCCGGCCGCTTTCACCTGGCAATTCAGGTGCCCCGCATCATGTGACGGTGCATCATGATCAGTAGCAAGGCGAATAGGGGATAGAGCAGCATAGTCAGAACCGCCTGAATGACAAAGGGAAGCGGCGGTAAAAAGGTATTATAATAGAGCGAAGCAATCACCCAGCTCACCAAGACAAAGACTGGCATGACCAACGAAAAGCCCCACCATACGACGAGAAACGGCTTGCCGTGAAAGAAGGTGCGCTGTGAACTGAGAATGCTCTGCAGTAAGAGATAAACCAGTGCCGAGAGACCCAGTGGCGTACCTGTCAAAAGATCATGCAACAGGCCAAGAGCGAAGGTGGCGACATATGGCAGTTTGTCGGGGCGGTAGATGCTCCAATAATAGATCGCCATTACGGAAAAAAGAGGCGTGATCGGCACGAAATTGGGGATATGCCAAGGTATCGCGCTTACCAGGACCATCAAGAGGGTAAAGACGAAGGGCGTCAAGCTACGCAGTTGCAGTTCAGTGCGCTCCATCCAAGTCGCTACCCTCATTGCAGGACACCGATTCGTCCGGCACGCTTGGTCTCGGGCAAGGAACCCGGCAGGGTGTAGTCAAGTACGCTCACTAGTTCAAGCCGATCCCAATTGACGTAGGGCCGCACCAAGACGCGCTCTTCGTCAACGACCGACACCACGCCAACATCAAGCCCTGGTGGAAACAAGCCGCCCTGACCAGAAGTCACAATGCGATCACCGATCCCAACACGAGCATTGACGGCAAGAAACTCGAGGCGCGGACGGCCTGTGTTGTCACCTGTGAGAATCGCTCGTTCTCGGCTCGATTCAACAACCACCGGCACGCGAGAGTTCAAATCGGTGAGAAGAAGTATCCTTGCGCTATGCTGGCCAGCGGAAACGATACGCCCAATCAGTCCTTCGCTTGCGATCACCGCCTGCCCCTTGCGCACCTTGTCGCTCTCACCTGCATTGATGAGAACAGTCCGGACGAAAGGCCCTCCGGAATCGGAAATTACCCGTGCCGTAATAAACTGGGCTTTGGGGTCGGGAACAACCTTTAGCAGGCGGCGAAGTTCCTCATTTTCGTGCACCATACGTTCAGCAGTGGCCTGCCACTTCAGGAGAACGGCATTCCTCTTCTCGAGCTGAGTGTTGATCTCATGAACATCCATTACCGCATCAAAATCCTCGATCAGCGTTGCGAATGAAGCAGTGGGGTGAGAGAAAAATTCAAGGATTGGCGCAGTTGAATCGCTTACCGCGCCGCGCAGGCTTTCGACTAGACGGGGCTCCGCACGGCTGAGGATCATGATGGCAAGCGCGGCGCCAACAAGAAGTACAAAGGCGAATCGCTGAACGACTGTTTTCAGCGGCAGAGCCAGTAGCAGGGCGCGTCCGCGGTAGGCCCGCACTTAGATCCTCCAATACGTTCGGGCCACACGCGGCCCCGGGCGGTCGGTTTTGTATCTCAACTCAATAAGCTTCGTGCAGCACATGCTTGAGCGTGTTCATTTCCTCCAGGCAACGCCCAGTGCCCATGGCAACGCAAGAGAGTGGCTCGTCAGCTATCGAAACCGGCAGGCCAGTCGCATGGCGCAGCACATAATCGAGATTTCCTAGAAGCGCGCCACCACCGGTGAGCACGATGCCCTTATCGACGATATCAGCCGCCAACTCCGGTGCAGTGTTCTCGAGTGCGACCTTGACCGCATCTATTATAGCGCCAACCGGCTCTGCTAAACTCTCGGCTATCTGGCGTTGGGTGACAACGATCTCCTTGGGCACGCCATTCATAAGATCGCGGCCTTTGATGTCAAGCGACTGGCCGTTGCCATCCTCGGGCGGGCAGGCGGTGCCAATGTTTTTTTTGATGCGCTCTGCGCTGGATTCACCCAGAAGCAGATTATGATTACGCCGGACATAAGCGATGATACTCTCATCCATCTTGTCCCCACCAACGCGTATCGAACGTGAATAGACGATGCCGCCGAGGGAAAGGACCGCCACTTCCGTGGTGCCGCCACCGACATCGACGACCATCGAGCCAGTAGGTTCGGTCACTGGTAGGGCGGCACCGATGGCAGCAGCCATCGGTTCCTCAATGAGAAAAACGCGCCGCGCGCCTGCGCTCTCCGCCGATTCCTGAATGGCGCGACGCTCTACCGCAGTCGAGCCCGAAGGCACGCAAACGATCACCTGCGGGCTTGCGAAGCTCCGCCGGTTATGCACCTTACGGATGAAATGCTTAATCATCTCCTCAGCGATATCAAAATCCGCTATGACGCCATCACGTAACGGCCGGATAGCCTCAATATTGCCGGGCGTTCGTCCCAGCATGAGTTTAGCTTCCTCGCCAACAGCCAGAACCTGTTTTTTGCCCTTCCAGTTGGCTATAGCTACGACCGAGGGTTCGTTTAGAACGACACCCTGGCCTCTCACATAGACGAGCGTGTTCGCGGTGCCGAGGTCTATCGCCATGTCGGCAGAAAGAAATCCGGTAAGTTTCGAAAACATCAGCGGGTACCGCCTCTCGTTTGAGCCAAAAATTCCCTGCCGCGCCCGCAGCCAGACGCAGTAGAGATGCTTAATATAATATAGCTCTCCCTCATCATCACGCTGTGAGAGCGGCCGGCTTCGACCTCTGGCGCTTGAGCAAAAGCTTGTTTAGGGCATGCACATAGGCGCGGGCTGACGCCACCAGGGTATCAATATGCGCGCCCTGTCCGTTGACCATGCGCCCGTCTTCCTTTAAGCGCACAGTGACCTCGGCCTGCGCGTCAGTACCTTGGGTCACCGCATGAACCTGATAGAGTTGCAGTTCGGCGTCATGTGGATAGATATCTTTGATAGCATTGAAGGTAGCGTCCACCGGTCCAGTGCCAGTCGCGGTGGAAAATTTTTCCTCACCATCGATGATGAGCTTTAGCGTCGCCTGCTGCGGTCCATCCGAGCCACAATTGATTGCGAGGGATACGAAGCCAATATGTTCGCTGGCACGGCCAATCTCGTCATCAACAAGGGCGATAATGTCCTCATCAAACACGTCCTTCTTCTGATCGGCGAGATCCTTGAATCGCGTAAACGCTTCGTGTAGCGCATTGTCGCCAAATTCGTTATAGCCCAATTCACGTAATTTCTCACGGAAGGCATGGCGGCCCGAATGCTTACCCATTACCAGGGTCGATTTCTTCAGACCCACGGATTCTGGCGTCATAATTTCATAAGTCTGGGCGTCCTTGAGAACACCATCCTGGTGAATACCGGCCTCATGCGCGAAAGCGTTAGCGCCAACGATGGCTTTGTTGGGTTGCACCACGAAACCGGTGATCTGCGACACAAGACGAGAGGCCGGCATAATCTTCTCGGTTCGAATACCGCTCTCAAGATGAAGTAGATCCTGGCGCGTTCGCATCGCCATGATGATTTCCTCCATCGCTGCATTGCCGGCACGCTCGCCGAGGCCATTGATTGTACACTCCACCTGCCGGGCACCCGCCTTGAGGGCAGCGAGGGAATTGGCCACGGCAAGGCCAAGGTCGTTGTGGCAATGAACCGATACTACAGCCTTGTCTATATTCGGCACGCGGTTAAACAGCATGGTGATCAACGCAGCATATTCGTCCGGCATGGTGTAACCTACCGTGTCTGGAATATTCACCGTACCAGCGCCGGCCTTAATGGCGGATTCGACACAGCGGCAAAGAAAATCATGATCGCTACGAGTGCCATCCTCACACGACCATTCGACATCGTCAGTATAATTGCGCGCCCTGCTGACGCTATCGATCACCGCGGCGTGCACTTCGTCGGGCTCCATCTGTAGCTTAACCCGCATATGGAGGGGGCTTGTGGCGATAAATGTATGGATGCGTTTTTGCTTTGCAGGATCGAGAGCCAACGCCGCGCGCTCCACATCCTTAGCCCCAGCCCGTGCGAGACCGCAGACGGTGCTTTCGGTAATAATTTTAGCGACTTCATTTACCGCCTCAAAATCGCCATTGGATGCGATCGGAAAACCGGCCTCGATGACATGGACTCCCATGCCTTCGAGCATCTCAGCGATTCGTAATTTTTCGTCAAGATTCATGGATGCGCCGGGGGATTGCTCGCCATCGCGCATGGTTGTGTCAAATATTCTGACCTGATTACTACTCTCGGTCATGACCTTGGCCCCTGATTTCGGTTTGCGACTGATTTGAAATACGCACCCCAAACGGCAGCTAAGCAATCAGCGTTACCGCTTGGGGAATGTAAGTCGCAGTCCAATAGAGCCGCCAGCTCCAAAATCAACGCAAATGAACGCCGCCGCGTATTGACCCCTCGGCAATACGATTTCGGATGCGTTTATGCTAGCGTATCTCACCATTATTAAGGGTCTCTTGATCCTCTCCGAACTGCCTCCGGAACCAAACCAAAAAAGAAAGCCGTTAACGGATCGCTTAAGTAAGGTTTCCGCTAATAATTTTTCCTATTCCAGCCTGACACCAGGAATGATTAAAAATTACGCCGTTTCGGCATCGAGAAGCAATAAATTTCTAACCGCGACAAATAGTTGGTTGCGCCAATCAGCCTACTGTCACATCAGTTCTTCGATTTATCCACTAGCCGCGCCTCGTTAATCCAAGGCATCATCTCGCGCAGTTTTTCACCGACCTCCTCAATTGAGTGCTCGGCAGCACGCCGCCGCATGGCCTTAAAGCTCGGCTGTCCAGCAGCATTTTCCTGCATCCATTCGCTGGCGAAGCGACCAGATTGGATATCTTCGAGAATTGTTTTCATTCGTACGCGGGTGTCTTCATCTACCACCCGGGGGCCACGTGAATAATCACCATATTCCGCCGTGTTGGAAATTGAATAACGCATATTAGCGATGCCGCCCTCATAGATCAGGTCGACTATCAGCTTCACCTCATGAACGCATTCGAAATAGGCCATTTCAGGCGCGTATCCGGCTTCCACGAGAGTCTCGAAGGCATTCTTTATCAGCGATGTGAGGCCGCCGCAGAGCACCACCTGCTCGCCAAAGAGATCAGTCTCTGTCTCTTCGCGGAAGCTGGTCTCGATAATACCCGAGCGTCCACCGCCGATCGCCGCAGCATAGGAAAGGCCAATCTCAGTAGCGTTACCTGATGCATTCTGGGCAACCGCTAGGAGACAGGGCACGCCTCGGCCGAGCTCATATTCCGAACGCACCGTATGGCCGGGCCCTTTAGGTGCGACCATGAATACGTCCAGATCAGACCGAGGCTCAATCAGACGATAATGGATATTGAGACCGTGGGCAAAAGCGAGAGCAGAGCCTTCCCGCATATTGTCCTTTAGCGAATCTCGCCACATCGCACCTTGCAATTCGTCAGGGGTGAGAACCATCATCACATCGGCCCAGCGTGCAGCCTCTTCGATCCCCATGACCTTAAGGCCGGCTGATTCTGCCTTCGCAACACTAGCCGAATCGGGTCGGAGCGCCACTGCTACATCCTTGGTGCCACTGTCCTTAAGATTGTTGGCATGGGCAAACCCCTGGCTACCATAGCCGATGATAACAGTTTTCTTGCCCTTGATCAGGTTTACATCGGCGTCGCGATCGTAATAGACACGCATAATTCTGTCCTTATAATTCAAATTGAGGTTTTGCCGCGCAACAAGGCGACGACCCCGGTGCGCGAGATTTCAGTGAGCCCGAGTGGCTCCATAAGGCGGACAAAGGCGTTAACCTTTGCCGGTTTGCCGGTCATTTCAAAGACGAAAGAATCGTTTTCACTATCGACCACATGGGCGCGGAAAATATCTGCGATGCGCAAACTTTCAACACGCACCTCGCCACTGCCAACAACCTTAATCAGCGCTAATTCGCGCTCAACATGAGGACCTTCCTCAGTGAGATCGCTCACCTTGTGGACCGGTACCAAACGGTCGAGCTGCGCCTTAATCTGTTCGATGATCATGCTCGGGCCAGAGGTGACCAGATTGATGCGAGACAGCGCCGCACCCGTTTCCACCTCAGCAACCGTTAGGCTTTCAATATTGTATCCACGGCCCGCAAAAAGGCCAATGACCCGCGCGAGCACGCCAGGTTCATTATCGACCAGAACCGAGATGGTGTGCCTCTCTATCGGATCAGACAATTTTTTTCCCCTTCCAACGCTGCGCCGTCACACCAATACCATGCCGTCTTCAGATTTTTCTTCGAGCTCGCCATGATCGGGTCCGAGCTTCATCTCGTAATGCGCAGCGCCACCCGGAATCATCGGATACACATTCTCTGACTTCTCGACCAAAATATCGGCGATAAAGGGTCCCGGCGTTTCAATCATGGTGCGGATAGCTTCATCGACCTCTTCGGGCTTACTGACACGCAAGCCGTTGGCTCCGAAGGATTCCGCGAGCTTCACGAAATCAGGTAACGATTCCATATAGCTCTCCGCATATCGTCCTCCATGGAAGAATTCCTGCCACTGGCGTACCATGCCCATATATTCATTATTCAGGATAAAAGTCTTCACCGGCAGGCGGTGCTGCATCATAGTAGAAAGTTCCTGGATATTCATCATCAGAGAGGCTTCGCCGGCAACGTCAATCACCAGAGCGTCGGGGTGCGCCACCTGCACACCAATGGCAGCTGGGAAGCCGTAGCCCATGGTGCCGAGGCCGCCAGAAGTCATCCAGCGATTGGGTTTTTCGAATTTGAGAAACTGCGCCGCCCACATCTGATGCTGGCCCACCTCGGTAGTGAAATAAACGTCCTTGTCCTTTGTCAGCTCATACAGCCGCTGCAACGCATATTGCGGTTTGATGACGTCGCCCTTTTGACGAAATTTGAGGCAGTCGCGGGCGCGCCAGGAATCTATCTTCTGCCACCAAGATTTCAGCGCCTCGCCATTGCCTTGCCCGCCCAGCCATTTAGCCATCATTGCCTTCAACACAGTGCCCACATCTCCCACGATACTGATATCAACGGGCACATTCTTATTGATGCTGGAGGGATCGATATCGACCTGAATTTTTGTCGAGCTCCTTGAGAAATCACTCAAGCGCCCGGTCACGCGGTCGTCGAAACGCGCACCCAGCGCAATCATCAGATCGCATTCAGCCATCGCCATATTGGATTCATAAGTGCCGTGCATGCCAAGCATGCCAAGAAATTGTTTGTCAGACGCCGGGTAGCTGCCGAGGCCCATCAGCGTGTTCGTAATTGGGTAGCCAGTTGCGCGGACAAATTCGGTGAGCATCTGCGAGGCGTCGGGGCCCGAATTGACCACGCCACCACCTGTGTAGAAGATCGGCCTCTCTGCCTTGGCAATAAGCGCAACAGCCTCGTCGACCGCCGCCATATCGGGCATATTTTTGGGGCGATAGGAACGATGGCCCTCTGTACCACCATAGGTACCGTCGTAATAATCGCCTTCCGCCATGACTACATCCTTCGGCAGGTCGATTACCACGGGGCCAGGACGCCCGGCAGACGCGACGTAAAACGCTTCGTGGATCAGACGCGGTAGATCCTCAACTGATTTCACCAGATAGTTGTGCTTGGTGCAGGGCCGGGTGATACCAACGGTATCCGCCTCCTGAAAAGCGTCATTGCCAATCATATGGGTCGGAACCTGACCGGTCAGACAGACTAGCGGAATGCTGTCCATCAAAGCATCGGCAAGACCAGTGACGCTATNAGTCGCACCCGGACCAGAGGTCACCAGCGCGACGCCAACTTTGCCGGTAGAGCGGGCATAACCCTCTGCAGCGTGTAGCGCTCCCTGCTCGTGGCGCACCAGAATGTGGCGGATGTTGTTCTGCTTGAAGAGAGCGTCATAGATCGGAAGCACGGCACCGCCGGGGTAGCCGAAAATTACCTCAACGCCCAACGTAGTGAGCGAACGAATGATCATTTCCGATCCGTTCAGCCGTGATCCGTTATCAGCTTGGTCCAACACCACGTTTTGATCTCCGCAAACGAGTCATGCCAGCATCGATGAATACAATATATATCTGCCGGCGAGCTAATCTCCCTGCCCGTCCGGCCAGGGGCTGAGCAAACTAGAACCTCGCTTGTTGCGGGTCAATAGCTCGNCCCTCCGTGACAACTAATCCGGGGAAGCATAGCCGTCTATTTGCCACAGCGCACGATATCAAGGCTAAAGGCCAGCAAGCGAACAGCAATATATTAGGTGGCAACCTCGTTTCGGTTCAAATAGCTTCCCCATCGTCTATTATTTGACGTTCACTGGGGCCCACCGCGACATCATTTTCGTTGTTTCTGTTAGAGACTCACCCGGTACAATAAGTAATAAGTTTCTGTATAGGGTTGGCAGCTTCCAAAACTCTAGGGCCTGGGATTATCTAATCCATGGTGGGCACTTCATTTTGTTATATGGCTTGAAGCAGGCGTTCGACAATGCGNCGAGCCTTGTTCTTGTGANCTGCGTTATAGCATGCGGGAAAGCGAGTCGCTTCCGGCATCTGGTGGCGAAACCAAGTNGTCTGCCGCTTGGCATAGCGNCGCGTCGCCCGACTAAGAAGATTTTCTTCCGCCTGAGCCCGGGTAACTTGGCCATCAAGATAGGCACCGAGCTCACGCACTCCAAGTGCCTTCATCACTGGAAATGAATGATCAAGCCCAAGGCCCCGAAGCGTCGCGACCTCTTCTATGCCGCCGCTCTCGGTTATTAGCACTGTGCGGGAATCACAGGACGCATAAAGGGCCTCACGCGCGGGCTCTATCACCAACGCAACGGCCTTGCCAGAATAATCAGCCGAACCTGTNTGTTTCGCCTGCCAATGGCCGAGGCTCTTACCGGTGGCTTCCATTACCTCATAAGCGCGGAGAACTCGCTGAATGTTGGCAGGGTGAATTTTTGCCGCGCCCTCAGGGTCACGTTCAGCGAGTCGGCGATAGATTTCCTTTACCCCAAGATCTGCACAGAGCGTCGTAGCGGCTTGGCGCACGGATTGTGGAATATCAGGAACTGGCGCCAGACCTTTCAGAAGGGAGCGAAAGTAAAGCCCAGTGCCACCAACCAGAATAGGTAGTCGGCCCGCCCTTTGTGCCGAGTCGATTTCGCTAAGTGCAAGTGACCGCCACCGTCCTGCAGAACAACGTTCGCGCCCAGCTATGGCACCATAGAGCCGATGCGGCACGATCTTCTCTTCAGCTGGCGACGGACGTGCGGTAAGAAGACGCAACTCGCGATACATCTGCATNCTGTCGGCATTGATGATCGTGCCTCGAAACTTCCGCGCGAGGTCGAGGGCGAGTTCTGATTTACCACTGGCGGTGGGACCGCCAACGATCAATATGTGCCCGCTATNGCCACTCATGGCTTGGAGGTCAGGCAATGCTGTGGGCGATCAGCCCATCCGCAAGCTTGGGTTCAAACCAAGTGGATTTTGGCGGCATAATTTCTCCTGCATCAGAAACCGCCATCAATTGATCGCTGGTCGTCGGAAACAAGGTGAAACCCGCTGCCGCCGCGCCCGCTGTGACAAGTGCCTCGATGCGCTCAGGGGCATCCGTGCCACCAACGAAGTCGAGGCGCAAATCAGTGCGCGGATCGCCAACGGCTAGGATCGATTGCAAAATGATCTTGTCCAGGCGCGCCACATCGAGCTGCTCCAGGAACGGCGTATCACCTATCAGCGGACCGTGCGGTGTAAGCAACCGCCAGCCCGAGGGTAAGAAGAGGCCTATAAGCCCTGGGCGCTTTGGACGTACCGGTGTATTGGCCTGACTCACTGTGTAATCGGCCGCGATTCGAGCAAGAAAAGTCGCCTCGTCCATTCCGCCAAGATCGCGCACGATGCGATTATACGCGAGAATGTTAAGCTGATCGCTTGGAAAGAGGACTGCAAGAAAGCGTTCATCTGTTTTGCCTCTTGCCGCAGCGTCCCTTGCACTAGCGGCGGAACGGTGATGGCCGTCGGCGATATAAAGCGTGTCAAGGCCCGCTGTCGCGGCGCCGATCCTTGCCAATCCATCTATGTCGCCAACATGCCACAAGGTATGGCGCACATCGTCTCCGAGCCATGTGTCAATATTCGGTCCAGCAGTTCGAGCAGCTATCTCTTCCAATAAAACAGCCAGTGCAGGCTCAGGTCGGTGGGTAAGCATTACCGGGCTGATCTGGGCACGGACCGCTGACATATGGGCGACCCGATCATNCTCTTTGTCGGTTCGGGTCAGTTCGTGACGNTTGATTTTACCCGACTCGTATGCGGCGATCGAGGCTCCACAGACCAGTCCAGTCTGCGTATGGTCAACCATTTCCATGCGGTAGACAAAATAGCTCGGGCAGACGGTGCGGATAAGGCTACCATTATCGATAAGGGCTGCGAAGTTCTTTGCGGCCCGGGCGTATATTTCCTGCCCATGGGCGTCGGTTCCAGGCGGGAAGTTGATTTCGGGGCGCGAGACNTGGAGAAAGTTGGCNGGCTTGCCGGTGGCGAGTGCGAGCGCCTGTTCAGTAGTCACCACGTCATAGGGTGGCGCGATTATGTCTGCTGCACGACCTTGGGCGGCGAACAAGGCATCGAATGGCCCGATCANTTCCGTGTCCGCACGGTTTTTCTGGAAGGCCGTCAGCTTCAGCCTCGCTTTATATCAACGGTGACGAACTCGTGGGTTTCACCACGAAGGCGGAAAAGCACNATGCTCTTTGAATTAGATCGTTCCTGCATGTCCAGCAGCAGGCGAAAATCAGATAGATCTGAGACCNGCTCGGAGCCAACTCCNACGATTAAATCGCCTGGAAGAAGCGCGCCCTTCTCTTTCAAATCGTCTCTTACCTTGGTCACAACCACACCCTGAGCATCTTTCGTAATAGAAAATTTTTCTCGAAGCTCGTCCGTGACATGAGCAAGCGAAACACCAAGGGATGAAAATTCTATTTCGAGCGGTGTGCTAGCTTGCGCCGTGGTTGCGTTTGCTAGTTCATATTCTTCCAAGCGACCAATGATTACCTTAAGGGGCACATGCTCGCCGTCGCGCCAGACGATTACGGGGACCGAACTGCCAACCAGTGTATCGGCAACAATGCGCGGTAGGGCGCGGCGATGTGGTACTTCATGACCATTGAAGCGGAGAATTATGTCACCCTGTTTGAGGCCAGCGGCAGAGGCAGGGCTGTCTTCGACCACTGCGGCGACAAAAGCGCCGCTTGCCGCCGCAAGATTATGATTTTCGGCGATCTCTGGTGAAACGGATTGGATACGCACGCCAAGCCATCCGCGCCGTGTCTGGCCAAATTCACGCAGCTGNGCGATTACTGGGCTTACAATAGCCGCCGGCGTCGCAAAACCGATTCCGACGCTGCCACCCGATGGCGAATAGATCAACGTATTGACNCCTATCACCTTACCGNNCATGTCAAACATGGGTCCGCCGGAATTGCCACGGTTGATAGGTGCATCAGTTTGTAGGAAGTCGTCATAGGGGCCAGCGTTTATATCACGACCGCGCGCTGACAGGATACCAGCAGTCACTGTATTGCCCAGGCCGAACGGATTGCCGATAGCGATCACCCAATCGCCGACCCGCGCACCGTCAGAATCACCGAACTCTACATATGGTAGGCTTTTGCCGTTTTCGACTTTAAGGAGAGCCAGGTCAGTTTTAGGATCGCGCCCAATGACTTTCGCTTCAAGGCGTGAATTGTCGTTTAATACCACGGTAATTTCATCNGCATCTGCGATGACATGATTATTAGTCACCACTAGGCCAGTTGGATCGACGATGAAGCCAGAGCCGAGGGAGGTAAACGGGTGCTTCGGTGCGCCATCAGGACGGTTGAAGAATTTGTAGAATTCCTCCGGTCCCGCGCCTGGCGGCAGTTCGCCGAAAGGCGAATTACCAGAAGGTTTTTCCTGGTGGCCAAATGAAGTAGCAATGTTAACGACTGCCGGGGTCAACTTTTCCACTAGGTCGGCAAAACTTTCCGGCGCCGGCCGAGCCAAGCCCATCGACGGGAACTCGATTAGCAAGGCAACGGCAAATAGTGCAATAACAAACAGGCGAGCTGCGATGTTCAATTTTTGTCTCAGAAGGCCCATCAGGCATCCTCCGGCCGGGCATCAATGTCCTAGAATATGCCAGCCCATCGCGGCTGAAAAGAACCACGCCGCATCAAATTAGCGCTAATCTCACCGCACCAGCCAGACGATAACGAAACCGAATAGCGCCATGACGAGACCCATCGATCGCAGGCGGCTCGTCGGTAATGATAAGGCAATCGTCATCATCCGCTTCATGGCGTTTGGAAAGAGCGAGTAGATCACACCCTCAATAACGAATACCAGGCCAATGGCGGTGATCAGAGCCAGGGAAAAATCAGACATATCCTAACCACGGCGCACGCCGAATCAGACAGTGGCGATTTTGGTTTGGTGTCGGACCAATAGAGAAGGTAACTTTCTAGCGGTCCGTGATAGAACCTTCCCTATCGTAAAATTTTCCGAAAAAGCGGAAAAATTCGCTATCCGGAGAAAGTACCAGCGTCGTGTCATCGGCCCCGAGCGCCTGGCCGTAAGCCTGCATCGAACGGTAGAATGCGAAGAAGTCCTCATCCCTACCGAATGAGTCAGCGAAGATCTTAACCGCTTTTGCATCACCTCGGCCGCGGACTATTTCAGCCTCCCGTTTAGCGTTCGCCAGAAGTATTGTTCTTTCCTTATCCGCGCGGGAACGAATTCGCTGCGAGGCTTCGTCACCCTGAGCACGATATTCCTTCGCTTCACGATCGCGTTCTGTTTGCATGCGGCGGTAGACCGCTTGGCTGTTTTCATCCGGCAAATCGGCACGACGGATGCGAACATCGATAACATCAACACCGAAATCCTTCGATTGCTTATTTACTTGATCAAGAATGAACCTCATCAATTGCGTACGTTCACCGGACATCACAGTAATCAATTCGACACTGCCGAGCACCTGACGCACAGAGGTGTTGAGAATGGCACCAAGGCGCGTGCGGATACCACCCTCGGAACGAACGCGTTGATAGAACAACAGCGGATTGGTAATGCGGTAGCGAATGAAGGAATCAACCACCAGCCGCTTCTGATCACCAAGAATGACTTCCTCCGCCGGCGCATCGTAATCGAGAATGCGTTTTTCGAAATATTCGACATTCTGGACGAACGGTGTCTTCAGATATAGGCCCGGCTCCTCCGTGCCACTAGCATTTACGACCTTTATCGGTTCACCGAATTGTAGCAGGATCGCCTGCTCATACTCTTTAACCTTGTAGGTTGAGCTCAGGATCAGAATGATTGCAACCACGATGACGACGCCCGTTAGGAGGAGTTTTGCGCGTCCGCTCATTGCGAGGCCCTCCCTGCTGCGTCCTGGCGGCGACGGTCCAACTCCGGTAGGGGCAAATAGGGTACGACACCTTGGCTACCCCCGGAGGAAGAATCGATCAACACTTTGTTCATGCCGGCCAAGATATTTTCCATCGTTTCAAGATAGATTCTCTGGCGCGTGACGTTCTTAGCCTGGCGATATTCGTTAAACACTAGGAGGAAGCGTTCCGCTTCACCCGTAGCTCGAGCCACCACTTCCTGCTCATAGGCTTCTGCCTCCTGCAGGATCCGCTCCGCTTCACCGCGAGCGCGGGGAATGATGTCATTGCGGTAGGCTTCTGCTTCGTTTTTCGCTCTTTCTTCGTCAGCGCGAGCAGCCTGGACATCGCGAAACGCATCGATCACCGCCTCCGGCGGGTCGATCTTCTGTGGCTCCACCTGAGTGATGAGAATACCAGACTCATAGGAATCAAGAATTTCTTGAACAAGTTCTTGCGTCTGCGCCGCGAGTACCGAGCGACCCTCCGATAGGGCACTGTTAAGATCGGTCTTGCCGATGACCTCACGCATTGCCGCTTCTGACGCGTCCTTTACCGTGCGAGCCGGCGATCGAACGTTGAAGAGATACTGTCCGGCGTCGATGATGCGCCAAAACACAGTGAACTTAACGTCGATGATGTTCTCGTCACCGGTCAACATCAGACTTTCACTCGGCACCGCTGTTTGCACCTGCCGTCCGCGATTGTCGCGAACGGTGCGGTACCCAATCTCTACCCTGTTTATGTTGGTGACTTCCGGTTTTTCCACCGTTTCGATGGGTCCAGGCAGGTGGTAATTGAGACCCGGCGTAGTTGTCTTGGTCCATTCGCCGAAGCGCAGCACCACGCCTTCCTGGTTAGGTTTCACTTGGTAAAAGCCTGTGAGCAGCCAGATGCCAATGGCGATGAGCACAAGGATGAATATACCCCGCGGGCCGCGCATAGAAGGCATCCAGCCGCGCACCCGGTCCTGGCCGCGGCGTAACACCTCTTCTAAATCCGGTGGTTGTGGCCCGCCACCGCCCGGGCCACGCGGGCCACGCGGGCCGCCACCACGGCCACCGCCGCCGCCACGTGGGCTCCCCGGTGAGCGCCCCCAAGGACCATTTCCGTTACCGCTACCACCACGTTGGTCAGACCATGGCATAATTCATCCGTATCCCATGCTAAAATTTAAAACTCGGCTTTGCGCCAAGCGCCTTGGAGCCTTATATGTCACTCGGTTCTCTGGCGCAATCCAGCATCTTCTCTTCTTGGTATATGGGCAGCGCCAACAAATGTTCAAGCAATAAGGGAGACGCCGGCGCATGGTGGAAGTTACAAGAGAAATGATCCTGGCAGCGCTGGGAAAAGTACGCAAAATCGACAATGGCCAGGATGTCGTCAGCCTAGGCATGATCTCCGGTGTCGTCGTGCGAGACGGAAATGTCGGTTTTGCGATAGAAGTAGACGCCGCCGAAGGTGCTGCGGCTGAACCTTTGCGCAAAGCGTGCAAGTCGGCCGTTGAGGCGGTGTCTGGCGTTTTATCCGTGACCGCAGTGCTGACGGCGGATCGTCCGGCACAGCGCAGCGACAGCACACCTGACCAAAATGCAACCAGCCAAACCGCGCCACTACCGGACAGTCAAGGTATTCCTGGTATCGCTACAATTCTCGCCGTGGCGTCGGGCAAAGGCGGTGTCGGCAAATCCACCACCGCGGTCAATCTCGCCGTTGCCATGTCCAGCGGCGGAGCGCGGGTTGGGCTTCTCGATTGTGATGTATACGGCCCCTCCATTCCCCGCCTAATGCAACTTTCCGGCCAGCCCGGAACATCGGGCGATTCAAAATTACTGCCGATGAAGAATTATGGCGTGAAGTGTATGTCCATGGGCTTTCTCGTCGAAGAGGACACGCCAATGATCTGGCGCGGTCCGATGGTTATGAGTGCCCTCGAACAGATGCTACGCGACGTCCACTGGGGCGAGTTAGATATTCTGGTATGCGACTTGCCGCCCGGCACGGGCGATGCACAACTGACCATGGCACAGCGCGTGCCGCTCACTGGCGCAGTGGTCGTTTCAACGCCGCAAGACATCGCACTCCTCGATGTCCGCCGCGGTATCGCCATGTTCGAAAAGGTCGATATCCCTGTGTTCGGCATAATTGAAAATATGAGCTATTTCGTTTGTTCTCATTGCAACGAACGGACCAATATTTTTTCTCATGGCGGCGCGCGAGAAACCGCCGCCAAGCTCGGCGCGGACTTTCTTGGTGAAATTCCTTTGGCAGCCGAGATTCGCGAAACCTCGGATGCCGGCGAGCCGATCGTCTTGGCGCGACCGCAAAGCTCGCACTCAGCTGCCTATCGCGGCATCGCCCAACAGGTTCTGCAGCTTTGCCGTGCGGCGCATGAAGGCGACGGTCGCCAAGCACCCAATATAATCATGATGTGAAAAGGGTCATCCGCGGGCCATCCCTTTTTCGAGCAATTGTACCCACCGTCGTTGTTGCATCACCGCGGGTTGCCAATAGGGTGATAATTCATGGCATGGCGAACTGTTGTGACATGCCAGCCTCGAAGTAATAGCACACCAACCGAAGGCTTCAACCAGTGCAGAATATTGGTCAAATAAGGGCTGGCCGCTGAAGGAATAAATTTAATTTGCGATTTGGCGGCAGAATTCGATTTAATCGGCGATCTCCAATATTGCCATGAGTTCGCGCCATTCACGTTTGGAAATATTGGTCTCAGACTGCTTTACAGTTTCACCAGCGATCATGCGGCGAACGGCCTTAAGTGCATTCGCCGAGAGGCGTGCGCCGCCAATTTCATATTCCATGAAGGCCTCATATGCTAGTGGCACCCAACGCTTCAGCGTGTCAAGCATGGCCTCCGCATAAACTCGGATCTCGTATTGTGCATGGACGTCTGCCCGAAGACCGAGAAAATGCAGTAGATTGTGCAGATCAGTCTTCCAATACCATTGGGTATAATAATTAAGGGTAAGATTCATGCGCGCCAATTCCCGTGTCAGACCATCGCGTGCCGGGTCCGCTGACGAACCGTCCTCGCCCTCATTTAACATTTCGGTGTAATGGACATAGGCACGCTCGGCGTCATCGCGCAACAGCTCGAATACTCGCGCCGCCTCCTCACCCTGCAGTACCTGTCCCCGACCCTGGCGGTTCGCGCTTGATTGGCTTGCCAATTGTTCAGCGGCAGGGATGTAGAACTCCTTGTCAAGGATCGAATAGCGCGCAGAATATTCGTTCACATTAGCGGTGCGATGACGGATCCACTGGCGCGCGACGAAAATCGGCAACTTAATGTGATATTTGATCTCGCACATCTCAAATGGTGTCGTGTGGCGGTGGCGCATAAGGTAGGAGATCAGCCCCTTGTCTTCGCTAACTCGACGGGTTCCACGGCCATAAGAGACACGAGCTGCCTGAACTATTGCAGCGTCGTCGCCCATATAATCGATCACCCGGACGAAACCGTGATCAAGTATTGGTATCGCCTGATAAATAATTTCCTCCAAGGCCGGCGCACAGACACG
>PBDG01000011.1 GCA_002717225.1 Rhodospirillaceae bacterium | reverse complement strand
TATCCCATGGGCTTAAACAAAACACTCGCTCCCCTGGCAATGTAGTGCTCGCTCTTGCCGAGCGCATCGAGAGTCCGGAAAAACGAAATGATGCTATCGCTAGCCTCACCATATTGGTCGAACAGCTTGAATCCCCCGAGCAACGCGAAAAATTATTGCTTGCCATGATGCAGATTGTCGCTGAGCGGGCTGAACGTAGCCAGGAACGTATCGCTAATATTACCCGGGGCCTTGCCGATATTGAGGTCAAACTGGGGATTGCGCTGAGCAACAACCGTATGCGTATCGCGCGTAGTGTCAGGGAGTCTGTGGCGAATACAGTTGGTGTAGTTTCAAGCGAACAACACGAAACGCTACCTGTCTTGAAGCGCGCGTTCAAAGCAAAAACGCGCTAATTTTTCTTAACTTTTGACGAAGCTGAATCCTGTATTTTCAAGGTAGTTTGCGCTTTGGAGTAGGCTGGGAGATTTGGCGCAATGGAAGAACAAAGGGCACAGGTGATTCGCAGCGGCGCTGTCACCATTTGCACCCATGAAAATTTATTCACAACATTATTATTGTCGACTTAAGAGCCTTAATAAGTCGCTCGGCCGCCGCTAAGGTCAAACGTGTAACCAGTATTAAAACTACAGGCTGGCGAGACGATCCAGGCGATCATTCGNGCTACTTCGTCAAGCTCGCAGCAGCGCTTCATNGGGATTTTATCCGTCATATANCTTATCGTNTCCTCCGGTANCTCATNCACGAGCGGTGTGCGCACTANGGCGGGTGCNATAGCGTTGATGGTAACCCCGCTCTCGGCATATTCTTTGCCTAGTACCTTAACCATGCCAATCAACCCGGCCTTTGAGGTGGAATAGGCGAGCATGGTGGCATTACCCTCCTTGCCGGATATTGAGGCAACGTGCAGAAGGCGGCCATAGCCGCGCTCTAGCATGCCGGGCAGAACTGCCTGTGAGACGATCAACGCGCCGCGCAAATTAATGTTCTGCACCTCGTCGAAGNCTGCAAGATCGACATCGACGCCCTTGATTGCGGTCTTGCCGGTGATGCCGGCACAATTTACCAGGCCAGAGACCGCGCCTAAAATGTCGTCAACGTGGTCAAGCGCGCGCTTCGTTCCTTCTGGGTCGGTTACGTCCATGTCACAGGAGCATGCCTTGCCACCTGCCGTTTCGATGGCGCGCGCCGTGTCCTCGGCGGCCTCGCCGTCCTGATCCAGGCAGCCAATGGAGGCGCCCATGGCTCCCATCAGCTTAGCAGCCGCTTTTCCTATACCGCTTCCGGCACCGATGACGACCACCGTATAGGGTTGGGAGTCGAAATATTGCAGCATGACGTTCTCAGGGGTCTCTCTAGATTCCGCGAATCCAACCGGCAATAGCCTGTCCAATCTCGTCTGGCGAATCCTCCTGCAAGAAATGATTTCCGGAAACGCTGANTTCGCTCACATTGGGCCAGGCACGACAATGATCCGCAAGTGGACCCTTTAGGATTGCGCCCGGTTCCGCGTCGATGAACAGTTTTGGTATTTGGCTCGCCTTAAGGAATTCATCGTTAGCCCGCACCATTTTGATCACCCCGGCGGGCTCGCCCTCAATAGGAATTTGTCTCGGCCAAGTGAGAGTNGGACGCCGACCTTCCCCCGGTTCGATAAAAGGNCGACGATAGACCGTCATCTCAGCATCGCTGAGTTTACGCAGAACCGAGCCCGGCAGCACCCGCTCCACGAAGATATTCTTCTCGAGGATCATTCTTTCGCCTGCTGGCGAGCGAAAAGCCTGGAACAATTGCTGCGCTGCGGCGGGCCAANCATCCCAGTTCATNGGCGTGACGATGGTTTCCATGAAAGCAATGCCTTTGGNGGCGTCCTCGTGGCGGCGCAGCCAATCGAAGCCAATTGGGCCGCCCCAGTCGTGCACTACAAACGTCACGTTCTGGGTAGCGCCAAGGACTTCCAGCAGGCCGTCCATATAGGCTATATGA
The DNA here is from genome assembly GCA_002717225.1 of Rhodospirillaceae bacterium. Taxonomy (GTDB): domain Bacteria; phylum Pseudomonadota; class Alphaproteobacteria; order UBA828; family UBA828; genus PTKB01. The sequence continues at coordinate 56,964 of PBDG01000011.1, read as the reverse complement.
TCTACCAGTTTGTAACTGCCGGGTCCTGAATTGGGTAGCTTGTCCGAATCTCCCATGCCGATGAGGTCTGGTGCGATGCACCGTCCGAGCTCTTCCATATGGGGCATGATATTGCGCCATAGATAGGACGAGGTCGGATTGCCGTGAATAAAGACGATCGGATCGCCGGTGCCGACCTCCGCATACGCCATGCGTCGGCCCTTAACCTCGGCAAAATTTTTGATGTAGCGCTCTTTGCTCGAAATCATCGCCTTGCTCCCGTGCTTTTCATGCCGGGATCAGGNGGTGTGCGGGGCAGCCGCCTTAACCTCCGCGTCAACATGAGACTCGAATTGGGTGAAGTTATCGTGGAACCGTCCTAGAAGATTTTTAGCTTGATCGTCATAAGCACTTTTATTGTNCCAGGTGCCGCGAGGGCTTAGCACATGATTGGGCACGCCGGGGCAGGATTCCGGNACATCAAGACCGAAAGCCGGATCCTGTCGCAGCACGACCTTGTCGAGGGATCCNTTCAGCNCCGCACGCAGTAGNGCCCGGGTGTGTGAAATTTTCATGCGTTCTCCGACGCCGAAGGCGCCGCCGGTCCAACCCGTATTGACCAGCCAACAGCGCGCGCCTGAGTTTTCGATTCGGTCGCGCAGCATTTCAGCATAAACCGACGGGTGGCGTGGCATGAAGGGTGCGCCGAAGCAAGTTGAAAAGGTCGCTTGGGGCTCGTTGCCAAGCCCCTTTTCCGTTCCCNCCACCTTGGCAGTATAGCCAGAGAGGAAGTGATACATTGCCTGGGCTGGGCTGAGCCGTGCAATCGGCGGCAGNACGCCGAACGCGTCGGCGGTCAGCATGATCACATTCTCCGGATGTCCGGAGATGCCCTCGGCACTGGCATTTGGTATGAAGGAAAGGGGATAGGCAGCTCGGGTGTTTTCGGTGAACTGCGCGTCGTCAAGGTCGCAATCTCGGGTCTCCGGGTCTATCGCGACGTTTTCCAGCACTGTGCCGAACATACGCGTCGTGGCATAAATCTCGGGTTCAGCTTTCTCAGAGAGGCGAATCACCTTGGCGTAGCAGCCGCCCTCGAAGTTAAACAAGCCGGTGTCCGACCAGCCATGCTCNTCGTCTCCGATCAGTGTCCGATCCGGGTCAGCAGAAAGTGTCGTCTTGCCGGTGCCGGAGAGGCCGAAAAAAATCGCCGAATCCCCCCGTTCTCCGGTGTTCACAGAACAGTGCATTGGCAATACGCNGCGCCCCGGCAACAGATAATTTAGGATNGTGAAAACGGATTTTTTGCATTCCCCGGCGTAAGAAGTGCCGCCGATTAGTACTAACCGTTTGGCAAAATTAATCAAAATACAGGTCTCGGAATTGACACCGTCCTTATCCGGATCGGCGGCGAAACTTGGTGCTTGTACGATAGTGAATTGCGGTTCATGGCTGACAAGCTCATTGANACTTGGAGTTATGAAAAGGTTGCGNGCGAACAGAGAGTGCCANGCATATTCAGACACCACCCGGATCGGCAGGCGATAGGTGGGATCAGCTCCGGCAAAGCAATCCTGGATGAANACATCTTTGCCTTTGAGATGGGCCATCATGCGCTTTTCNATAACCTCAAAGCTCTCCGCATCTATAGGCCGGTTGACATTGCNCCACCAGATATCTTTCTCTGAAGAAGCTTCGCGAGCGAAAAATTTGTCGTTCGGCGAACGACCGGTATGGATCCCGGTCATGGCAGCGAGCGGCCCGCCCTTGACGATTTGAGCTTCGCCGCGGCTGATCGCTTCTTCGTAGAGGGTGGGTGTAGGTAAATTCCAGTGGGCAGTTCGAACCTGTTCGATACCCAGCGAGTCCAACCCGTGCGGGCTGACGAATGGACCTCGATGTTGCATGAATTCCCGTGTTTCGACGTGCTGGAGTGAAAAATCAATTACACTGTTTTGTCGGCTAATTGGTATTGCAGTGCGGGGGTCATTCAACACCCAACATCTCAGGGTTACAAGCACCGAGGTGCGAGATTTCGAGAAAATTTGCCCTTTGGGCCAAATTAACTTTCTCTACCAGTTGACGCGCCGTAAGTTGGCGTAATTTTCAAATCTTTAGCACTACCGAAACGCCGGTGTAGGAAGGCGGCGAGAACGCCCAAGGCAAGCCAAAACAAGCCGCTGGTTATTAGCGAGGCATAAACATAGCGCTGGGCTATCTCTGCCGGCNCTAGGCCGCCATGATGATCCGGNATTGGTGCGCCAATGATGTGCGGCAGCGCAATGGGNACAAGGCCAAGCGCCCGCAAATAGACTGGNCGGGCAAAGGCGATCAGACCAAGGCCAAGCGCTGTTAGNANGACGGTCATGACCCACCAGATTTGGCGGCCGGCAAGCGGCGCCNCGTCACTGCCGGGGAGCTCTGGCGGTAGGCCGAGCGCTGGCGCGAGGTTGAAGATGCCGAATCCCGCGAGGCCCCAGAGAAGGCCGTGCCGCCAGGTCAGCACCCGGCCGCGCGCCGTTAAGAGGCTGAATGATACCGACAGGATTAGACCAAAGCCGATGGCGGCCAATACATTTGATAGGATCGTTACTGCAAAGCGTTCCAGTCCGTCATCGGGTGCCCAGGTGCCGCCAACGTGGTCATGCCCATGCTCATGGTCATGCGTGTCATGCTCATGACTGTTCGCACCAGACGACTCGTAATTCTCTGCCTCATGTATAAGGGGGATGACTTCGATGTATTGCAGGCCTGTCAGAAGGAGGCCAGCGAGAATGCCGGCGATGACGGCAGGCAGGATTATCCGGCCAAGTAGTTCCATCACGCCGCCCTTATGGGCTTAGTGGCAGGGAAAGGCGAACGAGTGCCTCGTATCGTGGGCCGCGTTGTGCACGGTCGAGGAGTTGGCAAAACCCACACCATAGATGATCGACACGCCTAAGAGGGCCGCGAAGAACACTGGCCAGAGGCGGCGAGCGCTCAGCGCCGTTCTTCGTTCGGCGGAATTGCTAGTCGTCGGCTGAGCTGTGTTTGCCATGCTACCTTCCTTGTAAACCCATCCTAACTTAATCCTGTCCGGCCGACTGTGCCGACGCGAACTAAAGAGTAATGATAATAGGTCGCATCGGCTGGCGCTACCATTGCCTTTGCATTGTTTTAAAAAATATCTTTTCGGCTAGTCTCTGCCGCAATGTTCACCCGTAATCGCAATGGCGAAGCTCCCGAAGTGACGGAAACCGTACTTCCGGCGATGACTTTCGCGGTCCATTTATCTCGCACCTTGCGCTTGGCGGCGCCGATGATTGTCGCGCGCGCCGGGCTCTTGGTAATGGCTGCGGTGGATACCGCCATGATCGGTCATTATGGTACCCTTGACCTTGCGTTTTACGCGGCCTCCAACGCCTTGCAGATCGTTATGATCCTGGTTGGTGTAGGCCTCTTACAGGGCACGGTGGTGCTTGTCGCCCAGGCGCATGGCGCTGGTGCAGCACGCGATTGCGGCGGTTATTGGCGGGTCAGCTTGTTGCATGGCGCGGCGCTCGGTCTGTTGATGGCTGGGATTTGCTTCCTCGGTGAGCCACTACTCTTGGCTGTTGGTCAGACGGAGGAACTGGCGGCGGGGGGCGGTGATGTGCTGCGCATGATTTCCTGGGGATTACCGCCAATGGCCATGTGGGTTGCTACCTCGTTCTTTCTGGAAGGGCTTAGCCGTCCGATGCCGGTGATGGTGCTGATGCTGATGGCGGTGATCGGCAATGCCGGACTAAATATGATCTTCATTTATGGCCATCTCGGCGCGCCCGAGATGGGCGCTGAGGGTGCGGCAATTGCAACCTCTATTATCCGCTGGGTGATGTTTGCTGCTCTTACCCTATATGTATTGGGCCTCGAAGATCGTGGTGTCCTCGGTATTGGCGGAGCGATCCGTGATTTTCGTAAAACTGCGGGCAAATTGCTGCGCATCGGCATTCCCATGGGCGCTGCGCGTGGGATGGAAGCCGGAGCTTTCAGCGCGCTCACTATGTTTGCTGGGCTTCTCGGCACGGTTCACCTCGCTGGTTATCAGATCGCTTTCAATATGGTGGCGCTAGTATTTATGAGCGCTATCGGCGTTGCCGGTGCATCGACGATCCGTATCGCCAATGCGGTGGGGCGGCGCAACGCCGCTGATATTCGCCGCGCTGGCTGGTCCGCGCTCACATTGATATTTCTAATCATGGCGGGGGTCGCTGGACTTTTTTTCTTTGTTGGTATTCAGCTCGTAGAAATTTATAGCGATGACGGCGCAGTGATCGCCGTCGCCGTGCCACTTATGTTCATCGCCGGGTTAGTGTTGATTTTCGATGGTTGGCAGGCCGTTCTGATGGGTGCTCTACGCGGCATGGCTGATGTGTGGGTGCCTCCGCTCTGGCAATTTCTTTCCTGGTGGGGCATTACGGTTACAGGCGCATATTTGCTTGCATTTGAGGCTGGTCTCGCGACAGCTGGATTGATGTGGGGGTTTCTCGCTGGTGCAATTGTTTCCAGCGCAGGGCTATTGATCCGCTTCATCTTGATGTCCCGCCGTCCCGTCCAGCGCTTCTGAGGGCGATCCGATCTAGCGCTGGCAGCTTTTCCACAGTAAGCTGACGAAGCAACCGGGGGCCGTCGATTCGCGTGCCAAGCCCATCATCTGTCACTTTGCGTTATTGCTACGAAATTTGCCATCGGCTAGGTGTGGGCAGGGTGTTGCTTGTGCTCGTTCTGATCGTTGTCACCTCGTGTGTTAACGGTCCCATTTCCCAGAAGGGTTCGCGTGCAGACCGGGTGTTTGCTATGGCCAATGAGGGTGATGCGACGGCGCAAGCTGCGCTCGGCCTGCTTTACGAGAGGGGCCTTGGCGTGTCGCTGGACTCGGCGAAGGCACTCATTTGGTACCGTCGTGCAGCCAAGCAGGGAGATGCGTTGGCGATGTTTCATATAGGTTCGCTCTATGAGCGTGGCGCTGGCGTTGCACGCGACTATGTTGCCGCTTCCGAGTGGTATCAGCGCGCCTCTGATGCGGGCAATGCCTCGGCGCAGGCGGCGCTCGCCTATCTCTATGACCGCGGTCTCGGGGTGGAGCGCGATTTCTCTGAGGCTGAGGCGCTCTATAGTCGTGCCTCGGCGCAGTGGACTGAGACCAACAAATATCCGGCGGAGGCCACTTTTGCCACTGGGCGGGAGGTTCCAGCCCTTGCTGGCCCCAGCGTTGAAGCCTTGCCAACCTATGGCGGGCGGCCAGAATTCACCGCCGGCAAAGAAGAAGAGCCGGCCATCGAAATCAACCTTGCGGCGCTGGACGAAATGCCCGACCCACCACCTGCAGCGCTTCTATTCGATGGGCCGGAGCCGATTGCCGGAAAGGGCGAAAACTTTCCACTCGCCGGCAGCTCTCTGCAGGCGCCCGTGCCTGCGTATGTTGGCGTCGCGCGGTCGCCCAGCACACCGGCCACGTCAGAACCTTCACTTTTCTTGATCAGCCTTGAGATCTACGAGACAAAAGCTCTGGCGCTTGCTGCCTTGGACAAGATGCGTACCATCCATGCTGATCTGCTCGCTCATTTGCCTTATGAATTACAACCTGTCGATATGGGCGATGAAGGCCAATATGTTGAACTTATTATCGGTCCGTTCGATTCACCAACCCGCTCTCGTGCCCTCTGCGCTGCGCTGCGCGCTTACAATCATGTATGCCGGGCAATAGATAGATAAGAAAGAAATCTTCAAGCTATCCAACCGATGATCCACGCTTACACAAAATTTCAACATATAGGAATCGCCGGTGGTGGTGCTTGGGGCACGGCTTTGGCGGTTGCGGCAGTGCGCGCTGGACGCAAGGTATCGCTTTGGGTGCGAGAAGAGGAAGTGGCTGCATCGATCGCGGCGTCGCACGAAAACACGCGTTTCCTCCCAGGTGTTTTGCTTGATCCCGCGATTACCGCTAGCACTAACAAAGCATCTCTTGGAGATTGCGATCTGGTTCTGTTAGCAGCACCAGCGCAAAATTTGCGCGATGTCGCGAGGGAATTCTCCGACTGCCTGGCCCCTGCCGTGCCACTTGTTATCTGTGCCAAGGGCATTGAGCTTGATAGTGGTGCGCTGATGAGCGAAGTGGCGCGCGATGTTTTAGGTGCGACTAGGCCGCTCGCCATTCTTACCGGCCCTAATTTTGCATCCGAAGTGGCTCGCGGCTTACCCAGCGCTTTAACTCTGGCGAGTGAGGACGCTAGGCTCTGCGAAACCACCGCGGCGGCTCTCGCTAGTACCAGCCTCCGGCCCTATATTACCGACGATGTGGTGGGTGCGCAGATCGGCGGTGCGGCAAAGAACGTCATGGCGATTGCGGCAGGGATTGCCATCGGCCGCGGCCTTGGCGAGAACGCTCGCGCTGCCATTATGACCCGCGGCTTTGCCGAGATGGTTCGACTCGCCGGCGCCAAAGGCGCTAGGTTGGAAACTCTGGCTGGTCTCTCTGGCCTGGGCGATTTGGTGCTGACCTGTACCAGTTTGCAATCACGAAATTTCTCCCTCGGCCAGGAACTTGGCGAAGGCCGAGCGCTCGCCGAGATACTCGCTGCGCGAGACAGCGTTGCCGAAGGCGTGGCCAGTGCTCCCGCCTTGGTTGCACTCGGTAAACAGCTCGGTATCGAGTTGCCAATTTCTGGTGCGGTTATGGATGTGCTCCATCATGGCGCTAACATCGGCGAGACGATCATAACTTTGATGGCACGGCCGTTCCGTTCGGAATTTTAGAGATTTGACGGCACTTGGGGGCTAATGTGTTCCTGGTGAGCGAATCAGACCAGGGAGTGTGGCGTGGCGTATTGGTTGTTTAAGAGCGAACCTGGGGCTTGGTCGTGGGACGATCAGGTAAAGGAAGGCGCGTGCGAATGGGATGGGGTGCGCAATTATCAGGCCAATAATAATATGAAGGCCATGAAGGTCGGCGATAAGGGGTTCTTTTATCATTCTGTAAATGAGAAGCAGATCGTTGGCGTAGTCGAGGTGGTTAAGGAACATTATCCAGATCACACCGATGCTAAGGGCATTTTTGGTATGGTCGACGTCAAGCCGGTAATTCCTGTAAATACGCCGGTGACGCTTGCTGAGATTAAGTCCCATCCCGATCTTTCGGAAATGTTTTTGGTACGTCATTCGCGTCTTTCAGTTGGCCCGGTTACAGCAAAGGAATGGAAGACCATTTGCAAGATGGCTGGTATCAAGCCATGACGGTGGCGCGCAAATAAATCCACGGGTGCAGCAGGACGCAACCATTACTGCTCTGGTCCGGTTATCCATCGATGCCGCCAAAAGCGAGTTGATACCGCCGATCCAGTCCTCGATTACGGATGCGCGCAATGAACATTATAGAAGTCAGGCGAAAAGCCCTAACTGGGGCACTGCGGGCAACCTGAAAAATCATATCGATAAATTTCTAGTCGCTGACCTCGAACAACTGCTGAGCTGTGCTTTATGAATAAAACTGGGTTCAAGTTTCTTTGCCGTTTCTCGGATATACCGGACGGTGGCAGTAAGGGTTTTACTCTTGGCGAGGGGCCCACCGCCTTTGAACTGTTCATCACCCGTAAAGGGGGGCGCGTCTATGCTTATGAGAATAGTTGCCCACATACTGGTGGGCCGCTCGACTGGACGCCAAATAAATTTACGGACAGCGATAGTGGGCACATTCTCTGCGCGACCCATGCGGCGCTTTTTCGCGTTGAGACTGGCGAATGCTTGGCCGGTCCCTGCGCCGGCGATTGGCTGCGTGCATTGCGTGTCGATATTGAGGACGGTGAAATTTTTCTGAAAATGTAGTTCGGTAAAAGCAAATCCTAAGCAGACGTTGTCGTTTGCGACGACACATTTTCCTCAACTAGATGCGATGGCAATAGGCTTTGACTTGCCTCAATCCTCGAGTTACGCCTTCCGTAGGTGGGTGAGAGATTTCACCTACCCTTCTTGCCCAGCACCGGCATTGGGCCGATAATCCCACCAACAAATCCGTACGAATCGAAATTTGGGAGCATCTAATGATTCCGCACGAAAACGAAATTTTTCCTGTGTCGTCCGAGATTGCCAAAACTGCTCATTGCGACGATGCAAAATATCAAGAGATGTATGCCCGCTCGATCGACCAGCCCGAAGATTTTTGGGCTGAGCAGGCGAAAACACTCGATTGGATGCAGCGCTGGACTAAAGTAAAGGATTCCAAATTTGGCACGGATGCGCATATACGCTGGTTTGAAGGCGGTAAACTGAATGTTAGTGTCAATTGTATCGACCGCCACATGGCAACGCGCGGCGACCAGACGGCGATCCTCTGGGAAGGTGATGACCCGGCGAATTCGAAAGCCATTACCTTCCGCGAACTCCACAGCCATGTTTGCCGAATGTCCAATGTGCTGAAAGCGCAAGGTGTAGGCAAGGGCGATCGAGTGACGATCTATATGCCGATGATCCCCGAGGTCGCCTATGCCATGCTTGCTTGTACCCGAATTGGCGCGGTCCATTCCGTGGTGTTTGGCGGATTTTCACCAGATTCGCTTGCTGACCGTATCCATGACTGTGACAGCAACTGCGTGATCACTGCTGATGAAGGTGTTCGCGGTGGCCGGTCAATCCCGCTCAAAGCTAATACAGATCAGGCTCTGATGCGTAGCCCGAGCGTCAAGAGCGTGATTGTTGTACAGCGCACCGGCGGTGCCATCGATTGGGTCGAAGGGCGCGATGTCTGGTATCACGAAGAGGCAGCGAAAGTCTCCGACGATTGCCCGGCGGAAGAAATGGACGCCGAGGACCCAATGTTTATCCTCTATACCTCGGGATCCACCGGTAAACCGAAGGGGGTGATGCATACCACTGGTGGCTACTTGCTCTACGCATCGCTAACCCACAAATACGTCTTCGACTATCACGACGGCGACATCTATTGGTGTACCGCCGATGTGGGATGGGTCACCGGTCACAGCTATATCGTATACGGGCCTCTGGCCAACGGTGCGACGACCCTAATGTTTGAAGGTGTGCCAAACTATCCGGATTCATCACGTTTCTGGCAAGTGGTCGACAAACACCAAGTCAACATCTTTTACACCGCGCCGACTGCCATCCGCGCGTTGATGCGTGAGGGTGAGACGCCGGTAAAATCGACCTCGCGCACCTCGCTTCGCATTCTTGGCACAGTGGGCGAACCGATTAATCCGGAAGCCTGGATATGGTACAACGAAGTGGTTGGCGACAAGCGCTGCCCGATTGTTGACACCTGGTGGCAGACAGAGACTGGCGGTATCTTAATCACGCCTCTGCCGGGCGCAACTGCGCTCAAGCCCGGTTCAGCGACGCGTCCCTTCTTCGGAATCAAACCGCTCATCGTCGATGCTGATGGAAACGAGCTTGAGGGCGCCTGTACTGGGTTGCTTTGTATTGCCGATTCTTGGCCTGGCATGATGCGCTCGGTTTATGGCGATCACGAGCGCTTCATCAGCACCTATCTTGTGCAATATCCGGGGCGTTATTTCACTGGTGACGGCGCTAGGCGTGACGAAGACGGTTATTATTGGATCACCGGGCGGGTCGACGATGTGATCAATGTTTCTGGCCATCGTATGGGAACAGCAGAGGTAGAAAGTGCGCTGGTTTCGCACAAGGCGGTATCAGAGGCCGCAGTGGTTGGCTATCCGCACGAAATCAAGGGTCAGGGCATTTATGCATATGTGACTCTCACTCTCGGCTATGAACCAACCGAGGGGCTGCGCGACGAACTGGTAAAATGGGTTCGAAAGGAAATCGGACCTATTGCTAGCCCGGATCTCATTCAGTGGGCACCCGGTTTGCCGAAGACGCGCTCTGGCAAGATCATGCGACGAATCTTACGCAAAATCGCCGCCAACGAGCATNACGAGCTCGGTGATATCTCGACGCTCGCTGAACCGGCCGTGGTGACNGACTTGGTGGACAATCGGCAGAACCGCTAATGGGAATCAGGTGAGTTTTGTGGCTCTGTGCTGGATGGCAAACCAATAATGAAGGAAGACGAGATAGCTGAAACCTAACTCGGTATCGGGTAGGCCTTCTTGGGGCCTATCATAAAGAGGATTTAAATGGTCGGCAAAGCGCCCTGCCGCACGGTGATATTAGACTTCCAGAACTATCTTTCCAAAGTGGGTATTGGCACGCATATGGTTTAACGCCGCCGCCGCCTCGTCGAGCGGGAAAGTACGGTCTATCGGCAGACCGAGCTTACCGGACTGAACCGCGGGCCAGAGTTCCGCTCGCATTTCGCGGTTGATTTTGCGCACCTCATCGATGGATCGGGTGCGGAANGTGACGCCAATATATTGGATGCGCTTGAGAGCGTGGAGGTCGTAATCGAACTCTCCGTTAAAGCCGCCGAGACGTCCGACATTGACGATGCGGCCTTTGACGGCAGCTGCCTGCATGTTGCCAATCCCTACNCCGGCAGAAATTTGATCAACTATCAGATCAACGCCGCCGCCTGCTGCCTTGGCGGCCTGTTCGGGCCAATCAGGATCGTTTGGGTCGAGGGCGAAGTCGGCGCCAAATTTCTTGAGACGTGCGCGCTTGTNAGCGTCACGTGTAGTGCCAATCACGAGCGCGGCACCAAGATGTTTGGCGATTTGTAGCCCCATAAGGCCAACGCCCGAGCTTGCGCCCTGAATCAGAACAGATTCGCCCNGTTTTAGCCGACCATTGCTGACGAGTGCGTCATGCATGGTGGTTAGCGCGATGGGAAACGTCGCCGCCTCGGCGAAGCTCATATCTCCCGCTGGGATGGGTGCGACGCGACCCCAATCGGTCTTAGCATATTCGGCATATCCGCCGGCGCCCGAGCACATTACTCTGTCGCCCAGCTTGTATTCATTTATCGCACTGCCGGTCTCGACTACCTCGCCGGCCCATTCCAGACCGATCACCGTGCTGTTACCAACTTGTCTGCCATTCATCCGCCCGTTAATCATCAACAGATCGGCGCGGTTGAGGGCGGCTGCCCTGACGCGGACGAGAATTTCGTTAGGGTTGATTTCGGGCTTCGGTACTTCGCTCACGGTAAGGCCTGAGCTGGACAGGATCGCTGCTTTCATGCCTCATCCTCCTTGTGGCGCGCACTCAGGTAATCCTCCGCTAAGCGGCAAACCAGGGCTGTGACCATAGGTGCGATTTCCTGGGCGGACGCAGTTTCGTNTCTGGTGTGGACCCAGCCGAGATAGGTAAAGGCGCGCAGCAGATAAAAGAGCGGCATTTGGAGCAAACTCTCGTCCGACAATATACGCTCCCGGCGATACCCTTCGACTACGGCAGTCTGCACCGTGTTGGATAGATCGGTTTGAAGAAAGAGGATGGAGATGGTGGCGAGGTCGAAGAGATGCCAGCCGTAGCCACAATCGTCGAAATCAATCGCGGTGACCCGCCCGTCGCGCAGAATGATATTGTCCAAATTTAAATCTGCGTGGATCAGGCCATAGCCTTTGGAGTTGGTACCGNTAGCAGTCAAATCATCTTGCGCGGCGACGCGCGCGCGAAGTAGAAGCGCTTTTTGCGCCGAATCGAGTGTAGGCAAGTCCCAGAATCTCCCCCACAGGGGCTTTTCTCCGATCAGACCGTCGATATTCCAGGCGTGGCGCACGAATTCTGCCGGTGGTTGCCAGCTTGCGGCATGATTATGGAGCCGCGCTGCAAGCGCGCCAACCTCCCGGAAGGTGTCGGCAACATTTTCAACGGATTGGTTTAAACCTTCCTCAATACTTCCAAGCGGCTTGCCTTCCAGCCATTTCACCATATCCACTTGGCGAGGTTCAGGAACCCCAATCGCTTCGGCCATGATGAACAAAGCNCCGTTGTCAGCGGGGATGACCTCTGGCACTTCGATTTCATCTTGGTTTAGCGCGCGCAACCAATTTAATTCTGATAGCAGTGCGGCGTTGCTGTGATAGCCGTAACGGTGCACTCGAATCGCTGCATCTAGGCCAGCATCATTTTNCACGCGAAACACGGCATTTTCGCGTATTTTAATTGTTTCTAGCTTGCAATTTGAGACATTCCACGCCTTAAGGGCCTCTATAGCAAGAGAGCGCAGGCGTTCTTCCCGTTTTTTGATTCCTATCTCATAAAATTCGCACATCTTATCGCGGTTTACAGGGTGTTAAGGCTATCATTGAGGGTGTTCAGCAGGAAATCAGCATTNTCTTTAGAGAATGGCAGGGGCGGGCGAATTTTGAGCACATTGTCGTAGCGACNGGTGTGGCTAATGAGGACGCCTCGCTCACGCATTTCGTCGACCACAGCGCGGGTTGTTTCACTCGCCGGCTCTCTAATTCCCCTATCGGTGACGAATTCTGCTGCTACGAATAGCCCGTGGCCGCGCACATCACCAATAACCGTGTGTTTGTCGGCCAAGTCGCGGAGGCCCGCGCGCAAATGCTCGCCAACCATCTTAGCGTTCGCCTGCAGGCCCTCGNGCTCTATGACCTCAAGCACAGCGAGGCCCACCGAAGCGGAAACGGGATTTCCTCCGAAGGTGTTGAAATACATTGATTTATTTCCGAATTCCTCAGCCAAGCTGGGACGACTAATGACGCCAGCGAGCGGATGACCATTTCCCATCGGCTTGCCCATGGTGACGAGGTCGGGAAGGGCGCCATAGAGTTGATAGCCCCACATATTTTTGCCTGTGCGGCCGAACCCAGGCTGAACTTCATCGGCGATGTAGTAGCCACCCGCGGCGTGAATGCGCTTGACCGCACGCTCTATTGCGCCTGCCGGCATATTTGGTAAGCCCTCTGAAGCGAATACCGTATCGATCAGCAAGGCTGCCGGTTTNATTCCAGATTCGGCAAGTGAGACGATTGCCGCATCCACATCCGCAGCAAACCTTTCGGCACTCTCCTTTTCGCTAAGCTCTTTATGTAAACGGTAAATGTCGGGAACGGTAACCGTACGGACATTGCTTCCTATGCCTTCCGGGCCCGGAAAGGCGGTCGACAGTTCGGCGATGGTTTTGGAATTTCCATGATAGCAGAAATCAGTGACGATGACCCCCTCTGCGCCGCTGCAGGCTTTAGCGATCCTTAGGGCCAACTCGTTAGCCTCCGTGCCCGAGCAGCATAGATAAACCCGGCTTAAGTGATCCTCGAAGGTTGCGGCCAGTTTCTCGCCATAGTCGAGAATTGCCTCATGCAGATATCGTGTATGCGTGTTGAGAGTTTTAGCTTGTTTCTCAATTGCTTCAACGACATGAGGGTGGCNGTGGCCAACATTGGCAACATTGTTGTAAGCGTCTAAATAGGGTCGATCATTATCGTCGTAAAGCCACACACCTTCTCCGCGTACCACGTGTAGGGGCCGGCGATAAAAGAGAGGCGCGTTTGCGCCCATGAGGCGAATGCGTCTCTCAAGAAGGCTGTCATTGCCCATGATTTGCTCTCTGATTTAGATTTGTAGGCTATTTACCCTATTAGCATCCATCGTGCATGCCTAATTCGAAGTAACGAGGTTTTGCGCGATCTAGCTATGCCATTCGGGAATTTTAGTCGATTTCCCATGGGTCGTCCCGCATTCTTCGGGCTAAATTGAGGTGTTGAGCGGCGGCGGCTTGATTTTCTGACGTTAAGGCAAAAAAGGGAGAAAAACGGTGGATTTTGGCTATAGCGTAAAGGCGGCTAACATTCGAGACCGGGTGGCCGCGTTCATGGAAGAGCATATTTATCCCAGCGAAGAAAAGATGATGGCAGAGATTGCCGTCGGCGACCGTTGGCAACCCATCCCCCATCTTGAAGGGCTCAAACAAAAGGCTAAAGCGGCGGGTCTCTGGAACCTTTTTTTGCCCGAGAGTGATCTCGGTGCTGGCCTAACCAATCTCGAATATGCACCGGCCTGCGAGGAGATGGGGCGCTCGGCTTTCGCGCCAGAGGCGTTCAACTGCTCGGCGCCTGACACGGGCAATATGGAAGTGTTGGTGCGTTATGGTACCGAGGCGCAGAAGAAGCAATGGCTTGAACCTCTTTTGGCTGGCGAGATCCGTTCTGCCTTCGCCATGACAGAGGTCGAGATCGCTTCGTCTGACGCGACCAATATCGAAACACTNATCCGCCGCGACGGTGACGAATATGTTATTCAGGGGCGCAAATGGTGGACCTCCGGCGCGCTCGATCCACGCTGCCGCATCTTGATTTTGATGGGGAAGACAGATCCCGAAAATGAGAACCGTTACAAGCAACAGTCGATGATACTAGTGCCGATGCCCCATCCCGGCGTTTCCATCAAGCGTATGCTTCCNGTATTCGGCTACGACGACGCGCCGCATGGCCATGGAGAGGTTTATTTTAATGATGTGCGGGTGCCGTTGGAGAATATGTTGCTCGGTGAGGGTCGTGGCTTTGAAATCGCACAAGGACGCCTTGGGCCCGGCCGNATTCATCATTGCATGCGCCTTATCGGCCTCGCCGAGCGGGCGCTGGAGCGTATGTGTCGACGTACTAAAATGCGCACCGCGTTTGGAAGAACGATCGCTGATCAAACAGTGACGCAAGAGCGCATCGCCGAGGCGCGTATCAAAATAGAACAATCGCGTCTTCTCACTCTTAAGGCGGCGTGGATGATGGATAATGTGGGGAACAAGGTAGCGCGCAAAGAAATTGCCATGATCAAAGTGGCTGCACCAGTGATGGCCTGCGAAGTGATCGACTGGGCAATTCAGGCTTTTGGCGGTGCTGGGGTGACTTCAGATTATGGCTTGGCGCAGGCCTATTCCATGGCGCGCCTCTTGCGCCTCGCTGACGGCCCGGACGAAGTTCACCGAAACCAGATCGCACGTCTCGAGTTGCGCCAATACGACAACGACACATCGACACGCGGAGGCAATGCCCATGTTCCGCCGCTCGACGGAGACGATGCCGATCCCCTAGGTCCGCCGCGCTGGGTGGTTTAGGGACGATCGTTAGTACGCGCTGGCGATGGCCTGTTAAGCGGATAGCACCAGTTGAGAGGCGGTTTCGGACAACACCAATTCAATTATGTTTCATTGCACATTGAACCGGCGGCTGTAAGTCACCCGGCGAGCAAGTTTGACCTTTGGCCATCCTCATGCTTACATTTTTNACATACTTTCCGGGCCGCTGAAGTTCCCGAGGGTGGCCAATTCCTCATAAGCTGAGAGGGTGAGATGAGCGCGGCTTTGGATGCTCTGCACGAAGATGTAGCGCGCAAGAACATGGCGCCGTTCTGGGCGGTCGATAGCAGTGCTGATCATGNCGAGGNCAATCAGGTCCGGGACCAGAAGAAAGCGGTGCCTTTCGTTTGGCGCTATCGCGAGGATATTGAGCCGNTGCTGCACCGCTCGGCTGAACTTGTCACCATGAAATCCTCGGAGCGTCGCTCTCTGATACTAGTCAATCCCGGCCNTGCGCCAAAGCGCGCAAGCGTTTCAACCATGTACACCGCTTATCGATTGAACGACCCATGCGAGATTATGCCGCCGCACCGTCATTCGCCTAACGCCATCCGTTTCGGTCTGACTGGCACCCAGAATTTCACAGGAGTCGAAGGCGAAGATATCACCTTTGGCCCCGGCGACATGGTGCTGACGCCACACGACACCTGGCACAATCATGGCAACCAAGGTGAAAAGCCGGCGGTAAATCTAAGCGTTTTGGATCTTCCGCTGGTCGAGACCCTGAATGCGACTTATTTTGAGCATGACTACACGGAAGAGTTGGATGGCGAGCAGGTGCGTCGCGACGTTCAGTCGGCCCGTGTATCCACCGAATATTCGCGCGAGATATACGGCCGCGGCGGTTTTCTGCCGCGTTTCGTTTCTCATCACCGAGGCACCGGCAATGCCTCACCAATGTATGTCTATCGCTGGGAGNTGATGCGCGAGATGTTGGAGAGTTTNCGCGATTGGGAGGGTGATCCTTACGAAGCACTTACGGTGGAATACATTGATCCCACCAATGGTGAGCCAGTGTTCAAGACGATGACCTTCTTCGCCCAGATGCTCAGACCTGGTGAGCACACCCGCCCGCTAAAGCAGAATGCGAGTCTTCTCGTGGCACCGTTTGAGGGCAGAGGGCACAGCGTCGTTGGCGGTCAAAAGGTCGAATGGGAGCAGTTCGACACTATGGCGGTACCCGGAGGCTGTTGGTGCGAACATGTCAACGGTTCTGAGACTGAGCCTGCAATTCTTTTCACTGCAAGTGACGAGCCGACTCTAAAATCNCTCGCGCTTTACCAGAAGCATGGTAGGACGCCTGAGGGCGACATTGTTAGGCTCGACTGAGATGGCAAAAGCAGTTAACACCGAGCGAATTTCTCACATCGACTGCCCCGGGGGTGGGCAGGTTTGGGTTGATGGCTGCACGTTGTATATCGGCCATATGCGCGACCCTAGTGGTACGACCATCGTTGATGTTGCCGACCCGAAGAACCCAAAGGTTCTGAGCCGCATCGAGATGCCTCCGGGATGGCATTCGCACAAGGTGCGGGTCGCCGACGGCGTCATGATCGTCAATCATGAAAGCCAGGGCGGTGATGAAACGTTCGGTGGTGGGCTTGGTATTTACGATGTGACAGACCCGGCTAAGCCAAGAGAAATCACCAAATGGCGTACCCAAGGACGTGGCGTGCATCGCTACGATTTTGACGGGCGTTACGCTTACATTTCGCCGACCGCAGAAGGCTATATTGGCAATTTCGTTATGATTCTCGACCTGAAGGACCCGGCAAATCCGGAGGAGGTTGGGCGTTGGTGGATTCCCGGTCAGTGGCAAGCGGGCGGCGAAGAGTATCCCTGGGAGGAGTGGACCCCGCCGCGCTGCCACCATCCAATACGTGTCGGAGAAAGGCTCTATGTTAGTTACTGGCATCACGGCTTTTTCATTCTCGACATCAGCGACATGTCCAAGCCGGTGGCGATCTCCGGCCTCAACACTTCGCCCAGTTTTCCGCATCCAACCCACACCTGCTTGCCTTTTCCCGAACCCCTTAAGGGCCGCCAAGTGATGATCGTTGCTGACGAGGATGTCGCGAAGCTGTGGCCGTCGGCACCGGCCTTCACCTGGGTCTACGATATTTCAAACGAGCGAATGCCGGTACCGATCTCGACTTTTCAGGTTGAGGGCGTTGATCAAGACGGTAAGGCACAACCTCCGATGACCGGGTGCCATCAACCATCCGAGCGTTTTGCAGGCACTGTGGTGCCCTTCGCATGGTTTGCTCAGGGCCTTAGGCTGATCGATTTTGCTGATCCCTATAATCCACGTGAGGTCGGCTGTTATGAACCCGATCCGCCGACTGGCTTTGATCGCGCTTCGTCAAACGACGTCACCATCGATGAACGCGGTCTAATCTATCTTGTCGATCGTCAGAACGGCGTTGATATTATCTCGACCACGGTGATGTAGGGGAGCAGAGGAAGCATGAAAAATGTAGCCATCCTCGGCATGGGCACCATGGGCCCCGGCATTGCTGCGACACTTGCGCGTGGCGGCATGACAGTGCGCGCTACCGACACCAGACAGGAGGCGCTCGCGCAAGCGAGCAGCCTGATAGAAGGTGCATTCAGCGTGCTTAATGCGCTTCAAATGCCGGCTAAGGGTGACAATACGGCGATCACTCTGCATGACACACTTGAGGCATGTGTCGCAGGGGCTGACCTGGTGATTGAAACTATACCGGAGGACCTCGAACTCAAGCTCGATCTGCTGACGCGCCTCGATGGATTAGTCTCGCCGGATTGTATGTTGGCAAGCGACACATCCGGTATTCCAATTACCAAGCTTCAAAAAGGTAACTCCCATCCTGGCCGCGTTATCGGCATGCACTGGTCTAATCCGCCGCATATCATCCCGATCATTGAGGTCGTTGCCGGAGCCGAGACCGAGCCTAAGACGGTTGAACGAATCACGACCCTGATCTCCGATATCAACCTCATTCCGATTCCCATCAAGAAGGACGTACCGGGTTTTGTCGAGAACCGGGTGCTCTACGCCATCATGCGCGAATGCGTGGATCTGGTGGAAGAAGGTGTCATTGATGCTGAGGCCCTCGATCAATGCGTCTCATGGGGCATCGGTTATAAGCTGAGTGTCGTTGGGCCGATGGCGCTCTTGGACATGGCAGGGCTCGATATCTATCAGGCCGTCGGCAGCTATCTGAACAAAGAACTGAGCGCACGAGCCGATGTTAACCCCGTCATTACCGAAAAGACAGCCCAGGGCCATCTCGGCATCAAGAGTGGCAGTGGAATATTCAATTATACACCAGAAAAGATCGTAGCGCTGCGCAAAGCGCGCGCACAAAAGCTGATAGCAGTGCGGAAAGCGCTGGAGAATGATTAAGCTATAGCAAGCGCGCCGTCGTTGACCCGGCGCGCTACCCGTTACAAAGTGTGGATTCAGGTCAGCAAAATTTTAGGGAGGCAAAAAGACAATGCGTAGTTTGATGATACAAGTAACGCGGCGTGTTTTGATGATGGGGGCGGGTATAGCCCTTCTAGCTGCGGTTTCGGCCGGCGCGCAAGCAGGCGATGTGAAGAAAATCGCCGTACTCGTCCCGGAGCAAGGTACCGACTATGGCTGGAACCAGCAGGGTGTTGATGCTGCGCGAGCTGTGGCTGAAAAATTTGGCCTTGAGTTCCTTCCCGCTGAAGGTCTCGGCTATGGCGATGTTCGCCCGACGCTTCGCGAGTTGGCCGATGAAGGCGCTAGTCTGATGATTGCTCATGCCAGTGGTTACAACACGGCCGCACCTGAAATTGCGCAAGAAACCGGTGTGCCGGTAGCGGTCGTTGACAAGCCCGACGGACTGGTAGCAGGCCTCGTCGCTGACTATACCCTGAGCGGCCATGACGGCGCCTATCTTGCTGGCATCCTTGCCGCCAAGATGAGCCGAACGGGCACCGTCGGAATAGTCGTTTCCGGTGAACCACCCTCCTGGAATTCGCAATCTGCCGGTTTTGCGATGGGCGTCAAATCAGCTGGAACGGGCACCAAGATCCTCTATGCCGTGATTGGCCCGGCAGCTTATGCGGATGCCGCTGGTGGCCGGCGGGTGACCGAGTCTGTGATCTCCGCCGGTGCTGACGTGGTGTTTGGTCAGGGCAACGGTTCCAGCTTTGGTATGATCCAGGCGGTTGAGACTACTAAGGCAATCGACGGGGGCAAAGCTTGGTTCATTGACGTGATTGGCGACAAAACCGGCCTCGATAAGGGCCATCTTTTGTCTTCGGTTCTTTGGGACATGGTGCCAGTCTACAGCGCTATGGTCGAAGATTTGAAATCGGGCGCCTTCGGTACCGTTGGCTATAAGATAGGTCTCGTGGACGATTCGGTGCGCCTGCTTAAGACCAAGCATATTCCTAGCGATACCTGGGGCGAGTTGATGGAGGTGCGCCAGCAGATCATTGATGGCTCTGTCACGGTCGCGGAGGTGTATGACGCACAGGATGTACGTGCGCTAATGACTTCCGTCGAGGTACCTGCAGAATAATACCGGTACTAATTGTGGAGGCGGCCCCAGCGGGGCCGCCTCCGGCTGTTCCGGCGTCGTTTCAAAAACGCTGCCCAGAAGTGAGGGTTCTATCGTGAATTCGGCTGCCGGCCAAACGCCCGCGGTTTCGCTTCATAGCATCACCAAGCGCTTCCCCGGCGTTCTCGCGAATAACGATATCTCTCTTGATATTCATGCCGGTGAGGTGCATGCGCTCCTTGGCGAAAACGGCGCCGGAAAATCCACTTTGATTAGTATTCTTGCCGGAATGCAGCAGCCCGATGCTGGTCATATCGAGATCGAAGGCGTGCGGGTCAAGATTCATTCGCCGCGCGAATCCCTGCGCCTCCAGATTGGTACAGTGTTCCAGCATGTAGTGTTAGTCCACAGCCTGACTGTGATCGAAAATCTCATGTTAGGCGGTGCCTGGTGGCGTATTCATGACCGCAAGACAGCACTCGCTCGCCTCCGCGACATCTCGGAATTGCTTGGTGTCAAGATCGAACCGGACGTGCCGGTCGGACGCCTTTCCCTTGGCCAACAGCAGCAAGTCGAAATCATCCGGGCATTGTGGCATGGCGGTAAAGTGTTGGTGCTTGACGAGCCGACTTCCATGCTGACGCCACAAGGGGTCGACGAGCTCGGCGCGTTGATGCGCCGTCTTGCCGGCCAGGGAGTTGCGATTGTTTTTATCACCCATAAATTGCGGGAAGCCTACGCCTTCGGCGACCGCATTTCGGTGTTACGTCAGGGGAAGTTAGTCGGTGATATCTTGCCGGAGCATCTCGACGACATGGACGAGGAGCAGGCTACTAACGAGATTATCCAGCTGATGTTCAAAAGCGCGGTGCATGGGGCAGAAAGTGCCGAGGCCGAGATTTTTTTGCGAGAGGGTCAGGAGCGACATAAACGTGGCGTTATCAATAAATCGGGACCTCCTGTGATCAGTTTGGAACATGTCTCGACCCGCGCCGAGCCTGGAGAATGTGCGCTCCACGATATTGGCTTCTCGGTCATGCCCGGTGAGGTGTTCGGCATCGCTGGGGTCGATGGTAATGGCCAGAAACATCTTGCCGAGGTTATCGCCGGGCAGCGCCCCGTTCTCTCGGGTTGCATCAAGGTGAGTGGCGAGCTGACAACCGATGCCGACGTGCCTGCGCGCCGGCGTCTCGGTGTGCGCTACATCACCGACGAGCGCTTGGGCGAGGGCACCGTGGGCGGCCATTCGGTGGCGACCAATCTGGTGCTTAAGGGAATTGGCGCGCCGCCTTTCTGGCGGTTCTTCGTGACGATCTGGCAACGCATATTTCGACACGCGCGCGAGATCATAGTGGCTCATGACGTTCGCACCCCATCGGAACATACACCGCTTGCCCGCCTTTCCGGCGGCAATATCCAGAAGGTGCTGCTTGCGCGCGAGATCTCTATAAATGCCTCGGTAGTGGTGTTCAACAAGCCGACCTATGGTCTGGATATACATAACACGCGCCTTGCTCGCGACCGCATCGTCAAGGCAGCAGCATCCGGCATTGCCACCATCGTCATCTCTACCGAGCTCGACGAATTGTTGGAACTCAGCGACCGCATCGGTGTGATATTTAACGGTGAGATGTCAGGCATAGTCGAAAATCGTGCTGGAGCCGAGTCTGAAATCGGTCGGCTGATGACTGGTGCTAAGGCCGCATGAGGAGATTGCGTCCGTGATTTTCTCGACTGCTCGGGTGCTTGTGCCGATCATTATGGCGCTTGTTGTGGGCGGATTGATTCTGTTTGCTCTCGGGAAGGATCCCTTCGCCTATTACGAATATGTTGTGCAGCGCGGGCTATTGAGTTGGTCGGGCTTCCAGCAAACTCTCATCCGTTCTGCGCCGCTTCTTCTTATCGCTTCAGGGTTAATCGTAGCCTTTCGGGCGGGCATCTGGAATCTCGGTGTCGACGGGCAATTTTTGCTTGCCGCTGTAGCCTCCGCTGCGCTCGCGCCGGTGCTAATCGTTGCGCTCCCATCATGGCTCACCATCATCATTTGCTGCGGAGTTTCAATTGCAGTCGCTATGGCTTGGTCGGTGGTGCCCGCATTTCTCAAGACGCGCTATGGACTGAATGAGATTATTACCACTTTGATGATGACTTTTCTTGGCATTAGTTTCGCAAATGTGTTGGTTAAGCTGCCGTTCAATGATCCAGATAATACAGTACCGCAGACCATGACTTTGCCCGTGACGGATCGGCTCGGGCGTCTGTTCGATACCACCATTCATAGCGGTATCATTATCTCCCTAGTTGCCGTGTTCGCAGTGCATTTTGTCATGACTCGCACTGCTTTTGGCCTGAAGCTGCAGATCGTTGGTTCCAATCCGCGAGCCGCCAAGCATGCTGGCCTCAATGTCGGGCGCCTCACCTTCGCCACTTTTGCTATTAGTGCTGGCCTTGTTGGCCTCGGCGGAGCGGTAGAAATTCTCGGGGTGTGGGGTACCATGAGGGCGGACTGGAATCCGGCCTATGGTCTGCTCGTCATTCCGCTGGTCTTTCTCGCGCGCTTCCACGGCATCGCAGTAATAGGCTTTACTTTATTGTTTGCCATTCTGATGATCGGTGGAGAGAGTGCTTCCCGGCGCATGGGCGTGCCTAATTTCTATGTCCTCGTGCTTGTTGCCCTGCTGCTCATTTTTTTGGCTTTGGTCGAATATCTCGACCATCTATCGCACAAACGCAAAAAGGCCTAAGCGATGGGTGGTCTCCTCACCGAAGTTTTCATCGCCTCGCTTCTCTTTGGGGCGGTGACGGTTGGCATACCGTTGCTTCTCGCGGGCCTTGGGGAGCAGATCTCGGAGAAGTCCGGTGTGCTCAATATAGGCATCGAGGGCATGATGTTGATGGGTGCCTATGGCGGTTTCGTCGCCGCTTATTACACGGAGTCCTTTTGGTTCGGCTTTCTCGCCGGCGGCTTTCTCGGAATGGCGGTTGCCTTTCTTATGGTGCTGTTCTGCGTGCTTCTCAGTATGAATCAGATTGTCATCGGCATTGCACTCACCATAGGTGCCGAAGGGTTGACAGCTCTCCTTCATCATTTTCAGTTCAGCCGCACTTATCCCCGTATGCCAGAGGTGCCGACCCTGGATATCCCTGGCTTGCAAAACATTCCGGTGATTGGGCCGGCTTTCTTTGAGCGCCACCCGCTGGTCTATCTGTCGATATTATTGGTTGTATTTGTTGCTTGGATTTTTCGACGAACACAAATAGGACTCAATCTGCAGGCTGCTGGCGACAAGCCTGCCGCGCTCGACGCCGCTGGCGTCAATGTTAAGCTGACGCGCGCCTGTGCCGTATTAACGACCGGTTTCCTCGCTGGTATCGGCGGAGCTTTTATGGCTAACGTCGGGGCCGGGTTGTTTGTACCACACATGACCCATGGCGCAGGATTCATCGGGATTGTGCTAGCCATGCTGGCGCGCGGCAAGCCGTTGTGGGTACTGCTCGGCGCGGCTTTATTTGGTTCTAGCCTAGCGCTCACTACCGCACTACAAGTCGCTGGACTCAATATTCCAACTGACGTGGTACAGATGCTGCCCTTCGCAATGGTGATCGTGGTTCTGATCCTCTTTGCTCGGCACAGCTATTTGCCGCCGGCCCTGGGGCTGCCTTATCATCGCGGCGAGCGTTGAGGAGTAGGAGGGATAGGATGAGCGCAAACAAGGTTTATCTACTGGATGGCGGTACTTTGGTGATCGATGGATATCACGCGTTCTGGAATCGCGGCCCCGGCGGTGAGCTGCGTTTCCCTTGCTATGCGGTGCTGATTGATCACCCAGATGGCCTTTATATTTTTGATACCGGTTACGATCATGCCCATGTTGAGCGTGTGTTGCCTTTTGAGAAACCGCTACAAACCGAGACACAAACCATTCCCGGCCAGCTCAAAATTGTTGGCCTCAAGCCTGCCGACATCAATTATGTCATCAATTCGCATTATCACTTCGATCATTGCGGCGGAAACATTCACCTGACCGAAGCCTCTACGCTCTGTCATGCAAAAGAACTTGAAGCTTGTGGCTGTCCGCAGCCTTTCGAGGTGTTGGGCTATTCCGATCTCAGTTTTTCGCCTGAAATGCAGCAGCAGCGCGGCAGTGAGGTGCTTAATGCGCTGCCTCTCGATATTTACACACCAAAATTTGAGACCCTCGGCGGTGATCAGGAGATAGCTAAGGGCTTGTGGCTGTTCGAGACCCCAGGCCACACCGCAGGCCATTACAGCCTGATGGTCGAGCTAAAGAACCGCAGGCCAATGCTGTTTACGGCGGATGCGTGTTACAGCAAGAAAAACATGGACCTAATGTGTATCTCGAGCTTCCACCTTGACCCGGTGGCTAGTCTCAACTCTATGCAGCGCTTAAAGGACCTTGCAGAAAAATATGATGCTGAGCTTTTTTACTCACACGACCCGGCTAGCTATCCGGACTACCAACTCGCACCAAATTTCTATTCGTAGTTAGTGACGAATCATGCCGGCATCGACGGCAAGAGCCTGTCCGGTGATCCAATGCGCTTCTCCTGATGCCAAAAAACATACTGCAGGTACAATGTCCGCTGGCGTACCGGTACCCTTAATAGCCTGCAGCATGTCGACAAAGTTGAACATATCCTTATGTGGTGATTCCTGAACGCCTTCGGTGTCTGTTAGGCCAGGACAGACAGCATTGACGGTGATCTTGTCTCCCCCGATCTCTGTTGCCAATGAACGGGTGAATGTTAGTACGCCGCCTTTGGCGGCAACGTAATGTGCCATATTTGGCGTGCCGGCGAAGATCGAGTTGGAGGCGATATTGACAATTCGGCCATATTGCTTGGGCCGCATGATGTCCGAGGCAGCACGGCACATTAGATAGATGCCGTCGAGATTGACTCGCATAACCCGGCGCCACTCCTTGAAAGTGAGGTCGTCCCATGGCACGAAGGGAACGATGGCAGCGGCGTTGACGAGCACGTCTAACCGCCCTGTTCTATTGATAACCTCGTTGTGCAGCACAGCCACTGAATCCGGCTCAGCGACGTCGGTAGCAACCGCGAAGCTGCTCCCACCAATATCGCTTGCCACACCCTCTATACCGTTGGCATCAATATCTGCGACCGCGACCGTCGCACCCTCCGACGCTAGCCGCTCGGCAATGGCGCGTCCGATGCCGCGAGCTGCACCGCTAACGATAGCTGTTTGTCCATCAAACCGATTCATACCTCCAAGCCCCCCGATTTTGAATCTGTCGCTACCCACCGTTGGGCAATTCTGCCATTGCAGCCTCGATGCCTGTGCCAATATTCACGCTGATACCATGGTGGCGCACTGCGGCGCCAAACGCTGCTACAGCGCTGACGGCGTAGATTGGCTCAGCAACTGGGCCCATATGGCCAATGCGAATTAGCTTATCGTAGGTCTCCATCCGTCCAGTAGAAAAAGTAACGCCAAAAATTTTGCGCGCAGTGGAAATGATCTGCTCGCTAGTCAGGCCTTCTGGGATGGTGACTGCCGTGGTCGAGGGTGCTGCAATAGATTCTGGATTAGGCCACAGTTTAAGGCCCATCGCCTTAATTCCAGCGCGGCAGGCCCGTGCTGTCAGCGCATGGCGCCGCCACACTACTTCCGGCCCTTCATCAAAATATTGATCGAAAGCCGCATTGAGGCCGACTACTTCCGCTACTGATGGGGTGAAGGG
The DNA here is from genome assembly GCA_002717225.1 of Rhodospirillaceae bacterium. Classification (GTDB taxonomy): domain Bacteria; phylum Pseudomonadota; class Alphaproteobacteria; order UBA828; family UBA828; genus PTKB01. The sequence continues at coordinate 31,753 of PBDG01000011.1, read as the reverse complement.
AAAATTCTCTTCCTTGCGCCAGGCATTTTTCCAATCGAGCAAGCTCAGCACCGAGGCAGTAGGCGCGTCTTTGTTCTTTTCCATATGTGCCCAGGCGGCCTCACTCACCGCGAGCACCGAAAGACCTGGTGAGCCGCCGAGGCATTTTCCTGGTCCGGTGATGAAGATGTCCGCCGAGCAATCAATGGGATGAATATCCATGCCTCCGAAGGAGGATACGGCGTCGACCAGAAGGAGTGCGCCATGTTCCTTGACCACCGCGCCGATCTCGTTAATTGGGTTGAGCGTGCCTGACGGCGTGTCGTGGTGCACGGCGGAGACTATGGTGACGTCCGGATTGGCGCGAAGCGCCTCGGCCACCTGCTCCGGATCAATTGCTTGGTTGTAGGGTACCTCGACTTCCGTGAGGCGATTGCAATAGCGCTGCGCCCAATAGCCGAAGCCTTTGCCATAGACGCCAGACGCCACGTTGAGCACCGTGTCTTTGGCCGAGATCAGCGAGGCTGCTGCGGCCTCAATCGCTGGCGCTGGCTCAACTTGTAAGATCAGCGCTGGCTCATCCCATCGCATTGCTTGCCCTGCTTTACGACAGACCTGTTCGTAGAGTTCTAAAAAATAGGGGTCGTAATCGTAAGGCACGGGCCGTGACAGGGCTTCCTGGACGCGCGGATAGATCGCTACCGGACCGGTGGTCAACGTCATGGTTGGTGCTTTGATCTGAAAATTCTCCATCGGGTCCGGTCTCCAGTTGATTGTGCGCTAATATACCGTGCATCGCTAAAGCCTGTAAGTCATTATCCAGGGCATGGCACAAGCGAGGGAATATGATTATGTCGTCGTTGGTGCGGGTAGCGCCGGTTCAGTGCTTGCTTCACGTCTCAGTGAGGATAGAGATAACAGCGTCGCATTGATTGAGGCTGGTGGGTCGGCGAATGAACCCGATATCGCTGACCCTAAGAAGTGGCCATTTTTGAGTGGCTCAACCTTTGATTGGAATTACCGCACCGCCGCGCAAACTGGCACTGCTGGGCGGGTTCATAATTGGCCCCGCGGCAGGGTGATTGGCGGTACAAGCTGCCTAAACGCGATGGCACACATACGTGGTCACCCATCGGATTTTGATCGCTGGGTGGAGGCTGGTTGCACTGGTTGGGGCTATTGCGATCTGCTGCCCTATTTCATCCGCTCGGAATCAAGCGAGTTTGTGCCTTCGCCCTATCATGGCGCCGAGGGTCCGATTTCATTACTTACGCCCGATGCGCCTAACCCGGTTACCCAGGCCTTTATGGCGTCGGTTGATCAATGCGGTTTTGCGCCTATCGATGAGCATAATGGCGCCTATTTTTGTGGACCGACCCTTAACACGCTCAACATTAATGGCGGCCTTCGGCAAAGCACTGCTGATGCTTACCTTATGCCCGTGACGGGGCGGGAGAATTTGACGATTCTTGACAACTGCCAAGCGCGTCGCCTGTTGTTTGCGGGTGAGCGATGTTGTGGTGTCGACTTGGGCGCTAAAGGGGAGGTTGCAGCCGGGCGCGCTATTATTCTTGCTGCTGGCGCCATTGGTTCGCCGTTATTGCTGATGCATTCTGGTATCGGTGCGGCAGAAGAATTGAGCGCATTGGGTATTACACCGCGCATCAATTTACCGGGAGTAGGTCGCAATCTGCATGATCATCTGCTCGGTGCTGGAAACCTCTATGCCGCCGCACGGCCGGTGCCGTCCTCTAATTATCAACATTCTGAATCTCTTCTGTATACCCGTATTGGCGATCATAACGGTGCGCCGGAATTATCGATCGCTTGCGTGCTGTTGCCTGTTGTGACCGAATGTTTTGAGGCGCCTAAGGTCGGTGGTGCGTACACGTTGATGTTCGGTTTCACCCATCCAAAAAGCCGGGGCGCGCTTCGTTTGATTTCCGACAATCCCAGCGTGCCGCCGCTGATCGATCCGGCATATCTCAGTGCGGCGGAGGATGTGGAAATGTTCTCTGTTGCGCTTGATTTAGCGCGACAGATCGGCCACGCGGATGCCCTTGTCGATTGGTGCGAAAGCGAATTGCTTCCTGGGCCCAATTTCACGGGTACGCGCGACGAGTTCCTGCGCCGCGCTGCGCACACCCATCACCATCCGGTCGGCACCTGCCGCATGGGAATTGGCAATTGTGCGGTGGTCGGGCCCGACCTCAAGGTGCTTGGCGTAGACGGACTCTACATCGCTGACGGCTCCATCATGCCGAGAATTACCACCGGGCCGGTAAACGCGGCGATTATCGCCATTGCTGAGCGGGCGAGCGATCTCCTCCAGGGCCGTGCGCCGCTTGCGCCGATCCATACCGTCTGCCCACACTGAGCTTAGGTGGCCGCTCGTCCCTGGCCTATGCGGGGATGGGGCCGACCGCTATCGGCGATGGCCATGACAATCATGATCTCGTCTGGCCGCGGAGCGTCGGCGACCGCTACAGTGATAGTTTCAAAATCGTCGAACGACCAGATATTATCCTTGTTGGCCAGCGGCACGTCGATGGGCGTGCCCGCGCTGGCAACCTTAGACGTGTGCGGGATGATCGATTCACCGCCGCCAAGCGCCGCACGCATTGGCTTGCCGAGAGTAGGGTGGATTACCGCGGCGGCATGCTCAAGATCGCCGTTTACCCCAACGATCGCTGCTTTTCCATAGGCGATGGGTGGCCCGTCAAGCATGGCAGCCGCTTGCGGCATCAGCTCTTCGCCGAGCACGAGGGCCTTGTTAAACAGTGGTGAGAGATCTTCCACGAAGCGCCCGGCAAAAGGGTTGGCGATTATGGCGATGGCTGCGATCCGGCTGATGGGCTTGATAGCTGGGCTGCCCGCCTCAGCGGTGATCCGCTCCTTTACAAACACAGTTTTCCTCGCTGTCATCTTAGTTTCTCCCCTTGCCGTTGCGCGGCTGTTACAATCATCATTAAGACTATCAGCTTTTGTAAGTCATATGCCGTTTCTTCCAATCGCAAAATTTATTGTGCTTGTCGCCTTCTTCTTCATGGCGGTATCGGCGCATGTGTCTGCCGGTGAGTTCAAAGGACCGCGCACAGCGGTTCGACTCGAGATCCATAACAATGTTGGGTCTCCCCTCCGCTGCCAGCTTGTGCTTGCTCATTTTGTCACGCAGGATATTGCACCGATCTTACCGGGGGGAGAGCTAATCATTGCGCTCGACCGGGATATGGATCAGGGGGCCCTGATCTTTCGGCATACAGGAGGACGGTCTATGGCGATCGAAAATATACTGTGTGGCCATTCCGGTGCTTGGAGCGAGACACGCATCGATCTTGATCTTACGGGCTTGCGATCTGGTAAGACTACGGAACTACGAATTGTGATTGGGAAATTACATTGAGCGGCGTCCGGGAGTACGATTATGTGATCGTCGGGGCGGGTTCGGCGGGCTGCACTTTAGCCAATCGGCTTTCTGCAGATTCCGCCACCCGCGTACTGTTGGTTGAAGCCGGTGGCTGGGACCGTGACCCCTGGATTCACATTCCTCTCGGCTGGGGCAAAATCCTCCAGGGGCGGCTGCACGATTGGGGTTATTTCTGCGAGCCAGAGGAGAATGTCGCGGGCCGCCGAGTGGAATGCGCTCGCGGCAAGGTTATAGGAGGTTCTTCGTCGACTAACGCTATGGCCTATGTGCGTGGCAATCGGGCAGATTACGATGGCTGGGCTGCGTCTGGCCTTGATGGTTGGGCATATGGCGATGTTCTGCCCTATTTTCAAAGACAGGAATGTTGGGAAGGTGGGGCTGGCGATTATCGTGGCGGCTCTGGGCCTCTCGGCACTCAGTTTTGCCGTTATCAGGATCCTTTGATTGAAGCTTTTGCCGATGCTGGCAAGGCAGCTGGCCATGGTTGGACCGAGGATTATAACGGTGCCAAGCAAGAAGGCTTTGCCCGGCTGCAGATGACGATTCGTGGTGGCCGGCGGTCGAGCGGTGCCACTGCCTACTTAAGTCCGGTACTCCGGCGAAAAAATCTTACTGTTGTTACAAAAGCGCTTACCACCCGCGTTACCCTGGAAGGTGACGCGGCAGTGGGTATTGAATATATCACAAGGGGGCAGGTCTATAACGTTCGCGCGGCGCGCGAGGTGATACTGTCCAGCGGCGTGATAAATACTCCACAATTGCTCATGCTGTCGGGTATTGGCGATGCGGACGAACTCAAAGCGTTGGATATTCCGATCGCGGTTGCGCTGCCCGGTGTAGGGAAGAATCTGCGTGATCACGTTTCGGTCGTCCTCATGTATCGGAGACGGGAGCCCGGACCTTTCCATCGTCATATGCGCGCAGACCGCATCATTCGCGCGCTCGTGACGGCTTATCTCTTCGGCAGTGGCTTCGCATCGGACGTCCCGGGCGGTGTTACAGCGTTCCTCAGAAGCGGTCCTGATGTCACGCTGCCAGACCTGCAATATCTTTTTACAGCCGCCCCGCTGGGAGCCTGGCCGTATTTTAGGCCATTCAAGCAGCCCTTCGACGATGGCTTCGCCACCCGCCTCGTCATGCTTCAGCCTGAAAGTCGAGGGACGGTCAGCCTTTCTTCGGCCGACCCAACAAAGCATCCCCTCATCCGTCAGAACTTCATGGCTCATGACTCCGATTGGCGAACCCTCCGCGCCGGCATGCGACTTGCCCGCGATATCGCGGCTCAGAAACCAATGGCTTCCTTTATTGCCGAGGAGATCTTGCCGGGCAGCGACAAGACCTCGGACGATGATCTTGACGAGACTATCCGCAATACAGCGATAACTGTGCATCATCCCCTTGGCACCTGTCGCATGGGCGGCAAGGGTGAGGAAATGGCGGTGGTGGATAGCGAGTTGAAAGTGCGCGGAGTAACGGGTCTTCGGGTAGTTGATGCCTCGGTCATGCCCACCTTGGTGCGCGGCAACATTAACGCAGCCGTGGTGATGATTGCGGAAAAGGCGGCCGATCTCATCGTGGGGAATGTGATCCCAGCGCCACACCACCTGCCTTGAGCCACATAATTTATCGCTTTGATTTGTCTTCGTTCTGAAAGTTCGCCGCTCGGATGATCAGAGTTTCTGGCTTACATGGATTAAAGCCTGACGTAAATAGGCAACGGTCAGACCTTCGGTTTTAGGCAATCGATGCTCTCGTTCTCGAGACCCCTGAATTTCTGAAGCTGAGACTTTCCTATCCTGCCGTGTCGCTTACGCCAATTTTAGTAGGTCGCGTCGCTAGTGCTGGTTGTACGGCAGGATTTCTCAATGTTTCTGCCTGACGCCAGATCAATTTCAATATGGCGTGGATTTGTTATAGGGGGATAAGACAACAGAACTATCTTCTGAGAGGGAACAAAATTGGGGGTAAGGTCATTAAAGCTATATGCATTTGAGCACCGCAGAAGTGATGCTCGAACTTCCTCCACCTGTCGGTTGTACCAGAGGAAGCTCTGGTGGTCGGTGTTGCTTCACACAGTAGAACGCCTGGTGTTTGGCGCTTTTCCAAACAAATACAAATATGTCAACCGACTTGGCCAAGGACGAGAGGTTTCGGCTGCAATCATGATCGCTGTTTAGGAAAATCTCAACCTCAGGCGCTAGAGCTTTCAGATTATCGCGCGCCCTTATTGCTGCCGGTTCAGTCAGCGTGTAGATCGCTATCCGCTTACCAGCTAGTCGAACTGATACAGGGTCTGCCTCAACCTGTTGGTCATTCGTAGCAGGTGTTCTCAAAACCTCGGGCAACTCAATGCCAAAGTCATGGTGCAGCGTCTCGACAGAATGTCTTTGACTTTTCGAAATACGACGAACCCACTGCTGAACAAATGAGGATACATTCGTGAAGAATCTGAGGCGCGCTTCCTCATTTTGGCAACGTTCCAGAACAAGGCTCTCCGTCAAATCCAAAGCCCAGTCGAGGGAACTGATAGCCTTTTCGTTCTCAAATAGATCGACCAACAGATCGATGAGTTCGTCATATTCGCCTTGAGTTAGACCAATATCCAGGAGGCTCGAAGTTAGTTGCATCACAACACTCAGGTCATTTCGGGTAAGGCCCGATGATGCAACCAAGAGAAACAAGAGGACACGGTACAGCGGTTTCAATGAAGGGGGAGGTGTTTCAAAATTCAGAAGGAAGCGTTGAAATATTTCATCGAATACAATTTCGAAGGTTTGTTCTGCATTGCCGCTAGCGTTTTCTAGCAAATCCGTGAAGGCGGCAACTTTCGTGAGATCCTGACAAAATTGGTCTATAGGCCAGGCATCTGAGTTCCGACGAAGGAGGTCAACAGCTATACCCTTATCAGCGCCCTCCACAACCCATTTGGCCCAACTAAGCCAGTCCGAGGGTTCGGTTGCTGGGGAAGTTTCACCTGAAATGGGGAGGGCTACTGGCTTGGGAACAGAACCCGCTTGGACCTCAAGTGCCTCGAGTGCCTTTTCGGTCTCTTCATTTAAATCAATTCCCGATTGCATAGAAACGAAGTCAAGAACGGTACGAGCAGACTTCCCATCTGCGGAAAACCGAGCGCAGGCGATCAAGGAAAGGATCGATTTGAGGTCTGCGGGCGCTTGGAGGTAGAGCGCCATAGCTTTATCAAAGTCACGATCCGTAAAGGCCGTTTCCGCTTTAGCACGGAGATCCGTGTCTTCGGAACTCGCCTTCTTTGCTTCCAGAAATTCTGAAATTTCACGAACCAACGGCGTACCGTCACGGTTATTAAGGTCCGCGAAAAGTGTTTCAGCGTATACGAGATCGATTGGGTCCTGCAACAACTCACGCAACAAGAAGGTCTTAATAACAGTCAGATGTTGGATGTTGTGGCGTAGGGAGAATAGCTGGTCAAACTGCATCATGGACGAAGTTCGCAGAACTTCTAAACAAGCTTCCAAACCACCTTTCTGTTCGAAGGATTCAACATAGAACCTATAGAAAGCCTCGGAAACATCCCTGACCACCATTGGTGGTAAGCGGAAGTCAGTGAGAGCCCTCAGGCGATTACTCTCTACAACGAGTTCGCGCCAAAGCCCTAATCCAGCGAGTAAACGGACTTCTAAAAAATTCCGATTTTCGGGTGTGAGCCTTCCACTATTTTTCATCTCTGTGAGAAGCAGACGAGCCTCATCTTCATCACCCGCCGAAATGGCTCGATCAAACAAGCTACGAACGATACCAAAAGGACGAATGGCAGCCTTTAGTGATGATGGGCGACGTTTCAACAATGACTGATAGAGGGCAATTGAGTTATTTAACTTGGCAACCCCTTCCCGGCCACGAACCTCGATTCTGAAAACAGGCCCAATAAAGGCATCTTCCATCGCCGAATCTTGAGGATCAGCAGGATCAATATCGTGAGGTCGGTCGTTGTAATCTGAAAACGAAGGTCCGACGAAGGCACGCAACTCGTCTGATAAGGCGTGAGAACCTTGCGGCGTTCTAGCACCAGCATACCATTGAACGGATCCATCTTCCGCTAAGCAAGGGAGGCATATGGGAACGGCCTTATCGCCCTCTTCAAGGAGTACAATCCAACCATTCACCTTCGCGAACCAAGGTTCCGGAGGTGTGCTTGATTTCAACTGTTCCCAGTGAAGCCTGTTGCGACCAGAGAAAAACTTTGAAAGCCAAGCCTCATTTGCCGAACTTACCTCAATCATTCTCTGTGGCCTCTTCATAATCGTGGAACGATTGTCGTGCTTCGGAAATGCGCTGGGGTTCCGTATCGTATTCAATAACTTCATCGTTAAGTTCAAAGCCATGGAACGTTAGGTTCATCGAACCAAGAAGAAGTCCGGTGTTCGTTAAGATACCTTTCGTATGGAGCGACCCTCTTTGGACAAAGGTGAGTTCTTGCCGCAATGACGCTTCTTCGGCCCGCCCACACAGTTGTTCCAAGAACGTGAGATTATGTTCGTCCGGCCGAGTTACGAGAATAAGTTTTGTTCCGCTTGTCATTACTTGTAGCGCCAAATCGCTTAGGCGGATCTCCCGTCTATGCCACTCAGGGTTCATCACATCAAAACTACCTGAGCGATTATCTAGAATTGGAACGTCACTGATCCAGGGACTCACTATCCAAATTCGCTCGGACGGCGCGAGCAATTCGGAAAGAAACATCAATTGTAGAAGTTCTTTGATGACCGCGGGACCCGTTGAAGAACTCTTAAAAATGCGCCGCAGCTTATAAGACTCAACAGGCATTACTGTGCGACCTCAGCTAATTCGAGGTTTACTTCATAAAGTGAACCAGTTCGCCTAACCGATTCTAGCCGAGCAAAGACCGACAGATACTCGTCCGGAATGGGGTTAGTGGCGAAAAAATTGACCGAGTTTGCCAGTTTGTCTGCATTATCCGTTTCACAAACGAGTGTCACAATGCCTGACTTTGACAATGCGTCGATGGCTCTTTCCTTCCAATTCTCACTTGCTACAGAAATTCGTTCGGCTCGGTTCACCAAATACCTCGATACTAGCAGTGGTTCAGCATCACCCAGATCGGCGAACGGGTTATATAGATCCAATCCTTTTCGGCGATTTATCGATCCGCGGGGCCAGAGCATTCCGGAGATCATATTGAACCGCCAATTTTCTCGAGGTTCTCCTGGCAGTATAAAACCCGCAGTCGTCAACATGTTGTCGACATGGTTGTCGTGACTATGGCAGTACGCGATGGTTCTCGAATCTAATTCGATTCCTAACCGTGACTCTTGCGCATTCCAGAAAGACACAACCCGGTGAAGGAACCTGTCGGATTCTATTGAACTGCCTGAGCGCAAAATTCTGTAACTAACAGCCGTTGAAAAACCGTGGAATTGGATGAAGTTATGTTTCCTGAGGGTTTTTCGTAACTGCTGTAGAAGTTCCTCCGTCTTTTGTGCGGTTTGCGCGTTACGAAGATCTGCAACCGCAGTACTCAGTTCTGAGTTTGGACCTGCGCTTGCAAGTTCACGCAGCAATTTGCAAAGTTGGGAATCAACCAACTGCTGCTCGCTCTGATGGAGAGACGCGGTAAGAAGCGAGGAAAAGCGGCGTGGGTCTTCTGAAAATCGACGAATGAACTCTTCGATGTGCCCGGTCCCGCCGGGCGCAGTTTCAGAGATCCAAATTTCCTGCGCGGCATTCGACTTAGGTTCAACATCGTCAGGAGCACGCGGTCCCGGGTCAACATCAACGACCAGACCATCTGCATTCATGTCTGGGCAAAGGTTGCCAATAGCTGTGAAAGCTGCCGCTGCAATAGTGGTCTTATAACGCTGAGCCAGCCAATCATACCACGAAGCATCAATCGGATTCCAAAGAACCTCGGCTGTAATCTGCAGGCCCTTCTTGACCTTGTTATCGTTCAGAAGAACCTCTAATTCCTCTCGGAGCCTATCTGGATTGATAACAGTGTCGATTTCGGAATCTTCATCATCATCGCCAGTGAGAGGAGATTGAAAAATCGAGCTTAATACCTCGGAATAGGTAATGCTTGACTGCCCCGCCTCAAATTTTGCTGCAGCCTCAGAAAGATTAATATTTTGGCTAATGGCTTCGTACGTAAGCGCCGAAAAGCAAATCGATCCAAGCCATTGTCTCAAAAAAGGATTGTCTACGTCCGATAGGTTCTCTCCCTTCCGGACTAAGTCATGGAACCGAGCTGTTCTAATTGACCTCCATCTTTCGGTGGTCTCCTCTCCGAACGACGTGGCTAGTTCAGCTGGGATCGATAGTTGAAAACGTAGAGCATCTACCGAGAGCGAAAAACCGATAGAAGCCGGCTTGCTTTCAAACTTGAAGTTGAATTGAGTTCTTATGCCTTCCTGCTGGTTCCTTTGAATATCTGCAACTGATCCTACAGCAAAACGACGCATCTCAATGGGGTTTTGCTGGCCGTGCGTGAAAGCATCCACCTGTTGGATAACATTCCCCCACATCGATTTTTTAGGCAGCGAAAGACTACTACCAGATGTGCGCCGCACGACCTGACTGCGCCATAACAGACGCGCGTTTGATGTATCACGGATCGATTGGCTGGGATGAACTGGATTGATTTCATAAGGTCTCAAGACTGGCAGAGTGGTAATCTCCTCCCCAATCAAAGACTGCCATTCTCCAAGTAAGTCGCCGGAAAATCGGCCCTCAAGCGGAAAGTCTTGTGCCGCTTCACCGCTAATTTGTTCAGGCTCAGGCGCTATCCAATGACGAGTGCGCGCGTGCTCCACACCAAATCGTCGCGACACACGACCTGGCGCAAAAGTTTGCAAGGCTTGGGCGATTGGCATAGCAGCAGGATCTCGTTCCGGGGAATTATCCCAATCTGAAGGCAGATTAATCCGAACTTCGGGAAGATTTAGGTCGCTAAAAAGGCTTGCTGGTGCAAACTCTGGGAGGGGAGAATTTTTGATGAAGAAATCGTCACGATCATCCCCATGCCGTTTCCAGTTGGTATTCAATCGCCTAAGTGCCGTAGGAATAACGGTCGTCATAAGAGGTCTTGGATGTTTCCAAACCACGGCCTCGCAGTCCGCGTCATCTATATCGAGGCTTTTTTCCAAGTATTTTTGGAGAGACTCAGACGCGTTTTCGTTTGCGAGAATTTCAGTAAGAATTTTACTAAGAAATTCTTGGCGAGTGCGTTTTTTGGGCCAGTTAGCAGGGCCAGAAAGATCCGTCCACACACTGCCTTTTGTTGAATGGCTGGAAAGTCGACGTCCGAGATAGTCTATCAAAGCATAGACAGTCTGAATGTGCTGAATGTAACGGCTTTCAAGGGGTAAAGACTGTACGTCCAACTCAGGATCAAAGAGATGATCGTAGGCCTGATATGCCTGCCGGTCACGGCCATAGTCGGAAAGCACCAGAACTGTCCAGGGTCGCATTTCTCGCGAACGGCCGGCTCGGCCTTTTCTCTGCAAGAAGGAGGCAGTGTTTCTCGGGGCCTTGTGTTGAATTACGGCACCAACTGACGGATCATTGAATCCCACTTCCAGAGACGCAGTTGCGACGACGATATCCAGGTTGGCAATAACTCCAGGGTCTTGTGAACTGGTACGCCCAATCTCTTTACACGCAGAAAGATCATGTCCTATATACTGGGGTGCTGACCAATTTTGCCCGTAGTGCTCTCGGCTTCTAGAAATGAGTGGTTGCCTTAGATGCGCCAGGCCACCGTTTGGATGGCGGACCATGTCCGCTTCCCCAGTATTTTTGCGACCTTCCGCATCGAGCATTCCAAAATAAAGACGGTTGGTAACGTCGATATCGTCTGTAAATGCAAATATCCGTTTGCCGAATAAGCCGCGGCTAGGCTCCTGGGCCGGGTCCAACATCCGAGAGAGCAGCATGATTGTCTGAATAGTCGTGGAGAGCAGAGAAGTCTTCGAAACTGGGTCACCCTTAAGGGCTAACAAATATTCAGTGCCCTCTGAGGTCATGTCGGCGCGTTTTGGCGCAATCTCTAAAACCCGTTTCTCAAATAATCCCGTCAATCGGGCAAAGAACCTGTTGCCGTCACGAAGTGTGGCGGACAATCCAACAAAGGTGACAGGCGATTTGACTAGGTAAGCCCAACGCCGCAATAGATACGCTACCTGGGCGCCATGAAATCCCGCGTAGGTATGCACTTCATCTAGGAGCATCATTTCAGGTGGACGGGAGGCGGATGGGCCTAAGCCGAAGAGATGACGGGACCAACTATCAGACATTCTCTGGTTCAGCATCTCAGTTGTTGTGAAAAGAATGTCAGGAGGGTTTTTTTGAAGAGTTTGCCGTGTCAGTGACACTTCTTCATTCGTAATCTCCCAGTCACAACTGCTGCATATAAGAATTTCCCGGTTCTCTCTGATTGCATTTTCTGGCCAGACGAGTGGACCGCTACAATCCCGATCGGGACAGGCCATAAAACCGCAGCGAAATCCGTCATCCTTTCTCTCCCAGCCCTCAACCTGCTTCTCCAATAAAGTTTTTGCGTTGAGTGGTGTCGCTCCGAAGAACGCACCGATGCGAATCTTGCGTCGGTTTTCTTTGGTAAATTGATCAAGACGCCGAGCTTCGCTGTAGATTTCTGAGAATTGGTCTTTGAGGAGTTCTGTGCGTGGATAAAGCGCCAGACATTTGACCCAGTTCGGATCGTCCGGTGGATCCCTCAGAAGGTGTGCAGCGATGCGGGCAAGCGCGGGAATATAGAAAGCCAAAGTTTTTCCGCTACCGGTGCCGGCACTAACCAAAGTCCCGGTTGACCACGTTTGTCCAATGCCCGAAATGATTCTTCGGGTCGCACGCACCTGAAACTCGGAGAGCTTGAAATCCTCACTTCTATTGAGAATCATAACTTCCAAAGCACGCTCCAACGTCTGCGAGGAGGTGTCTTTGATTAAGTCATTGATGGCCGTGGCGGGATCAATATCCCTTTTAGGGTAATGCCGTTGACGACGAGAAAACCTAAAGTCCGACACCAGTGTGCGCCCTTGTTGCCATCCATCTCGACCAGAATGCTTAGGGAAAAGCTGGCGCAAATAAAAAAGCAAGCGAACTGTTTCTGCCATCCTAGAGCGATAGCCTTCGTAATGCCCATCTTGCGTTTCGAATAGAAGGCAACGATTGATCATTTCCCTTATGACGTCTTCGGTCTCGAGGAACCCTTCAAAACCTTGCCCCAACGCATCATCGAGCAAGGGGAAAATAATCTCGATTAGTTCTTCCCTACTAATGGCGGTGTCCGTCAGTCCCCAGACGAGCAATCTCGCCTCTTGCTCTTCGATACGGTCCAGAACGCTCTCGAGAAGTTCTTCTTCTGACATCAACGTTACCTGACGATCCGGTAATCACCTTCAGAGTTATTTTCGCGCAACCAAGTCAACACCTCCTCGGTTAGGAGTTCTATTGATGCACCTCCTCGGTCGATTGCCGCCAGAAACACTTTCACGTCCTCTGGGACATCATGGTCGAACGCGCGAGCAGTGCGTTCGAGATTTCCAGATAAGTCACGCGCGTGTTCTACCGTCTGCGAAAACTCAGAAAACTCAGGGAATTCGTCGCGAAGAGAAGTCAATTCGTCATATATGCGTCCGTATTTTTCTAGGGCGCTTTTGTTGCTCTCGGTTTGAGCGAGTGTCTTGCGTAGCTGTTTTGGTGACGACCCTCGGCACTGTTTGTCAATAAAGCCTCCCCAGGATTCAATTGCTTCGGCATCTAGTTTCTTTCGCCACGCCGCCCCCTGTTCGAGAAGTTTCGTCCAGTACTTTCTTTTCGTCAGACTCGCCGCCTCTGGCTTCTCCGAGAATTGCTGAATAATTTTTTCCAATGGGCCGAGAGGGGCGAGTTGTGCCGCGACGGACAGATCGACCTCAACCTCGTGCTCTTTGAGAAACCCCACCCTCTTCGAGACAATCTGAACGCTTTCCTTGAGGCGGCGCGCCTCCGACAAGCGGGTAGATAGAGCTTCAGCCTCATCGGCCGTTTCTCTTATTTTTTTCAGTCGCTCCGTTCTTTCGTGAAGGCTTGCGCACTTGTCTAAAAGCGTCATGGCCGGCCTATGATCCGTTCGAACTGGCAAAAATCGACTTTAATTCGTCGAGTACCGTTTGGTTTTTTGCGACGAGGTCGGCGATGCTCATACCTTGGTCTGCCTGTTCGCGGGAATTAATCTCCGCTCCCAGCTCCTTCATGAACAAGTTCAGCAGCTCTATGAATTTATTGATCCGGTGCGTTTCATCGATGTCGATCTTGCCCAGTGCATAAATTACATCGTCCAAATTTTCTATAGAGACCGCTGTTGTGATGTGCTCGAGTTTATCAAGTGCGTCAGAAACGGGAGAGTCTCGAAATTCGTCTAATCGGTTGAGAAGAGCCTGCTTTTGATGAGGGAATTGGGGGGGCCAAACTCCAGCCTCCTCTGCGAGGTCAATTAGCTGCCTTACCTCATTGACGATAACTTGCTTGTCAAATTCCTCACCCAATGCGCTTCTGATCAATGTATTCAGGTCAGAAAGGTTTCGCGCGATAGAATTACTACGCGACTGTAACTGGTTTTTTGTAATGTTGCGAAAATGAGCGCGTTGGTCAGGATCTAATTCCTTCAGTGGGGGAAGCGTTTCTTCTTCAATTAATTTGAGGCGTGCGATATCGATCGCATAGACAGTGCTTCCTGTCCCCTGAAAAGCACCAATTTTGGTGGCTAACAGGTCCTGTAATGCTTTGCGGACCGACGCCGCTTCAGTCTTTAGGTCAAGCCATCGCTTTTCGGGTGAGTCGGGTGGGTGAGTGGAACTTACAAACTCTGGCGCCGGCGAGAACACCGCTTCAACAATCGACGGTCGCCCAGCGACCTTTTTGGGCACGACACCTAGAACTCGCCCTTGGCGTACTAACGCTGTCGCAAGGATAGAAGCGTCCTTGGAGGCCTCTTTAGCGATGCCATCGAGATACTCAGGAACTAACCTGTCAAGGGTGTTCGCGATTAAAGCTGTATCTTCAGCTGCTTCAGGGTAATCCAAGGTCGAACCTTGGTTATCGCACCTTAAAAAAGCCAACATTGTTCGTCGCAATTGGCCATCATCGTCACGAGTACTTTTCGCAATCACTAGATTCTTTTCGTTAGAAGGCCGGTTTCCTGCCGCATGAGGCAGCTCAATTATATTTTGGTTAGCAATAACGGGTTTTATGCATGCAGCGTTCCAATCAACTGCGGAATTCAATGCGGAAATAATCGATTTACGAAGATCGTTCGCATACCTTTGAGGGAGGCGTTCTCCTGTAACCCACTTCTCAAGCCGTTCTTGCCAGCCTTCAATGAACGCATTGTTTTCCGGCGGCGCTATGATGACTGGTGGTATTGGTATGTCCGGCGGAGGGTCGACAGGCCCGGGGGGAGCCCCAATATCAAGTTCTTCAGGTGTCGGCAGTGAAAAGGTCTTAAATATACCGCTGTTTATGGAGGCGAGGTTTTCCGGCATATCCGGATTGCCGCCCCAGTAGATTATAGTCTGTCGCAGTCGACCCTCAATTTCTTGACCCAGATTTTTGGACGATATCCAACTCGCCAATGACGCTTTTGCAGGATGATCCGAAAAATTACTGGGTGGGAAAGCTTCATTCTCGAAGTTTATTCTGTGGCGATTTAAGGGGTCACGTATAACGTGATTGATCACCGTACGTGGGTTGAACTGAAGGTCGCCACCCTTTCGTAAAAAGTCATCTGCCAGTTTCCCGATTGCGTGCTTGTTGTAGGGAAAAAGAGGCACATCATTTACGCTACCAAAGGCTTCGAGTAGTTTCGACTCTTCCTCGGATTCGATCTCATCGCGGTAAACCTCTACCCAATTGGTCAAGCCCATTGTTCCATCGTTTCGGCTTTGCTCAAACTTTCGGAGCAACTCCATCTCCCCCCATCGAGCTGCATTGAGATAGGCAGCGACCAAACATTCTGTACGTTTGAGCACGTCCTCCTCACTCGGCAAAATCGATTCGACGACCCATTCCCGTTTAGCTCTGGTGTTGATTGTATCGCGACTAGTCAACTCATAACCGTCTGTTACAGCAAGGGCGGTACGCATCGGCGATCTGACCGTCTGGCCATCGCGAACCGCCTCTTGGATGCATACACTTAGAAGCACTTCTTGAATTCCAGACAGGGCTGCAAAATCTTCAATCAGGAGAACTAGTTCTTTTCCCTCTTCCAAGAGGAGATCCCGAATCCGCAACACTATTTCCTCAAGTGTCACCCCCCCCATTGCTTGATTGAGACGGAATAAATTACGAATTGCCTTATCAATAACAGAATTAAGGACCTCAGCAGCTACCTTGTAACCATCATCATCCTGGCCTCTATTGAGAATGGTTTGGTAATAACGTTTGACTGACTGGCCAGCCCCACCCAGATCAACGTCATCGGGTAGTTTGAGGTCTGCAACCTTAAACTGAGGAAATTGCTCGTCTTGCGCCTCATCCTTACCGCGGATAGCCCTTTCAACGATCCTAGGCATGACATCCCGCTGAAAATATTGAGTTAAAGCACTATCATTGAAATAATTTGGCAAATTTTGAGCGTGATTAAGTTTAGATTTTAATGCGCGTATATCTGGATGATTTGGTTCACCCCCTAGTTTTGCCTTCAGTATTCTTGCTTCCTCCCGAAGAGCGATCTGAAGATTCGCTAGAAAGTGAATTGCCCCATCCTCTGGATTCACCGACGAAACAGCGTCTTCCAATTCACTACGAGCTTGCGCAAACCGTTCGTCTCCGCTTAGAGGCTCAAGAATTAGTTCAACAACTGATTTGAGACTTGCGCTTTTGGGCACACGGATCACGTGCATTTTTTCCGCACGTGGGTCGCGCTCTAAATGCGCGGCAAGCCATCGGATCATATGGGACTTGCCTGCACCCGACGCGCCGGTTATGACCAGCAACAATGTTCCTTCAGGCAAATCGGTCGTTAGAAAACTATCTAGCAACTCGTCTTCAGTAGTCGCTCGCTTTGAACTACTGCCGGCATTGCGAATTGAAAGAGGAGTTTCCTGGTGGACCGAGAGAAGGGCGGCATCTGACATGGACTCCGCCTCAGTCTTGATGCAACGGCTTATCTCGCCTTCTGTGGGCCAATATGAATGTAATGCGGTCATTGACCCGTTCCTCGATAGACCACGTGAGTGAACGACTTTAACTGATGCCCGTCCTCTCTTTGGATTACGCGGTTCTTTCGAGCATCTGCCCGCGCCTCCAACTCTATGAATCCGGAGAGTTCTAGTCTCCAGAGTGCACGGGAAAGCGATGTAGAAAGCGTCTCAGGATTCTGGGGTTTCCGCCATTGTTGAGGATCAAGCTCTCTCTCTACCTTAAGTCGATACTCCCCTCCGTCGAGAACGGGTAATCTCTCGGCCAATCCGCTGACGAAATCATCAGCTGCATATGCCTTATTCTTTTTAAATAGACATAATACCTCTTGCTTGATCGCTTCCGTCGGATCGACCATTAATTCCTTGAATTTACAAGCAAATCCCAAATAATTTGCCCATACTCTGAGGCCATTTAACCTGACATCGTTTTGGATTGGCCTTTTTTCTGGATCCTTTATTTGTAGCGATTCAAACGTCTGAACTTTATCGATTTTTGCGAGAGAGAAATTGTAGATATCTTGGGCCAAGACCCACGATAGAGCCCTCGTGAAATCGGCCGCCTTTGTTCTTTCACTATCCCAAAAATATTTATTGTTAGATTGATCAAATAGGATGTTTCTAATCACAGATTTTAGTTGATCTCTAAATTTGTCTATATTTCCTTTGTTTAACTTAATATTTTTTGCGTCGTCGCAAAAAGAAATTTTGCTGTCATTTTCAACAAAGAAGCCCAATTGCGTCCATCTTAAAAGCGTTTGACTAACTCTTTTTCTCGCGTTTTCCTCTTTGTTAGAGCAAATATCAATCAACTTATCCTTGTTTGTATCCCCTTCAACGGCCAAAGCTCCGCAGAGTGTAACAAGGACATTGTAATATCCGTCATTCGCAATATTGAGAATCGTCATATCGTAGATCTCTCGATAAACTTCCTCAGACTAACGCAGTTCGTGGAAATTTCGACGTAACTTTTATGATCATAGACTGAACGTATATTTATTGGAGCCAGTATCACATTGATAGGCCTTTCTGAGTACTCGACATCATACGGGATCGGTTCCTGCCCCCAAGGAAGTAGGACAGTCACCCTTGGTAGAGGGAGTATACTGCCTCGATCATCCTTAGACTCTAAGTCACGTCGAACAATAAAATTCCGAGGCACGTGTTTATGAAGACCCTTTAAGCTGGTTTCACTATCCCAAAATTTCGTCGAAGCAAACACTTCACAAACACCGTAATTTTCTACGAGGGACCTCAAGGCTTGCTCGAGTTCCTTAGTGATTCGATCCGTTCCCTCTGGATAGTAAATCACCAAAGCGTGAGAATTTTCGGAGAAATCCTCGCCCAAGTCCGTCGTTCTTTGCTCAGCAATATGGTGAATGCCGACGCCGATTGGGATATTATAAGCGAGTTCTTCTGCCGCCTTCGTTCTGCCGAGTGCAGGACACCCCCTGCATACCCGAGAGACAATTATTTCCCGGCCCGGTGTCCTGGACGTGTAGAGTTGAGCAATAGCCTCGCCCATTCCCATATCTCCGCTTAGTGCACGGAGAAGCAAGTCCAGCGATTTATTGGCCGCCTCACGGTTTCGAGACTGCTCCGCACCAATAATCTCGTTGAAATAGTTCTGGTCGAGATGCTGGCCATCGAGGGTCCTAATCGGGATTTTCGCGTAATACTCGGTCCAATGGTTCTCGATGCGTTGTTCAAAAGCAGCGTCATCCTCTTGCTCTAAACGTCCCAACGTTTCTGGGGGGGTCGACGCCAATTGTACCAATCCTGCGCGCGCCATCAGAATAAGCGTTCGCATATTCCAACTCTGATTGAAGTCGGTTTGCTGCTGTAGATTGGGGGGCACGGTCTGTAAATCTACATTCCTTAGATCGCCAAGTTGCTCTCCCCTAGTGAACATTGCTGTCCAACGGGAGAAGGCGTTTTCCTTACTAAGCCTGCCTCCCGTTGACATACCTTCGGCAATAGAAATGTCCCTTGGGGAATAGATCGTGACAGAAAGGCAGGCGTACCCATCGCGCCCGCCTCGTCCAACTTCCTGATAAAAGCGATCAAGAGATTCTGGCACCGTGGCATGAATAACAGTGCGAACGTCGCTTTTATCGATGCCGACACCAAAAGCTGACGTCGCGATGACACCGTCGAGATTATTCTCAGCCCAATCCTGAATGACTTGTTCGCGCGTAAGATTTGCGGTCTCCCCTGTAAACTTGGCAATGCGTACATTATCCAACCCTCTCGCAAGAACGCACTTCCATTTATTCGCATCTTCCCTCCGAGTGACATACATAATGAAGGGCCTTGGCGCGTGCCTCAGTAGATCGAGGACCCACGCTTGCTTCTGCTCTTCGTTTTCAGCGGCAACGGCCCAATATCTCGGTTCCGGTCGAAGATGCACGGCCGAAACCATTTGTACTTTTTCAGGTGGGCCGAATAGCTTATCGAGAGTTTCCACACTCTCAGGACTAAATGTTGCTGACATCAAAATCGTTCGGAAGGCAGATCCCTGGGCGCTTTCCAACAAACCACGCCTCAAACCTGCAATTGTTTGGAACGCCGGACGAAAACTATCCCCCCATTGCGCAATCAGATGCGCTTCATCGACGATGAGGTACCTGAGCAGTCCCGACTTCGCGGCGATATAAATCGAAGGTAGCAGAGCACCCGTCACAGCCTCCGGCGAGGCAAAAATAATCCCCTGCTTGCCTTGTCTGATATTGCTCTTGATCGTCTCCTTCTTGTGTTCGTCTAGTTCTCCATGCCAAGCCAGTGGAGGGACTTCTGCGTGAGTTCGCCTGAGCAGCAGTTGCTGCATACGGCGCGCTTGATCAATCGCCAATGCAGTCGTCGGCACAACAAAAATGGAAAGACCTCTATCCAGCCCATTCATAAGGACGGGTATTTGAGCTACGAGGGTCTTACCCGCGCCTGTTGGAAGATTGACGATCAGCGTCGACCCCTCTGGCATGAGCAAAGCGCTTAATACGGCCTCCTTCTGCCCAGGGCAAACGTAAGTGTCGTAGTCGGTGAGTTCACCGACAAAAGGATCGATCGGGATTGTGGCATCTGCCCGGACCGCAGTTTTCTTAAAGCAGTCAGAAAATATGTCGACGTGATCATTCTCGTCGGTTCGTTCACCCCAAGGAAATGGAAGCCAATCGGGGTGCCATGCCGTTGGTGTAACCACTCGGTGGTCCACAGCATCCTGGCACCTAAAGCCAAAAGATTCCCAGATCTCACGTTCGGGCCATCCCTTGCCGAGGTTAACCTTTAGCTTTGCGACCCCCGATCCATACAACCGCTCGAGGACAACCTGGCGAATAAGCGGCAAAAGGTCATTAAAATTGGGCAACCGCTGCAGATCACTCGCTTGCAGCAGAATCTGATGGATGCGGTTGTAAATACCGTCTTTAAATCCCGTAACATCGCTCAAGTTACGAGCATTCTGCGGCCAGTCCGCTAGCGACTGTTCCAACTGACGGAAGTCAAACAAGGATCTGCCGATAGAGTTAGATACAGTCATTACGCGACCAAACCGCGCCGGGATGCCAAATAATCAAGAGAGTGCGGCGAGAGAAAGACCGCGCCCATTATGTCCAAGGTTATGCGGGGCACCTCTATGCCCCTGTACAAATCCTGCGCTGTTTTTGTTTCTATTTCGAGGAGACGTTCTTCGAATTCCGCATCCATGTGGTCTGAGTGACGAATCCGTGTTTGGAGTTGGGCGAAGCGTGCTCTGTCGACTTCTTTAGACGCCTTGAGAGCTTGAGCAATCCTCCTCTCTAAATCACTTCTCTGACGAAGTGAGACCCCAGCTTTTTGACGCGCATGCGGAACAATGTCAGACCAATAATCGACAACCTGGATCTCTATCGTTTTGAGTTTCGCCCATCGATCCCAGTTCAAATTGAGATCCCTGCTACCATCATCTCGTGGGACTTTGAGGTATGGCTCCTGCAATAATTGCAGAACACTCTCATCGGTGACAGGTTCCAATTCACCATCAAACCAAATTTGTTGATAGCTGGGCGGAAAGGCCATGTCGCCTCGTCGCCGAAGAGCATTGATTGCTATTTCTTGATCACTGGCCGTCGCGTCAGCGTAATTCCGCGCAGCCTCATCAGTATCAGCTTCAATTAAAAAATCGAAACGGAAATAGAGATCCGCCAATTCTTCACAGTGGTAGTTGGTTCGTTGACGCCATAGCGCGATGCTCCGTCCTCGATCATCGAGTGTTGTCAATTCGGTCAACCCTCTCAGGAAGGTGTCGCCATATCTGAGAAGGCGAACCTTCTCTTCGCGAGCCTTCTGCAACATCGAGGTGCGTCGCCTGCTACTGTAAGGATAAGAAAGAGGGGTGTGATAAGAAGACCCGGGAGCATCAAGGTCCAAGGCTTCCATAAAACTGGCCAGAAAGCGATCTAGCGGAATAAGCGTTTCGTTGCCCCTCCGCACTAACATGTAGCGTGAAACAGCATCGTCTGGCGGAAGAGCGCCTATATCGGGGCCGTCTTTCTTCCGCATATTGAGGATGTCGATGAGCCATCCGTCGACTGCTGCCTCGAACTCACGCCAATTATCGTCCTCGTCGAAGAGTTCATCATAACTCTCCTCAGTGGGAACAATCAGAGCGTCCAAGGCATCCTGATCGTCAATGCGTCGTAACTCCTTTGCGATCATACCGTCCGAACCACCTAGACGTTGTTGTATATCTTCGATCGCTTCAATGCCCTCAAAGAGGACCCGATGACCGAACGAACGCATTTCGTCCTCAATCAAGTACTGGAGACTTGCAATCGATCGATTGAAGACCTCGAGTCCGCTTTCTAGGCAGACACTCCAAACCGTTTCGAAGGAGTTGGAGGCGCACCGGATCACGATCGACTGAACCGAAGACCCTGTCCCATAGCGGTCAACTCGGCCGATCCTTTGCTCAATGCGATTGGGCGAATAGGGAAGATCGAAATGGATAATTACCTTGTCGCCCCCTTGGAGGTTTAGGCCCTCCTCTGCGCGTTGGTCGCACACAAGCACACGGTGCAGGGGGTCGTCTTGGAATCTTGCAAAGACACTTTCTGCGTAGTCCTCGGATAGGCTATCCTCGTATCGATCAACGGGCACCGACAACCCGGAGGCGAGATCTTGTCGCAGTTTGTTTGCAACTTCCTGATCGCTGCAGAAAATTATGAACTTTGTTCCCAAGTCCGATGTCTCGATGATTTCTGCAACCGCCCGAAAGGGTTCCTGTTCCTCTCCGAGTAACTCAAACCAATAGAGGACATCCTCCAGCGCGCGGGCTTCCTCTCCACTCGAATTGGCAAGTCCTGGTGCAATGTATGAACTGATCAGAGTTTCGGGCGAAACCCGCAACGATAGGGACTTTAAGACCTCAAAGAACCAAGCGCTGAGCGCCTGTGCCTCTTCGCATTCCGGAGTGTCGGCGAGTCGTGCAGAAGCAGTGCGACGCCATTCTTCGAGTGCCTCGACAGCCTGAGTCATTGAAGGCGGAGCGAAATCAACAAAGGTAACTCCCGAACGATCCGGCGTTAGACCAGGGACCCCTTTGCGCCTATTTCTCAGTATGCGGCGGTCCAACCGGTAGGTTTCCCCCACATGGGAGCGCAATGCTGACAATGCATCGAGTAACTCTGGATCATTTTCGTCCGGGAAGCGGTCGACAATGATGCTCAACTCTGCGGTCAACCGAGCGAGTTCTGCATCATCTGGAAAAATCTCGACCAAATCGTCGATATAGTCCTCAAGTTGAAGGTGATTCTCGGGAATCAAACCAGCGACGGCTTCGGCTAAGGTTTGTCGATTACTGATCTTGCGACGAAATGCGTCCGGCGTATCAAGTGGAAAAACCAAAGGATCCAAGAGGTGGAGCATCTCCAAAAATCCAGTCTCATTGCCGAGCACGGGTGTTGCTGACAGCAGAAGAAACCTGGGAAGTTGCGCGGTCTGCTTCACAAGAAGATCGAATAACCAGTGGCCTTGATGGATATGGTGGGCTTCATCGAGGACCACCATTCCTACACCGTCCAGACTTTCATCCACTGCATCGCGGTCTGCGGAAGACACCACAAGGACCGTGTCATCTAACTCTGTTTCGAGAAGGAAGCGCCTTCGGAGTTCATCGCGCCATTGAAGAACAAGGGCGGGTGGCACAATCACCGCGACGCGATGTCCAACAGGATCGTCTAAAACGTACTGACGAATGAGGACACCAGCCTCGATTGTTTTGCCAAGACCGACCTCGTCAGCCAACAGGTAGCGCTGAAACGGATCTTGAAGGACGCGCCTGACGACCTCGATTTGATGAGGTTCCAAGTCGATGATGGATGAGAAGAGGGCGGGCATGCCCATGCTCGCCCTTCGTTGGGCCATCAGGGCTTTGACATATCTGCTACGCGCATCAGAGAAGAGAGGGGTCTCATTGATCTTCTGCGCCAAATAGCCGGCGGGGTCTTCCAAAGGTCGATCCCAACGAACGAAGACATCGGACACCGGTAAGAATTTGTCGTCCTGGTTTGGAAAGCGAACTTCGACGTCGTCGTCTTCGACTTCATGGTCCATGACGCGTCCAACACGCCACACGCTTTGCCTGGGGTCGAACCAGTAGGCACGTGTTTGGCGCGGCACTTTTGCACGCCTAAGTGCGGCAAATGGTGCCTGAACGCGAACGGCCTCAGTTACGGGGGTATCAAAAAAGGAAACTGTGACTACGTCGTCTTCATGGCTTTCAAATTTGCCAATGCCGTAAGGTTCTTGGCATTCAATCTCAAGACGTACGAAGTCGCCTGGTTCCATCTCTATAACCGACTACCTAACGCACACGCACTCTATAAAATAGGCGCTGGTTGCTTCTCAGCAACAATTGCGCGAGCAAGGTTAACAGGATTAATGTTTGACCAGCAACATTAAACCCGCACATCAAAGACAGTAGGTACTTTCGATTGTTGAACGACCGGATTTCTTATTCTCGTCACCTAAAATCGTATAAAGCAATCCAATGCTGACCGACAAATTACGATTGTTGCTCGAGATAGACAAACAACCCTTATGGACGGGAATTCAAACTAGGGGGTAGTCATTGTTAACAGTCACGAAGGCCGGGGAACACTTGGCAGTCAGTTCTGGCTGTAGAAACTCTTCAATGAACAGCTTCACGTAATGAATTGTTTTATTGTCGGATGAATATCGTCGCTTGAAGAAAAGCCAATAGCTTAACTTTCACTATTCGCCGTGGAGGCTTCCCCAAGTGCCGGGATCAGGCGCTCCTCGTGAAATTCAGTATCGAGTTGCCCTGCCCTTTTGCGAGTTCTGGCCGAAATGTGAGCCACTATGGAATAGTCATTAAGTCAGTTATTTTGGAGTTGATAGCACCCCAAACTGTAAGTTATTTATTGTTAGTGTATTTGCGCACGTGAGGGTTTCTAGATAATGAATTTTTGCTTAGTCACGACGTGCACGAGCAGAAAACGACACCCTCCGTCTCTCTGTGTAAGAGAACTGCAAACTGGATCAATAACAGAAGTTGCTGAGAAATGGATACAGTGCGTAGACCTTAGCAAAATGAGGGTTGAGGCTTACGATCTGTATGCTGGTCGTTCATACCGAGAGGCCACCGCTGCCGCGCGAATACTTGATGCGCCTTTGTGGATCATATCTGCGGGTATGGGTTTAGTTAGTAGTCGAAATGAACCTATTACACCTTACAATCTTACAATTTCATATGGTCCTGACAGTGTTATTAAAAAAATATCGGATGATACTTGGTCCCCTACGCGTTGGTGGGATTTGATCACATCAAGACGAGGTGGTCGGACCATTGCTAATATAGTAAACGATAATAAAAATTCGGAATGCGTTCTACTTTTTGCCTTGTCAAAAAATTATGCCAAGATGGTGCGAAACGATATAGGGAGAATTCACGAAAAAAAAATTGATATGGTACGGTTTTTTGGACGCGGTCTAGAAGACATTTTTGATGATAAATTTAAACAATGCATTATGCCATATGACAGTAAATTAAATGGGCCAAACAGCACTTACAAGGGCGCAATGGGAGATTTCTCGCAACGTGCAATGCGGCATTATGTGGACCTTGTAATCGAAAATCCAACGACACTTGGTGTTAACGCTAGAAATGATCAAGACGCCGTTGCTGATGCAATCAGAAATTGGACTCCTCCAAAAAGGATTAAACGCCCTGTTGAGACCAACGAAAACATTCTCAGTCTGATTTCTATTGATATAGAAAATTATGGTGGAGGGTCGGGGAAATTGCTTCGGCGTTTGCGGGATCATCACAAAATTGCTTGTGAACAAGGGAGATTTAAAAATCTATATAAACAAGCAGTCGAGATGCACTCGAAGAAATTAGGAAAATAAAATGAAAAAAAAGGTAATTTCGGTTCGCGCGCTTCGGACAAGCCAAGGAGACGGATTGACAGTGTATTCATTCTTTCTTCGAGGATCCGACATATTGAAAGTAGCAGAAATTAGTCGCATCTATCGAGACGAGGCAGATGATCTAAAAGGTTTTCAGCGAAAAGAGATTCAACGTCACGTCAATCAAATTGTGGAGTATTTGAACCGAGGTAGTGTTTTGTTTCCCAATGCCATTATTCTCGCGCTCTCATCTGATTCATTGTTCAAGCAATCTCGCGGTCCCTCACCTAAGGGTCTGATGAATATTTCGAGTATTGGAACCCTCCAAATTCCAATTCGCGAAGAGGGCAAGCGAATGGCTTGGATCGTTGATGGTCAACAACGGTCATTGGCGCTATCCAAGACCACTAATCAAAAAATCCCAGTACCGGTCGTCGGGTTTGCTGCAGTTGACCTAGAAATGCAGCGTGAGCAATTCATATTGGTCAACAAAGCAAAACCACTCCCGGTTCGACTTATCAATGAATTATTGCCTGAAATTGATGCGGAATTACCACCAGACCTAACAGCGCGTAAAATACCAAGCGAACTATGTAATCTTCTTAATCGAGATCCTTCCTCACCGTTCCATGATTTGATCAAGCGAATTTCCGCCGAAGACCCAAATAAAAAAGCGGTAATTCATGACACTGCACTGATCAACGTTATGAAACGGTCCATTAACAATTATGGGGCGCTTTCGCTGTTCAAGAATCTCGGCGAAGGAAATTCTAATGTTGATGCCATGTATCGGGTCATGTGTATTTACTGGAGTGCCGTAAAAGATGAGTTCCCAGATGCGTGGGGCAAGAAACCCACCGAGAGTCGCTTAATGCATTCGGCAGGCATAGAAGCAATGGGCGTACTCATGGATCGAATAATGCCGCGGGTACACAAGTCCAATAACCCTCAGCAAGAAGTAAGAGAGGCATTACATAGAATTGAACAACACTGTCGTTGGACTGAAGGAACATGGGAGGGATTGGGACTTCGGTGGAATGAAGTACAGAATTTGCCCAAGCATATTAAGTCTCTTGCTGAATTGCTCGTTCAATTAGATTTTGCGGCATCACAGGATTGAATATGAAATTCATATTCGCGGATAGCCTGGATTATGTTGACCCAAACTACGATTTTTTGACGGACCGTTCTCCGCCGGAACGTGAAATATATTGGGATGACGTGTTTCCACATGAGCTTCTCGGATACGCGCCGTATGATGGAATTTTAGTTTCTCGCGGAATTGTTGGAGGGATGTTTTCGGGAAAATACAGTGAGTCCCAGGCCATGCGATTCCGAAGGGTCGGTGCCAGGGAATTTCTGCGATATCACGAAAAGGATTACCCAAATTCATTGGTTTTTGGCGATTGTGGAGCGTTCACATATCATAAGATGACCGAACCACCGTTTACGGCAGAAGATACCGTTGATTTTTATGGCGATGGGCGCTTCACCCATGGATGTTCGGTCGATCACATTATTTTTGCATTTGAAGTGTTGTCCACCTCTGAAGAAAAATCAAAAGCTAACTCCAATCTACCAGGGGATATTGAAAACCGTCGTAGATATGAACTCACATTGTCTAATGCTCGAGAATTTTTGGAACGAAGCCAGCGTCTTGGAAATCAATTTACACCGGTCGGTGTTATTCAGGGGTGGTCTCCGCTATCCATGGCCAGTGCCGCAAACGAACTTGTTTCTATGGGTTATCAGTATCTTGCTGTTGGTGGTATGGCACCCCTCAAAGCCCATCAAATACATATTGTTCTGGATGCCATTCGTGATGAGATCGGAGAAAAGCCGCAACTTCACATCTTAGGGTTTGCCAAAGCAGATCAGATTACAGAATTCCTTAGGCACAAATTGTCTAGTTTTGATACCACATCGCCGCTCATTCGTGCTTTTAAAGATACCAGATATAATTATTTCATGCCTTCTGATGGTAAAAAACTTGAATATTTTACAGCCATTAGAATTCCTCAGGCTCTGGAGAATAATGCCCTTATGAGACTCGTAAAAGAGGGAGCATATTCTCAGGAAGATTTGCAAAATAGGGAAAGTACCGCATTGGATTTAGTACGAGCCTATGACCGTAATGAGGCTGCGATGGAAGAGGCACTGGATGCCGTCATTCATTACAATAAAGCACTAATATTCGGGCGGGATAATGGTTTAACGGATCGTGATAAAAAGAAGATTGATGCGGTGCGAGAACGTACCGCACGCACTCTATCCGCAAGACCATGGAAATATTGTGATTGTAATATTTGCCAATCTATATCGATAGATGTTGTCATTTTTCGAGCAAGTAACCGAAACAAGAGACGGGGAATTCATAACCTAGCTGTCTATGGCAAACACATTGCCCAACTAGAAAGCCACCCATTAAATGACACAGAATCTGAGTTTCAAAGCGATCAAAGCGCGGCAGAGTAAAAAACACGACGTTTTTGTATTCGCCGCGACCGCACAAGAAGTGTTCGAACTTGCAGAAGTCAAGCGAGCAGGACGTTCTGAGCAGGGTGATTTGTTCGGCTTTCAGCGCCCAAAAATCTCAACTCATATCCATGAAATACGAGATTACCTTAAGCGTGATGAAGCTGTTTTGCCGAATTCTGTTGTGCTCGCCTTCGTGAATGGTGTGACCATGACCGATACGAATGATGGCACTGCAAAAGTCACAATTGATATTTCTAATGGCCCGTGTGGCTTGATTGTTGATGGTCAACAACGATTGTCTGCCCTGCAGCCTCTTGCAGATCGCGATTTTCAAATTTTTGTGTCTGCAATCGTTTGCAAGGACGAGGAGGAATTAAGGCGCCAATTTATTTTAATTAATAATACCCGCCCACTTCCAAAAGAGTTGATATATGAACTACTACCTTCGGTTAAAGGGCTTCCCTATCGGTTATCAAATAGGTCTTTTGCCGCGGCCCTCACTGCCAGGCTTAATTTTGACAAAAAATCTTCACTTTTTAGCGTAATACGTCAGCACACAAATCCCTCCGGGATTTTGTCAAGCAATGCGATTCAGAAAACAATAATGAATTCAAGAAGCAACGGAGCCATTCGTGAGTTTATTCATATGCCGGACGGTGAAGACCGTGCCTTTAGTTTAATAAGTGATTTCTATGGTGCCGTTCAGGACGTATTTCCTGAAGCTTGGGGGGGGATGAATCCAAAAACATCGCGCTTGGTCCACGGTGCAGGTATTCAGTCAATGGGCTACGCTATGGAAATGGCCTATGCTCGGCACGCCGCTCGTGACCGGAATTCATTTGCAGACAAGATAATGTGTTTGAAAGAGCACGTAGCGTGGACTTCTGGGTATTGGAAGTTTCCTGGTGAAGATCGGCCTTGGAACAAACTTCAAAATACCGCTCCAGATATACGACTGCTAAGTGATTTTTTGGTTCGCATCGTACGCGATCAAGGAGGAGACGATGAAGAGAATATGAAACTAAAATTTATCGCGGACGAAATTGAGCCGCAGACAAGTCATACAAACTGACGGAGTTCGCGATGAGGGATCAAAAGGCTCTGGTACTTTTCTCAGGGGGGCAGGACAGCACCACCTGTCTTGCATGGGCTTTGGAGCAATATATTCAAGTTGAGACAATAGGTTTTGATTACGGACAACGCCACTCTGTTGAACTTGAGTGTCGGCCTCGGATCTTAGATAGGATCAAGGACGATTTTCCAAATTGGCGGGACAAACTTGGCCAGGATCAAATGATTGATATATCGGTTCTTGGTGAAATTAGCGAGACTGCGCTTACGCGTGACACGGCAATCCAGATGGAAGAAAACGGTTTGCCATCAACTTTTGTCCCGGGTCGAAATTTAATCTTTCTGACAATGGCAGGCGCTGTAGCCTACAGACGCGCCGCCAAGCATATTGTTGGTGGAATGTGTGAGACAGATTTCTCCGGATACCCAGATTGTCGCGACGACGCACTTAAGGCGATGCAACTGGCACTTAATATCGGGATGGATGGTCGTTTCGTGATCGACTCGCCCCTTATGTGGATCAACAAATCTCAAACCTGGCAACTCGCGGAACAACTTGGCGGTTCAGAACTAGTAAGCCTGATTCTTGAAGACACGCATTCGTGTTATTTCGGCGATCGCACAAACCGGCACGAATGGGGGTACGGATGCGCTGCCTGCCCAGCCTGCGATCTTCGGAAGTCGGGGTATCAAGAATATCGGAACTCATCGACATCTATTGCGATAAATTGACGCGAGACGCACGCTTATCCTTTGCCGGTTAGCTAGCATAGAAAAAGGAATCCATGAAGTATGATAAGCACCGCAGTCGAAAATTACTCGGTCACACGACTTATCGGTATAGATGCCGGTCATCGTGTCATGACACATGGATCGAAGTGCAGACACCTTCACGGTCATCGCTATACGATCGAGGCAACTTGTTGCGCACGTGACGCGCAATTGCACGAGTCAGGCGAACAGACAGATATGGTTATAGATTTTTCATTTCTCAAAGACGAAATGATGCGGCACATAGATGAACCCTGCGATCACGGGTTTATCATCACAATAGAGGACGCTGAACTTCTCAAAATGTTTTGCGCCCCGGATGTGAACTTTGAGGTATGGCTTTCAAGTATCGCTGACAAACTTGAACAATTTGGGTTTTGTGAAACCACAGATACTCGGCTATCAACAAAAATTTATGTGATTGTCCAACAGCCAACGGCCGAGAGTTTGGCTGCACACTGGTTCCATAGATTAGCCGGACCTGTTCGAGAACGTAGCAATGGTGTAGCGATGCTTACTCGAGTTCGTGTCCGGGAAACTCCTAATTGTTATTCTGACTATGTCAGTACCGAGAACGGTACATGAGGCAATAAAATGATTCGTGTTTCAGAAATTTTCGGACCGACTGTTCAGGGAGAGGGAGCACTTATAGGATTACCTACGGTATTTGTTCGTACCGGGGGATGCGATTACCGCTGTACTTGGTGTGATACACTGTACGCTGTTCTTCCAGAGCAAAGTAGCGAGTGGCGGCGGATGAACTCGGACGAGATATTAAATGAAGTGAAAAAACATACCGATGGGAATCCGATTCTTGTCACCTTGTCCGGTGGGAACCCGGCTATGCATGACCTGGAACCGTTACTTGATAAGGGAAAGAGAGAGGATTTTACCTTTGCACTTGAAACCCAGGGATCTATTCCCCGCAAATGGTTTCGTAAATTGGATTGGCTTTTTCTCAGCCCCAAGGGACCTTCTTCCTCGGAGGCAGTAGATTGGGAAAAATTTGACAAATGCGTTGCTGAGAGTGTTGGACCTAAATTAGTGCTCAAGGTTACTGTATTTAATGAACAGGATTACGATTTTGCCAAGAGTACAGCTGAACGTTACTATGACATTCCAATGTATTTACAAGTTGGGAACCCAAACTTTTTGCCTAACAACAAAATGTTGGGGGCAGACAGAAAATCAGAAGACGTCTTAATGAGACAGTATCGACTACTATTGGATTGGGTCTTTCGCGATAAATGGTTTTCTGTGACCGTTCTTCCCCAATTACATGTAATGGTTTGGGGAAATGAACGTGCTCACTAGATTAATTGCAGAGTACGTACTTAGCCGTCTAAGAAATAAATGAAAATATTTTGACCGATAATAATTTATTCAATAAGCTTTTTCGTTGTGGTTCCGTAAATTTTTTGCGAACTACCAGTTCTATTATTTAAGTTGCGTCGCGTGCTTCGCCGATATAATCGGCGAGTTTCTGTAGAATATTCTGAAGTGTTTGTTGATATGATTCCCACAAGAGATACTTTTCTCTTTGACTCAACGCTCTCCTCCCGATTTGCCAGCATGATATTTTGATTACCGGTCGGTCCCTTCAGTTTATTGGCAAGCGGTCTTAATTTTTTGAAAAAATTTGAACTACATTCCCGACGGGCATTAGCCATCCGCCTTGCCATGGTTCGCGATAGATACCATTGCTGGACAGTAACTTCTTCTTCCCTCAAACATTGTCAATTTTGAATCTCACCGTTTTTGGTGTCCCTCTTGGTGCCGTACCGGCTATCTTGAGTGCAACGAGAGCAGTTGCAAAGAATAGAATATGCTATTTGATCAGAATTTGAGCAGGAGAATGGGCGACGAATAATCATCGAATGACTGAATGAAATTTTCTAGAGAAATTTTAATCGGCGGAGGTTAGTCGATGCGTGAATATGATGCTGTAATTGTTGGAGCAGGATTTGCAGGCCTATATATGTTGTATAGCCTTCGCAGACTTGGACTCTCCACGCTTGTTCTAGAGGCGGGAAAAGGTGTCGGTGGTACTTGGTACTGGAACCGATACCCTGGTGCACGTTGTGATACTGATAGCGTAGAGTATTCCTATCAGTTTTCTGAGGAGCTTCAACAGGAGTGGAATTGGACAGAGAGGTTTGCCACGCAACCAGAAATTTTAAGTTATCTTGAGTATGTAGCGGATCGTTTTTCCTTGCTAAGCGACATTCAATTGGAGTCCAAGGTTGTCTCTGCGCACTTCAATGAGAAAGTAAGCCGCTGGGTAGTTAAGACAGAAGATGGATTTTTAGTTTCGGCAACCTATTGTTTGATGGCTACTGGTTGTCTTTCTGCGATAAACGAACCCCAATTTGAAGGTCTAGGTGGTTTTGAAGGGCAGTGGTATCACACTGGTAAATGGCCTCACGAT
>PBDG01000010.1 GCA_002717225.1 Rhodospirillaceae bacterium | reverse complement strand
GTTTCAAGCGCCCGGCCGAAACTGCTGAGCCACTGCTCAGAAACAGCTAGATATTGACCCCTCGCGCTCTTCGGCATGCGTCCTCTCGCCGGGCGTTACTCCACCATAACCTTATCGCCCGTTCGAATGCCACCTGTCTCGCTGATAAAGCCGTAGACGCCGACGCAAGGCAATTCCTCGTTTTCTAGAATTGGCACCGCAAGCTTGTTGTGTTCAAGGACAGCGGAGACGACGTTCATGTCCTTTGTGATGCCGCCATGCTGGGGCTGAGTCGGGATTAAGCAGCGTGGCGTCGGGTCGGAGATTCGCACGCGCACATCATCGCCGATATGCACAGTCTTGCCGACCCAATCGTTCTCAACAAAGCCGCTGAGTCCTTCTTTCGTCTGGATCACCAGATTAGGGCGGAAGCGACCAGGATTAAAGTCGGTGTTGGGTTTCAAGCGCGAAAGTTGGGCGATCGAGGCGTCCGTCAGCATGTGTATGGCAGCATAATCAGAAAAGCGACCTTCCATCATGATTTCGCCAATATCGGCGATAGTTTCCTCAGCTGCCAACGGGTCCATACGCTCGAGGCTGACTTCCTCTGGCTTATCCGTAATCAGTCGGACCGAACGGCCTATGGTCTCGGAAAGGCGAAGATCTAGGTCTTCGGCGCTACTCAACACGCTGCTGCCATCCGGCCAGTTAATCTGCACTGGCGGCAGCGGCTGGCCGTCATGGGGTTCCACCGCATAGGCTGAGCTGAGGCCGAGCAGTGCGCCCCACTTTTTTGGCATTTTAGCGCTGCCTATCTTGTTGGTGGCTTGATCGATCACCGCATAGGCGCGGTCGCCTAAAATACCGTGCTCGGTAATTATGGATTGATTGATCTCCTGCGGGCCCATGGATTTGACAGCATAGCGTCGGATGCTCTGAATGGTGCCGATGATGGTGGACATGGCGGGATTCCTTTCTATTCACTGATCGAGCGACAATCGAACAGCATGACGGTTTCGTTTTCCACCACTGTTTCGATAACGCAGTGCCTACCGCAGGACAAGCCTTGATCGAGTGAGTTAACGACGATACAGAGATTTTCAACACGGAAACTCTGCCTGTGCTATTACACAATGCCTGCAATAGTAACTGGCGCGCATCATAGCCACCCGGCGTGGAGAAGCGCGGCAATAATTCGTCTGAGGAGACATTGTCCCGCCACGCCAGAAGCGCCATTATAGCGCACTCGGAAATTTAGCGAGACCAGTGCTTTATGGGTAATTCTGCGAAAACAACCTGTGTTGTCGCGACAGATGTTGGGGGAACCTGCACCGACACCATTGTGTTTGTTCCAGGCGAACCGCTGTACCTTGGCAAGGCTCTTTCAACACCACCAAATTTTGCTGAAGGAGTGATTAACTCTATTTGCTCTGCGGCCGATAGTATGAACTCGTCCTTGGCTAATCTCTTGTCCAGTACTTCGCTCTTCGTTCATGGATCGACTGTGGTAGACAACACATTACTCACTCGCGAGGGGGCGTGTACTGGCCTAATTACCACCGAAGGTTTTGAAGATACTCTGCTTATCACGCGTGGCGCTTATGGTCGTTGGGGTGGGCTTAGCGAGGATGGTATCAAGCATCCGGTGGCAACCGAACGTGCCGTGCCACTGGTGCCAGGCGAGCGAATTCAGGGCGTCCCAGAGCGCGTTGACTACAAGGGGGCCGCGTTGCGCGAAATTGACCTCGACGCGACTGAGGAGGCCGTACGCTATCTGATCGAGGAAAAGGGTGTCGAGGCGCTTGCCGTATGCTTTCTATGGTCGTTCTATAATCCCGGTCATGAGCAGGCTGTGAGACAGGTGATTGAGCGGGTAGCGCCTGGCACCTATGTGTCACTCTCCAGCGATATCGCGCCAGTACCTGGTGAATATGAGCGCACTTCGACAACCGTGATTAACGCCTATGCCGGTAATATCGCGGCGGACTACCTCAACAACCTTCAGGAGCTATTAACAGGCGAGGGGTATGACGGACCGCTTCTCGTCATGCAAGGTTATGGTGGGCTGTTACCAGCGAACGAGGCTGCGGGGCGCGCCGTTGGCATGATCGAATGTGGCCCGGCGGCCGGTGTCATCGGCAGTCGTTTTCTTGGTCAAACGATGGGCGATAAGGACGTTATCGCTGCAGATATGGGTGGAACGACTTTTAAGGTAGGGGTCATTCAGGGTGGCGAGTTCGATTATGCCCGCGAGCCGATGGTCGACCGTTTCCATTATGTCGCGCCAAAAATCGAGGTAGTTTCGATTGGCGCGGGAGGCGGCAGCATCGTCTCCTTGGATCCGCGTTCCAACGTGCCGAGTGTTGGCCCGCGCAGCGCCGGTGCCCGACCCGGCCCAATCTGCTATGGCCAAGGTGGCGAGGAGCCTACTCTGACCGATGTGATGATCCTGGTCGGCTATATGAATCCAGAGAATTTTCTCGGCGGCTCAATCAAACTAGACTTTGAGCGCACCAGAGCCATCTTTAGGGAGAAGATTGCTGCCCCGCTTGGCCTCGATGTTGAAGAGGCGGCGATGGGTATCTACCGCATCGCGGCAGCTCAGATCACCGATCTCATCCACGAGATCACGGTGGAGCGTGGTCTCGACCCGCGCGATTTCGTGCTTCATGCATTCGGCGGTAGCTGTCCTCTGGTTTGTGGCATTTTTGGTGCGGAATTGAACGTGAAGCGCATCGTCATCCCCTACACGGCATCAGTGAACTGCGCTTTTGGTCTCGTTTCTGCAGATATCGTGCATGAATACACTGTCACCAAGACACTTGCCGTGCCGAGCCATGTAGAAGAGATCAACGCCATCTTTGACCCGATGATAGAGCAAGCTTGTACCCAACTTAGCGAGGAGGGCTTTGATGAAGCTTGCACGGCCTATGATTGGTCGATCGATTTCCGATATGGCCGTCAGGTGCATGAGGTGACGACGCCGGTGCGCGCTGAAAGACCGTTGAATGAGGCAGGGTTGCAGGCGTTGATCGATGATTTTGAGGCGCTTTATGAGCGCAAATACGGCAAGGGTTCGGCCTATCGCGCCGCTGGTATGGAGATGACCATGTTTCGCCTCACCGCGCGCGGTCTGATGAAACGGCCCGAGTTAGACAAGCTCGTTCTCGGCGACACAAATGCTTCGGGTGCGCGCATAGGAAGGCGGCCAATTTTTGTCGAGGCCGCCGGTGAACTCGTCGAATCTGATATTTACGATTTTGAATTACTCCAGCCAGGAAACGAGATCATTGGTCCGGCGGTGATCCATACGCCGATCACCACCATCGTGCTGCAGGACAAGCAGACCGGTCATCTTGATGAATACCGCAATATGGTCATTGAATTCGATTGTGGGGGGAGAAAGAAGTGAGCGCCGTGGATCCGATTACCTTCTCGATCATTCGACACCGACTTTACCGTGTCATTGACGAGGCGGTGATCACGCTGAAGCATGTGTCGGGTAGTGCTATCACAAACGAGGGTCACGATCTTATGGTCTCTCTTTATCGCGCCGATGGCTCTCTCCTCATGGGCGGTGTCGGCTTTCTGCACCATCTGACCAGCGCGGCGGAAGCCTGCAAAGCGATAATCCGGCGCTTCGAGGGGCGTATCAACGAGGGTGACGTGTTTCTCACTAATTGCCCTTACACGGCAGCGTTGCACACTTCCGATGTCTATCTCGTCGCGCCCATACATTATGAAGGCAAATTGGTGGCGTGGAGCGCGTGCTTTGTCCACGTCTACGATATTGGCGCTATGGTCCCCGGAGGATTTAGTCCAGATTCGCGTGACATCTTCACTGAAGGTTTTTCCTCGCCTGGCCTCAAGCTCGTTGATCGCGGCGAGATGAATACCGACATCATGGATACGCTCCTAAACATGGTGCGCGCACCGGAAATGGTGGCACTCGACCTTTCCTCGATGATAGCCGCCAACAACGTAGCGCGGGAGCGCATGGTGGCGTTGGTCGAAAAATACGGCCCCGTTTCGGTAGATCAGGCTTGCCAATCGCTGGTTGATCAATCGGAGCAGAGTTTTCGCGACCGCCTGTGCGAATTGCCTGACGGGCGCTGGGAATCTCGGCAATATTTTGATATCGAGGATGAGACCTACCGTGTCCTCCTCGCCATGACGAAGAATAAAGATACACTAACCTTTGATTTCACTGGCTCAAGCGAACAGTCAAAATACGGCATCAATTGCGCCTACTGGGCGTCATGGGGTGGGTTCTTCGCTCCGCTTTTTCCTCTGCTGTGCTACGATATCACTTGGAACGATGGAGTTCTGCGCCCGATCTCGATGATTGCTCCGGAAGGTACCATCGTGAATTGCACTCGCCCGGCGCCCATTTCGCTAGCAACGGTCGGTGCCATACAGTCGGTCAACAATGCTGCCTGCATCTGTATCTCGAAAATGCTATCGGCCTCAGAGAAATACGCGAAGGAGGCGACAGCAGTATGGCATGGTAGCCATTTTGCTATTTTTATGTTTGGTCAGAATCAGAAGAATCAGGAAGCCATCGGCATCATGACTGAGACCTTTGGTGGAGCTGGAGGCGGACGGAGCTTTGCCGATGGCGTCGATGTTGGTGGCGAGATTCCCAATCCGATCGGCCGCATGGCTAATGTCGAGACTACAGAGAGCCACTTCCCCGTGCGTTATCTTTTTCGCCGGGCGACAAGCGATTCCGGTGGGGCGGGAAAATATCGCGGTGGCACCTCCTTAGAATATGCAATTCAGCAGCATGATTCGCCGGATGGTGGCATTCATTATGTGGTCTCGGGCAAAGGCACGAAATTCTCCATGAGCGACGGACTCGGTGGCGGTCATCCCGGTGCACCGTGCAATTTTCGCTGGGTCCATAACAATGAGGCGGCGTTAGAGGGTAAAAACATTAATCCCTTTGCTAATTCGGCGGAGGAAATGACTGGTGAGCAGGAATCAATCTCCTGGGGTGTCTTTCCATTGATGGACCGGGACGTTCTATATGTGCGTTCCGACGGAGGCGGAGGCTATGGCGATCCGATCGAACGTGATCCTGCTAATACGGCGCGCGATGTGCGGGAGGGTGCTGTGAGCGAAATGGTAGCGCGACGCATCTATGGCGTTGTCCTTGACGATTCGGGTGCCGTTGACGAAACGGCGAGCGAAGAGGCGCGAGCGGTCATCCGAAATGAACGCCTTGGTCGCGTAGAGGCAGCAAAATGAACGTGCGTATTTCCGCTTCCCTTGTAGTCAACGACATGGGGCAAATCGCATGCATGGACTGCGGTCATGAATTTGGACCGCAGGGTAAGCCTTGGAAGGAGGCTGCCCAGATCGATGAGGCGCCGCTCAAGGGTTCTGGCGGTCATCCGTACTCTAATGCTTCCAACATATTACTGAGGCGTTTCTACTGCCCAGGATGTGCCAAGTTAATCGACACTGAAACGGCGCTCCACGGCGACCCGTTCCTAAACGATATAGTAAAGTTATAGGGCGCGACATGCATGATGTTGCCATTCGTCCACAGATTGTTGACCGGGTAATGGCGCGGCGCGGGCGATTTCATCTTTTTCACAAGCTACAACCAGAGAAGACAGCGTTGGTGATCATCGATATGCAGAACACCTTTCTCAGACCTGGCGCGCCAGTAGAAGTGCCTAAGGGTCGAGATATTGTTGGCGGCATTAACCGGCTGACGTCACGCTTGCGCGTCCTGGAAGTGCCAGTGATCTGGGTCACCCACGCCAACAGCCGCGAGGGTGATGGGAGCGATTGGCCAAGCTTCTTCGATGTTTTTGTCGCTGCTGATGTTCGCGAGAAAGCCATCAATGGTCTTGAGCCCGGTGCTGATGGCCAGCAGATCTGGGCGGACCTTGATGTCTTGGAGCAGGATCTGCAGATATTTAAGAATCGCTATAGTGCGCTCATCCAGGGCTCCTCTTCGCTTGAAAGCCTCCTGCGTGAGAGAGGAATCAATACCATACTCATCGCTGGTACCAAGACCAATGTGTGCTGTGAATCGACGGCGCGTGACGCGATGATGCTTGGTTTCAACACGGTGATACTCAGCGATTGCACCGCNGCTCTCTCAGATGAGGAGCACCTNGCCACGCTGGAGACTATGATTCAGCAATTTGCTGATGTGATGACTGCNGANGAAGCTCTGNCGGCGCTAAGCAATGAATAATTAATGNTTGGTNGTGTTTCCGGNAGATTTGTTGNGGAGAGTNGTAAAGGATGGCTGATTTGTCGTCGCTTACTTTTGACTCACTGAAGGTATATGCCGCCATTAGCATTGAGAGTTGCGCCAACGCAAAATGATGCATCGTCAGAGGCGAGGAAGAGGGCGGCGGCAGCCATTTCCTCCGGCGTTCCTAATCGGCCGATGGGCAGTAGGTCTTTGATCAATTTTTCGATCACCTCTTCGTCGATACCGGCCANCATGGCGGTGTCTGTAGGGCCCGGTGAAAGTATATTGACCGTGATGTTGTCGCCCACGGTTTCGAGGGCGAGGCATTTGGAAAAAGCAATGACTGCCGCCTTCGACGCAGCGTAATGGCTGAGGCCTGAGTTGCCGCGATGCGCTACCTCGGAAGCGAAATTAACGATGCGACCCCATTTTTTTCGCCGCATGCCAGGCAATACCGCACGGCAACACAAAAATGATCCGCGCACATTGATGCGGAACATTTCGTCCCACTCATCGATTAGCATTTCCTCGACCGTTCTCACGCCGGCGATAGCGGCAGTGTTAATCAAGATGTCGATATCACCGAGTTCGTCGGTTGCGGCCTGGAAAGCAGCATTTACCGAAGAATCGTCGCCAACATCGAGAACATGGCTAAAATGCTCTGTTCCAAGGTTGGCGGCGG
The DNA here is from genome assembly GCA_002717225.1 of Rhodospirillaceae bacterium. GTDB lineage: Bacteria > Pseudomonadota > Alphaproteobacteria > UBA828 > UBA828 > PTKB01. The sequence continues at coordinate 87,867 of PBDG01000010.1, read as the reverse complement.
TCTCCTTAGCGACGTTACCGTTAATGTCCAAGATCGCCAGCCGCGCACCCTCCGCTGCGAAGCACTTGGCGATCGTGCTGCCAATGCCGCCTGCGCCGCCAGTGATCGCTGCTGTCTTATCTGAAAGTTTGGCCATATCTATCCCCAAATCATTGTCTATTCTGGCGTTCAGGCTATTTCGTGCGAGGTGCCATGGAAAGAGTCAACTGCCAGCGCGTCGGGCATGGTTGCCAATTCGCTAATCCAATTCCATATAGGTAAAGCAATAATGCTGCTGTGCCTCGACAGCGATGCCAACAAGCGCCCCGCCAATGATTTGACATCATTTATTAATATTATTCATATCGTGGCGGCAGGTCCGGAATCCGATGCAATGTTACCCTTGCACTTTCACGTCACATTTTGGTTATGAGCGCATTTTCTGATCTTGGCAAACTGCTGAAACCTCGTTCTATCGCCATTCTCGGTGCTACGCCCGACCTGGGGCGCGTTGGTGGCCGGCCAATCGCGTATCTTCGCCATTATGGTTATCGAGGGGAAATCTACCCAGTCAACCCCAAGCATCACACAGTTGCCGATCTCAGCTGTTTTCCGTCCATTGATGTGTTGCCGGAGGTGCCGGATATGGCGATCGTCGCGGTTCCAGCCAAGGCTGTCTGTTCCGTCGTCGAAACAGCGCAGAATTTTGGCGTGGGAGCGTTTACTGTCTATAGCAGCGGCTTCGCCGAGAGCGGGCCAGAAGGCGTGGAGATGGAACGCCACTTACGTGAACTCGTCTGTGCTCATGGAAGTGTGCTATGTGGCCCCAATTCGCAAGGGGTGGCCAATTTTCTAGATCGTAGTGTTGCCTATTTTTCCTCCGAGCTCGGTCAGGATGATATCGCGCCTGGCGCTATCGGCTTCGCCGGACATAGCGGCATCTTTGGCGGCATCATGGCCAACGAATGCATTCGCCGAAGCATTGGTCTTGGTTATCTTGTTAGCACCGGTAACGAAGCAGGCATCGACTTCGCAGATGCTGCTGCTTATATGGCGCAAGACGAACGCATTGGCGTCATCGTTGGTTATATCGAGGGTGTTCGCAATGCCGCGAAGTTGCGCGTTGCAGCGGAGATTGCGCGCAAGAACAACACTCCCATAGTCATTCTTAAGGGTGGACGCAACCAAGAGAGTGCCGCGGCTGCAGCGTCTCATACCGGTGCACTAGCGGGCGCTTACGATTGTCACCGCGCTGCCTTCCGCCAATGGGGCATTGTCGAGGCGGAAGATAGTGACGAGTTGTTTGATCTGGCCGAAGGGTTTTCCCTGACAAAGAAGCGCCCTCTGGGGCGGGGTATTGGCGTGCTAACCAATTCTGGCGGCATAGGTGTTTTATGCGCTGATCAATTGAATGCGTCTGGCCTAGACGTGCCCGCTCTCAACAGTACCACGGAAGCGGAGCTCGTGGCTGACATGCTACCCTTTGTTGGACCTCGCAATCCGGTTGATGTTGCGCTTCAGGCGTTGGCTGACCCTGATTGCATCCGTCGTCACATCAAACGGATTGCTGCGGATCCGAATATTGACGCGGTGCTGTGTTTTTTGGGTGCTATTCGTCGCGACATCGACGGAGTTGCTGACGCTATTACTGCTGCGGCACACGAGACCGGTAAGCCATTACTCGCTGGCTGGCTTGGCGGTGAAGGGCAGGCGCCGCGCATCCTACGCACCGCAGGTATACCGGTCTATCCGGCGCCAGCGCGTGCTGCTCGCGTACTGGCCGCGATGTATGCAGACCGCACCTATGTTGCTCCTGGCAAGGCGGGGGTCCTAAATATCGCACCGTTCCGAGTGTCTGCTTCAGGTACACTTGGCGAAAGCGATAGCCGAGTGGTTCTCAAAGCAGCCGACATTCCTCTTGCCAAGGGTGGTCTCGCAAAGTCGGAGGTAGAGGCGGTACGCTTGGCCAGCGAAATTGGATATCCAGTCGTACTTAAGGTCGACAGCGCCGATATTTCCCATAAGAGTGAAGCTAATGGCATAGCCCTCGGAATCATTTCGGAAAAGGAATTGCGCCAGGCTTACGGTAAAATTCTTACCAACGTGTTAGCCCATACTTCGGATGCTAAGATCGCCGGTGTTGGCGTTTATGAGATGGCTGGCGACGGAGCTGTGGAGATGATCATTGGCATGCGTCGCGACCCGGTATTTGGCCCAGTCATATTGCTTGGGATGGGCGGTATCTTCGCCGAGACACTGGGAGACAAAGTGCTCAGGGTCGCCCCGCTCCCGGCAGGTGAGGGGGTGGCGATGGCGCGTGAGCTTAAAGGCTTTGCGCTCCTATCCGGAGCGCGCGGTCGCCCGCCCGCTGACCTCGAAGCACTCGGAGAGGTATTGGAACGTTTGAGCGCCCTAGCTATTGCCTATCCTGATATCGCTGAGGTCGATATCAATCCGTTATTGGTTTGGCCCAAAGGCAAGGGCGTATTTGCCGTCGATGCGCTTGTCGTCACCGTTGGCATGCCCAATTGACTGGGTGAACCGATCAGTCATTTTTTTTCGAAGAATTTCGCTGCGACACTTTGTGGCTCGCCACTATAAAAGGCTTCGCGTTGTAGGCGCTCGGCAACTTTGAAGGCGTTATCAAAGCCTGCTTGACCGGCGATGCGGAAGCGTTCCTTGCTGAGACGCATGGCATTCGGAGGCTTTTCTGCTAAGGCCTTGGCAACCGCCAATGCCTTGTCTAAGACCTCTTCGGCATCGACAAGGTAATTGTAAAGCCCGAGATGGTAACATTCCTTGCCATCCATCAACCGGCCACTGAGCGTCAGTTCGACGGTTCGCGCATGGCCGAGAAAAGGCTCCATAATATGCGCGCCAAGCACACTGGCGAGCCCGACATTAATCTCCGGCTGGCCCATAGAAGCTTTGGCGTGGCCGACGCGGAGGTCGGAGAGGAGCGCGAGTTGATAGCCGGCGCCGGCGGCAGCACCGTTCACGGCAGCTACAATTGGTTTTTTGAGCCATCGGATCGCTTCATAAAGCCCTTTCAGGCGCACCAGCCAGTCAGTTGATGTGTCCGCGTCGAGATTGCGCACTAGATCCAAATCCATGCCAGCGCAGAACGCCTGCTCACCGCTGCCGGTAAGCACTATGGCGCGGCAATCGTCATTTTTGTTTAGACCATGAAGCGCTTCCTCAGTTTCTGATATCAAATCATAGTTGAGTGCGTTACGAACATCAGGTCGATTCAGAATCACAAGTGCCGCCGCACCGCGCCGTTCCATAACGAGATTTTGGGGTCTGCTCATACATTACCTCTGAATGCTCCGTTCTTGATTATCTCTAGAAATCCTGCGCGGTGCCAGTGGTTAAGCTCTAATTATAAATTAATGTATAACATTATTTAAATTTTATATGTTATTGATAAACAATATATATTATAATTCTATATACAAATTTTTGTTCTAAACATAATTGCTTTCGAGATGTTCGTGCTTAGAACTTGATCTCGATTGGAAAGACCTATCGCAGATCCATTGCGCTATCCTTTTGGTAGGGCGCTATGGCCAACGGCCTCGCTAAATCAGGGCGAGGCGCTTGGCGGGGAAGCTTGCTCAGATTGAATGAGCAACCCATTAATTATAACATTTCATTAATCATAACGTTTATAGAGTGAAGAACCGGTAATGAAATGACAAAAACAACCGGGCCGAAATTGAGTGATGTGGAGGGCGCGCGGGGCTTTCACGGCACCGCACACGCCCATGGTCGCTGCATCGGTCAGGCCCTTGACCGCGCTGAATCGCTCTGCCGCCAGCGTGGGGCGCGTTTGACGCGCACTCGTCGCCGCGTGCTCGAATTAATTTGGGACAGCCACAAGGCGGTGAAGGCATATGACCTTCTCGACCGCTTGGGTGAGACCGAAAAATCCGTGCGTCCGCCGACCGTCTATCGCGCGCTAAAATTTCTAATAGCGCACGGACTGGTACACCGTGTGGACAGCCTCAACGCTTTCATAGGCTGTTCTGGCTCGGACGAGCTCCATAACGCGCAATTCCTCATCTGCCAGAAATGCGGTGAAGTGAGTGAGATAGATGGCGAGGGTATCGATCAAGCAGTTGCGCGACAGGCAGCTGCGGCGGGCTTTACCATCCGTAGTCAGACGGTCGAGTTGCATGGCGAATGTCCGTCCTGCGCAGCGTCATGAGTGTGCCGCTCGAAAAAGTAGGCCGGCGCCTTGTATCAGCTGAAAGGCTTGGGGTTAGTCAGAATGGAAGAAGAATTCTCTCTGGCATCGACCTTGAGCTTTTCGGCGGTGAAATTGTTAGTCTGATCGGCCCTAACGGCGCCGGCAAAACCACCCTGATCCGCGCCATTCTCGGTCTCATTCCCTATCAGGCAGGGCGTGTAGATAAAGCGCCCGGTCTTGTCATCGGTTATATGCCGCAGCGCCTCGAGATAGATCCGGTGTTGCCATTGACTGTGCACCGATTTTTGCGCATGTCGGCCAATGTGGGAAAAGATGAGATTTCTGAGGTGCTAAGGGAAGTCAGCGTGCCCCAGTTACGCGAGGCTCAGGTGGAAACACTTTCAGGCGGTGAATTTCAACGCATCCTTCTAGCCCGCGCACTCTTGCGCAATCCTGATTTTCTGGTGCTCGATGAGCCGGCGCAGCAGGTCGATTTTCAGGGCCAGATCGATATGTTCGAGCTAATAGAACAGTTGCGCACGCGACGCGGCTGCGGCGTCCTAGTTGTCAGTCACGACCTCCATATGGTTATGAGTGCGACCGACCGTGTACTCTGCCTGAATGGCCATATCTGCTGCTCTGGCGCGCCCGAAGCAGTAAGCGCCCATCCGGAATATGTTGCACTCTTTGGCCCACGAGCGGCTGACAGCATCGCTCTCTATCACCATAATCACCGTCATGAGCACGATCTTTCTGGCGGCGTCCATCAAGCAGGAAGCAAACGGCACGACCACGCTTTAGGCAATTGATTATGCTCGACGATTTTTTTTGGCGTGCGCTTATAGGCGGCATCGGCGTGGCGTTAATTGCCGGGCCGCTCGGCTGTTTTGTCGTATGGCGGCGTATGGCCTATCTCGGCGATTCCCTCGCCCATGGTGCACTCCTTGGTATCGCGCTAGGCCTTGTGTTCGACATTGATTTCACCATTGGCATCATCGCCAGTTCCATTGCTTTGGTGGCGCTCCTGATTCTATTGCAGCGCCAGAACCGGTTCGCTAGCGATACTCTCTTGGTCATCCTGGCCCATGGAGCACTTTCTCTTGGCCTGGTAGCGGTGAGCTTTTTTGAGGGCCAGCGGCTTGACCTTATGGTCTATCTGTTCGGCGATATACTAGCCGTCGGGCGTGGTGATCTCATCTGGATCTATTCCGGTGGAGCAGCAATCCTCGCAGTCATTGCCTGTCTTTGGCGCCCGCTCCTCGCAATTACCGTCCATGAGGAGTTGGCCCGCGCCGAGGGCGTCAAGGTCTCGCTTGTAAGCATCGCCTTTATGCTGCTGATTGCTGTCACCGTGGCAATTGCGATGAAGATCGTTGGCATTTTATTGATCGCGTCGCTGTTGATTGTTCCTGCGGCAGCGGCGCGCCGTCTTGCGCAAACGCCGGAACAAATGGCAGCTCTTGCTATTTTCGCAGGTGTGTTGGCGGTTGTTGGTGGGCTGTTCGGCTCGTTAGAATGGGATACTCCCTCGGGCCCTTCCATTGTTGTTGCCGCGCTTGCAGTATTTCTGCTCAGTTTCGTTGTCGGCGCTGGCCGCCAATTGATTCGACCGCGCCATCGGCCTATAGCTGAACCATGAGTATCAACTCTGATATTGCTGAGCGCGTCATCGCCGATTTAGTCTTCGACGAGAATGGCCTTATCCCTGCTATCGCGCAAAGCGACGAGACTAGCGAGGTATTGATGCTCGCCTATATGAACAGCGAGTCCATCCGCGAGACGCTCAGTAGTGGGCAGGTCTGTTACTGGTCGCGCTCACGGCAAAGTCTCTGGCGCAAGGGAGAAAGCTCGGGCCATATCCAGCGTCTCATTGAGCTGCGCTACGATTGTGATCATGATGCTTTACTGTTACGCGTCGACCAAACTGGCCCTGCCTGCCACACCAACCGACCCAACTGTTTTTTTCATGCTGTGCGCAACGGTGAGGTTGTAGTTCTACACGCACCAGAAGATGACTAGACTGTGGTCTCTGGCCTCTCTTTATCTGCAGAGACTGTCCCGGCATCACCTTCATGCTCTGCTGGATCTAGGCAAAATACATGCGGCAGAGCAAAGGGCTATAGCGTTGGACCATGCAGGCTTCAGAGTGAAGGTCGAGTAGGCGTCAGCTCTGACTTCTTTGAACTAGTAGCTACAGTCATTGATTCGGCTTAACGCAATCTTATCGGATCGAGGTCAGTTTCAGTGACGCCACGCTCCAGCACATGGTCAGGGAAAGCGCCGCCGCTCGCAAGGGCGGCGGTAACCTTACCCATGGCTGGCGCCGTCTGGATGCCATAGCCACCCTGTCCGGCAAGCCAGAAAAAACCTTTCGCTTCAGAGTCGAAGCCGGCAACTAAAGTCTTATCGGCGACGAAGCTTCTGAGCCCCGCCCATTTGTTGTGTATGCGCTTAACCTTGACAGTCGTGGCTTTTTCAATGCGGTCAATGGCAATGGCGATATCGAGGTCGTCGGGTTGGATGTCCTGTGGTGGCATCGGCGTTTCGTCTGCAGGCGATCCCAAAAGGCGGCCGGAATCTGGCTTAACATAGAATTGCTCGTCGACATCCGCCATCAGCGGCCATCCCATTGGGTCGTTCCGATCAGGTGCGTCAAAGATAAAAGCAGTTCGCCGCTTTGGCACTAGACCGATGGGCTTCACCCCCGCCATCTTGCCGACCGTATCGCACCAGGCACCGGCGGCGTTAATGACTACTGGGGCTTCATAAGAGCCCGCGCGGGTATCAGCGAGCCACAGTCCGTCTTGGTAGGTGAGGTTGATCAATTCTGCGTCAGTTACCAACGTGCCACGACGCGCTTTTAACCCACGCAGGTAACCCTGATGCAGTGCGTTAACATCGATTCCCTTAGCGTCCGGCTCCCAAACTGCGCAAGCGGCATAACCGGGGCGAAGAATGGGGACGAGACGGCGCGCTTCGTCACCGTCGATCAGCGTGACGCTCGGGACCAAAGCGTGACACGCCTCGTAATGTTCTTCGACAGTTGTACGCTGATCCTCGCGTCCGATAAACAGAGCTCCAATAGGCGTTAGTAGGGGAGTATCTCCAAAGATTTTTGGGGGCGCGCGGTAGAAGGCCCGACTCGCAGTGGTCAGACCACGAATGGCACGGTTGCCATAGGCTTCGGTAAAGACGGCGGCGGAACGCCCTGTGGTATGATAGCCTGGCATATCTTCACGTTCGATGAGCGTAACAGCGCCAAGCTCGGCCAGTTCATAAGCAGCCGAGGAACCGGCCATGCCAGCACCGACCACAAGAAAGTCGCAACGAGTCATTGCTTGTCCGTCGTTTTATTATCCTAGCTGTTTATGCGCGTACTAAAGCATTCTGACAATCCCTCTCGGCAAAACATGTCGGGTTGGGTAGTCTGGAAAAGCAATTTGGAGGGGGACTATATATGGATGTCAATTGCCAGGGACGGCGCGCCGTGGTCACCGCTGGCGGGTCTGGGATTGGTTTAACCATTGCCAGGACGCTCGCCGATAATGGCGCGCAAGTTTTCATCTGCGATATTGTTGAGGATCATTTGAAGGCCTTACGTAATGCGTTTCCGGAAATAGGTGTCATAACCGCCGATGTTGGCAAGTCAGCCGATGTGGATCGGTTGTTCGACGCAGCCGCCGAGGCGATGGGTGGTGTTGATGTGCTAATTAACAATGCTGGCATCGCCGGTCCAACCAAGCGGCTCGAGGACATCAGTGATGAGGAATGGCGCGCGACTATCTCGGTTGATGTTGACGGCCAGTTCTACTGCGCTCGCCGCGCCGTCCCATACATGGTGGAATTCGGGAAGGGTGTGATCGTCAATATCTCTTCGACTGCCGGGCGCCTTGCTTTTCCGTTGCGCCTCCCCTATGCCACCGCAAAGCGTGCAGTGATCGGCCTTAGCGACACGCTCGCTATGGAGCTCGGACCGCGCAATATCAGCGTTAATGCAGTGCTTCCAGGTTATGTGCTGAACGACCGTGCGCGCCGTGTTATCCAGGCAAAGGCAGATGCTTCAGGCAGGAAGTTTGAGGAATTGCAGAGTATTATACTCGACCGCATCTCCATGCGAACGGGAGTCGAAGAGCAGGAGATTGCTGATCTCGTGCTCTATCTATGCTCTCACCAGGGTCGGCACATCTCTGGCCAGGCAATCAATATCGATGCCAATCTGGAAACTTATGCCGGTTTGGATAAGCTGGATTAGCCAATTAGCAGTTCTCTATAGGTCGTTAGGAATCTTTCTGTTTCCGAGATGAAAGTGCCGTGGTCCCCTTCTGTTAGAGCGAGGCTTAAAGCCATGTAGCCGCGCCGGGTGATGTAGATCCCGGCTGCAATCATTTCGAGGTGGTATAGGTCGAGCGCGGTGAGGTTGCGCCTTGCCAAGTCGCCGATATTGTGGACCTTGCCGTCAACGAAATGGATGTTCATCAGTGTGCCATGGCCAGTGGCCTGAAACGGAAGGCGGTATTTTGGTCCCAGAGCATTGAGTCGTTGTCGAAACGCTTCACCAGAAGCGTTGAACTCCCCCGCTTTTTCCGGAGTGAAGACTTTCTCCAGTCCTGCCGTACCAGCGGCCAGTGTAATAACGTTATTGTTAAACGTCCCGTTATGGACCAAATGGCCTTTGGCGCGCGGATCGAAACAATTCATGATGTCGGCCCGTCCTCCAAAGGCGCCTGCTGTCATGCCGCCGCCGACATATTTACCTAGCGTCGTCATGTCCGGGATGATATCGAGCGCGCCTTGTCGCCCTGTCGGACCAAGGCGCGAGGTCATCACTTCGTCGAAAATAAGCACGGCACCATGACGTGTCGCTCGCTCCCGCAAAAGTGCAACGAATTCAGCGGTCGCTGGAATGCAACCGCCAGCACCCTGAACGAGTTCCACTAGAATCGCGGAGACATCACCTCCATGTTCGTCGAATACCGCGTTGGTACCAGAAATATCATTATATGGCGCCATGACAAAATCGAACGGTACGTTGATCGGCGATCCGTCCGGCGGGAAGGAGAGGGTGCCGCCATGATACGCACCCTCGAACACCATGACCTTGTGTCGTGCTGTTATGGCGTTGGCTGTAACCAGCGCCATTATATTCGCTTCGGTACCGGAATTGGTGAAGCGGATGCGCTCAATCGAGGGGATGCGTTCGCAAAGGAGGGATGCGAGGCGCGATTCATGGGCACTCGCCGAGCCGAAAGTGACGCCGTTAGCTAGTACATCGCGCACCGCTGCATGAATAGTCTCGTTGGTATGGCCGTAGAGACCAGCCGAGAAATCGCCTGCGTAATCGCGGTAGCAGTGCCCATCAAGGTCCCACATGTAGGCGCCTTCGCCCCGCTCCATGGCAAGCGGGAAAGGTTCGTAATGCATGCCAGTGCGAGTATTGCCACCAGGGAGACTCTCGGAGGCGCGTGTATGTTGTACCAGGCTCTTAGGATTAGCCGAGGTAAAGCGCTCTTCAGCTGCTGCGTAGGCGCCCTGTAAATCGATGTTCCGCCCCTTTAAGGGGTACGATTCATTCGACACGTCTCTCTCCCTTTGCGCCTGATTGGGCGGAAGACGATAGCCCGGCACTCGTTCATCGGCAAGCTAACTTGCCGCTAATGGGGAGCGGGAATGGAATATTAAGCAACCCTGCGATGATGCGCTCCGCTAGTGCATTTCATTTAGCGTTGGTATTTACCAACTTGCTCCCCGGGTAAAGGATAAAGGTGGATCTATTGAAGAATTCTCTGGTTTTGGCACGCGAATTCTTGGACCGCAATTAGCCTTCTATTATCATTCCCAAATGGGTTGATCATACCATTGGCTCGGCAGCGGTTTCGGGGTAGGGTTTAGCTCATATTTGGACATCAAAATCAGAAAAATTTGGGCCGGTGCCAAACGGTGCTCGCCCAGGTGAGGCGAGGCTGAACAATGAGATTTGCGGTTGATACGGGAGGCACTTTTACAGACCTAGTGGTGGAGGACGATAACGGTGAGGTCCGTATGTACAAGGCGTCGACCACGCCAACGGACCCTGTTGCTGGCGTGCTCGACACGCTTGCACTGGCAGCTGAAGATTATGGCGTCTCACGCTCCGACCTTCTCGCCAGGGGTGATATGTTGATCCATGGTACGACCCATGCAATTAACGCCATCGTTACCGGGAACACAGCGCGGACCGCTTTTCTTACCACAAGGGGGCATCCGGACGTCTTGGTGCTTCGCGAAGGTGGACGCATAGAGCCATTCAATTTCACCGTACCTTATCCGCAGCCCTATGTTCCGCGATCCCTCACCTACGAGGTTGTCGAGCGGATCATGTACAACGGCGAGGTGCGTGAGGCGCTTGATGAGAAAGAGGTGGTTGAGACTATTGCTCAACTAAAGAAGGCTAAGGTTGAGGCGGTCGCGGTCTGTCTCTTATGGTCAATTGTCAATCCGGCGCATGAGATTCGTGTCGGCGAGCTGCTGGAAGAACATTTGCCAGGCGTGCCCTACACTTTGTCGCACGTGCTAAATCCCTCACTCCGCGAATATCGCCGTGCCTCCTCCGCCGCCATTGATGCCTCGCTCAAGCCCTTGATGGGAGCTTATATGGGTGGTCTTGAATCGCGCTTGCGCGATGCTGGCTTCGATGGTCGCGTGCTGGTGGTGACGACCCAAGGCGGTGCCATGGATGCGGCCGATATGGCGCAATCGCCGATTCACTCAATTAATTCGGGCCCGGCCATGGCACCACTCGCGGGACGCGCCTACGCCCAGGCCGACAGTGGCGCAGATACCGCAATTATTGCCGATACGGGCGGCACAACCTTTGATGTCAGCTTGGTGCGCGGCGGCCGTATTCCCTGGACGCGGGAAACCTGGATCGGTCAGCCCTATCGCGGCCATATGACTGGCTTCCCGGCGGTTGATGTGAAAAGCATCGGCGCCGGTGGCGGCTCAATTGCCTGGGTCGACGAGGGTGGGTTGTTGCATATTGGCCCTCAGAGTGCTGGTGCCGTACCGGGGCCGGTCTGTTACGGTAAAGGTGGTACGGAACCGACGGTGACAGACGCCTCAGTAGTGCTTGGTTGGATTGATCCGGACTTTTTTCTCGGCGGCGCAATGAGCCTTGACCGCGAGGCTGCTGCCAAAGCAATCCAGAGCCAAGTTGGCGACAAGCTGGGCTTTGGCCTGCACGAGGCCGCCGCCGCGATCTTGAGTGTAGCCACGGAAAACATGGTGCACGCCATAGAGGACATCACGGTCAATCAGGGTATTGATCCGCGTGGTGCGGTTTTGATCGGCGGTGGTGGTGCAGCGGGTCTCAATGTCACTGCCATTGCGCGACGACTAGGCTGCGAGCGGGCCATTATACCTGATGTTGCGGCGGCCTTGAGTGCGGCTGGCGCATTAATGTCGGATCTTCGCGCCGAATTTAGCGGCACGCTCTACACTCAGACAGCAGGTTTCGAGACCGAACGCGTCAACGAGTTACTCGCCCGATTAGAATCTCAATGCCAAGAATTTATCGCCGGGCCGGGTGCCGACTCGATCGAGCAGATCATAGAATTTACCGCTGAGGCGCGTTATCCCAGTCAAATCTGGGAAATTGAGGTACCACTCCGCGGCAACCGTGTCGCCTCTGACCAGGATGTTGCAGATTTACGAGATGATTTTCACAGCACCCACCAGGAGATCTTCGCGATCGCCGACAATAAGTCCGAAGTGGAAGTCGTTGGCTGGCGCGCTAATGTACGCTGCCGATTGCGTGATGGCGTTGAGTGGACCGTCAAGGAAGCTGTTGCTAGTGACATCGAAGTACCGGAACACCGGGAGGCCTATTTCGAAGGTAGCGGCTTGGTGGATGCAAGAGTGCTACGTTTTGAGGATATGGCGCGGGGCGAGGAAGTCACCGGCCCGGCAATCATCGAATCCTCCTTTACCACCGTGGTGGTCGATCCCGGCGCATCGGCGGTGCGTCGTGATTCGGGTAGTCTGGTGATCAATCCGGCAGCGGAGGGCTAAACCATGGCCGAGAAACTAGATGGCGTTCAGCTAGCCATTCTCAATAAGCGAATTGAATCGATTTGTGCCAAGATGGCTAATACGCTGCTCCGCACCGGACGCTCTGGCGTGCTAAACAGCGCGCGCGACTTCTCCTGCGTACTGGTGACGGCTCAGAACCAGCTTTTGAACGTCTCGGAAAGTCTGCCGATTCATGTTCTGCGTGGCGCTGACATGATGTGCGAGGCGATGCAGGAGAATCATCCCAATCTAAAGCGCGGTGACGCCTTTCTGCATAATTCACCTTATCACGGCGGCTCTCATCCCGCAGATCATACCTATCTCGTACCTGTGGTCGACGATGATGGTGTGCACCGTTTCACTATGGTTGCGAAAGCGCATCAGGCGGATTGTGGTAACTCGATCCCAACGACTTATCACGGCAGTGCGCGCGACGTTTATAACGAGGGCGCACTGATCTTCCCTGCAGTACGCATACAGGAAAACTATGAGGACAATCAGGACATCATTCGTATGTGTGAGATGCGTATCCGTGTGCCTGAGCAGTGGTGGGGAGATTATCTCGCAGCACTCGGCGCAGCACGCATCGGCGAGCGCGAGATGCTGGCGCTCGGTAGGGAGGTTGGCTGGGATACGCTTGACCGGTTTGCCGAGCAGTGGTTCCAATATTCTGAAGAACTAATGATCAACGCTATTCGCCAGATGCCTTCCGGCAAGGCCACTACATTTAGTCGCCATGATCCTTTTCCTGGTGCGGAGGACGGCATCGATGTGAAGATTGATCTCGAAATTCGTCCAGAGGACGCAATGATCGAGATTGACCTACGTGACAACCCAGATTGTCTCCCTTGCGGTCTCAATCTTAGCCAGGCCTGTACCGAGTCCTCAGTCCTTTTGGGTATCTTCAATTCGATCCAAGAGGATGTACCAACCAATGCCGGTTCGCTCCGTCGGGTGAAGATGCATCTGCGCGAGAATTGTGTTGTAGGCATCCCAGTTCACCCCACCAGTTGTTCAGTGGCGACGACCAATGTCGCTGATCGCCTCGGCAATGGTGTGGCACGAGCCATCGCCGAGCTCGGCGATGGTCATGGCATGGCAAGTACTGGTTCGATTATCCCGCCTTCGATTGGCGTCATATCTGGCTCGAGCGAAAAGACCGGTGGTGCGTACGTAAATCAGATTTTTCTCGGCTGGGGTGGCGGCGCGGCTGGTCCAAATGTTGATGCCTGGCTTTCCATTGGCCATATCGGCAACGCCGGCGGCTCCTATCAGGACAGCATCGAATTAGACGAGATGCGCTTTCCTATGCGTGTGGTTGGGCGCCATTTCATTACCGATTCTGGTGGTGCCGGTCGCTCACGTGGTGGCGAGGCGGTTTATTGCGAATTCGGGCCGGTCGAGGGCGACATGGAAGTTGGGTACGTATCGGATGGCAATGAACATGCACCGGAAGGCACGCGTGGCGGGGGTGACGGCGCGCGGGCTGACCAGTTTCGTCGAGATGCCAATGGTGATTTGCATCGGCTCGAGGCTTGTGCACAAGCAGAAATTCCCGAGGGCCATACCATTGTATCCTATTCCTGCGGTGGTGGTGGCTATGGTAATCCTCACGAACGACCGGTAGACAAGGTGAGCTTCGACGTACGCGAGAAATGGGTTTCTGTTGGGGCTGCGCGAGAGATCTATGGCGTCGTCGTGAACGAGACAGGCGTTGTAGATCAAGCCGCGACATCAAAACTCCGTGCGATGAGTTCCACTTAAGCGATGGCAGGCTCTGCGCCTCTTGACGGCGTGCATATGGCGATCCTAAGCAAGCGCCTGGAAGGCGTATGCCGTAAAATGGCAAATACGCTCTTCCGTACAGGACGTTCCGGCGTGCTCAATACGGCGCGCGATTTTTCTTGCTGTATTGTTACCGCTGATAATCAATTGCTCGCGAGTGCCGAGAGCTTACCTATCCATGTGCTTAGCGGACCGGATCTGATGGCGGCAGCAATGCAGAAATTTCATCCGGTTTTGAAACGTGGTGACGCTTTTCTGCACAATTCTCCTTACCACGGCTGTTCTCATCCGGCGGATCACACCATCCTAGTTCCGGTGATGGACGACGACGGTGGGCACCGCTTCACTATGATTGCCAAGGCGCATCAGGCAGATTGCGGCAACTCGCTACCCACCACCTATATGGGTGGTGCACGTGATGTTTATCAGGAAGGTGCACTGATTTTCCCAGCAGTGCAGGTGCAGGAAAATTACCGAGATGTTGAGGACATCATCCGCATGTGCCGCATGCGTATCCGTGTGCCTGAGCAATGGTGGGGCGATTATCTTGCTGAGATAGGCGCAGCACGTATCGGCGAGCGTGAATTGATGGCGCTTGCGGGCGAGGTTGGCTGGGATACGCTCGATTGTTTTGCCGAGCATTGGCTAAACTATTCCGAACGGCGCATGGCAGCTCAGATCTCTCTTTTGCCAGCTGGTCAGATTACGGTCTCGAGTACGCATGATCCCTTCCCTGGCGCGGAGGAGGGTGTCGAGGTTAAAGTCAAGCTTGCCATTGATCCCGTGTCTGGGATGATAGAGGTCGATCTCCGTGACAATCCTGATTGCTTGCCCTGTGGCCTGAACTTGAGTGAGGCCTGCTCGCGCACAGCTGCTATGGTTGGTGTCTACAACTCAATCGAACATACCGTGGTGCCCAATGCAGGCAGCTTCCGACGTATACGCGTACTGTTGCGTGAGAATTGCGTGGTTGGTATTCCGCGCCACCCGACAAGCTGTTCGGTTGCTACCACCAATGTTGCTGATCACGTGTCAAATGGTGTGCAGCGCGCCATTGCTGAGCTCGCCGAGGGCGCCGGTATGGCGGAGGTTGGGTACGCCATTCCACCGAGTGTCGGTGTGATCTCAGGGTTTAATCCAGATAGCGCTGACCCCTTTGTGAACCAGGTTTTTCTCGGTTTCGGGGCCGGCGCGGCTTCACCCGTTGCAGACTCCTGGGTTACTGTGGGCCATGTTGGAAATGCAGGCCTCTGTTATCAGGATAGCGTGGAAGTTGACGAGCAGGTCTTCCCAATTTCCGTCAAGTGCCGAAATTTTATTCCCGATTCTGGCGGTGCAGGACGATACCGTGGTGGTAATGGTATGCGTGTGGAATTTGGCCCCGAGGGCTGTGATCTTGAAGTGGGTTATGTCTCCGACGGCACAATCAATGCCGCTAACGGTGTGCGCGGAGGTCGCAAGGGCGGGCGCGCTGAGCAATATATCCGCCGAGTGAATGGTGAGTGCGAAATTGCCGAAGCTTGTGCTCAGGTGTTGCTCCGAGATGGGGAAAGCATCGTCTCTATCTCCTGCGGTGGCGGCGGCTTCGGCTCTCCTCTTGAGCGCCCCGCTGCGCAAGTTGCGCATGACTTGCGTGAGAAGTGGATTTCTAACGAGGCGGCCGATTCCATCTATGGTGTTGTCATTGGCCCCGGTGGCAAAGTCGACGAGGTATTGAGTGCAAATATGCGCGCTAAGATGGGGGGGGAATCTAAAGAAGCCCCTCGCTAGCGCGATGGCTATGTGGTCAGTCCCCTGGCGCAGTGAAGCACCCATCGGCGCACATAGATGAGGATTGCATCGCCGAGTGGTCTCCTAATCTGCGAAGGTCTCAATTATCGCCGCATGATTGTCCTTCGATTCCTGGGGTTCCAGCCAGGGCATCGGGCAATAGAGAATCAAGGTTTCAAACAGGCCCTCGAAGGGGGTGAGTTTCTTTCGCACTTCGTCTGGCGTACCGGCAAGCACTAAGGTATCGATCATGTCGTCGGTTACGAGGTCTAGCATTTTTTCAACGTTGTTCTCGGCCATGGCGGCGCGGATAGCCATCTTTTCCTTGGTGAATCCCGCCGGGTCGAGCACTTGGTCGAAATAGGGAAGGTTGGAATAGAAGGCGATGGGTGGCCGGGCGCGGCGGCGCGCCCGCTCACGATCCCCATCTACGGAGCAGACCTTTAGCGAGCAGATTTCAATATCGCTCGGCGAACGCCCAGTCTTGGACATGCCCTTCTTCAGGTTAGGGTGGACGATATCGGTAAAATAATGCGGTGTGTTAAGGAGGTTCAGAATTACCCCGTCGGCAATGGCGCCACTTAGCTGCAACATTGCTGTTTGTACTGCCGCGAGATAGATCGGCGGCGGCGAGCAGGGCATCGTCATTATACGGCGGTATTCCTTGATTTTAATGTATTCTCCGTCGTAATCGATCGAGTTGGCAGGACTTGACGTCCACATGCGACGGATCGCCTCGACATATTCACGCATGCGTCGCGCCGGTTTGTCGACGGTGAGTTGGTGCCAATTCTCGTTCCACATCGGTGGTGCAGTGCCGAGACCAAGGATGAACCTCTCATCGGTTATCTCCGCCATAGACATGGCGCTGATTTCAGTCATCGCCGGTGGGCGAGCATAGGTAGCGACGCCTGTGCCAAGCCTGACCTTGTTACACTCTGCGGCAATCGCGGCGAGCGGTAAGAAGGCATCGCGCCCAAGTTCTGTAGTCCACAGGCTGTCGGCGCCAGCGTCTTCTGCGTCGCGCGCATAGGCGACGGTTTCGTTGAGGGTCAGATTGTCGCCCGAGAACAGGATTCCCCACTTCCATTTCTTGGCCATTGTGGCCTCCATTTGTTTGCTCGCTTCATTGTCGTAATTATTTCCACTTTTGCTAGGATGGAGGGATGTTAAACGCGCTGCCATATTTTCTATATTTCGTTGTGCTCGCGCCATTACTGCTCGGCCAGCAACTTGGTAGCGGCTGGACATTCTTGACTCCTGTCGCTTTATTTGGCGCGGTTGGCGCCCTCGACATGTTGGTAGGGCGCAGCAAGGCTGGTGGCTTGCCAGGCACAGAGTCGCCAGCGTACAGCTTCGCACCGATGCTGTGGTTGCCGTTTCAGTTGGCGATGATTGTCTGGCTTCTGCTAATGGTTTCGCGTCACGAGATGGCGGTCCTCGAGATCATCGGTATGACGCTTTCCATAGGCACCATTTGCGGCGCAATCGGCATCATCTTCGCACACGAGTTCACTCATCGCATATCTTGGCTAGAGCGACGAATTGCTGATGCATTGATGGTGACCGTAACCTATCACCATTTCTGCGTTGAGCATGTTCACGGTCATCACCGCACGGTGGGGTCGCGAGACGACCCAGCGACGGCGCGGCTCAATGAGAGTTTCTATCGCTTCTTCCCACGCGCTACCTGGGGCGGTCTCATTTCAGCCTGGCATATCGAGTCGGAGCGTATGCGCCAGCGCGGGCGTGGACCTTATGGCTGGCGCAACCGGGTGCTGAGCGGTCTCGTCACTCAAGCTTTCATGTATGTCGCGGTGGGTTTTATTTTTGGTTGGTCGGCAATCGGCGTTCTCGCCGGCATCGGCTTGGTGGCGATCTTTCACCTTGAAGTGATCAATTATATGGAACATTACGGCCTCAAACGCCGCCTGCGCGATAATGGCCGACTGGAACCCATGGGCCCACAACATTCCTGGGACGATGATCACAGATTGTCAAGCTGGTTGCTACTCAATCTCACCCACCATGCTGATCACCATATGCGCCCAGGCGAGCCCTATCAGTGCCTCGAGATGGTCGAGGGTGCTGGGAAATTGCCATTCGGATACGCGACAAGCTTCTTGATCGCTCTCATACCACCAATATGGTTCCGTATGATGAATCCGAAAGTAAAAATCCTTAACGCCGATTAACCCGTTTAAATTTTTTCTTCCACTGGAGATGTGGGACACGTCTCAGGGTACTAGTACCATTTTCCCAAACACGTCGCGCTCCGCTGTCTTGCGTGCCGCTTCGCGAACTTCGCTAAATGGGAGTACAGCGTTTATTACTGGGCTCATCTTGCCTTCCTGGATTAGCTTGAGAACATGAGACACTTCGCGTTTGCCAGCAAAATGGCTGCCATGCAACATCATATGTTTGCGGAAAAGCTCGATGATGTTGATCGGCACCACCTCGCCGGCATGGGCGCCGCAGGTAATGAGGCGGCCGTTCTCGCAGACGGCATCGATGCTTTGAATTAGTACATCGCCACCGACTGATTCGATGCAGAGGTCAACCCCAAAGCCATCTGTCATGCGGAGCGCCTCCTCACGGATGCTCTGATTGGTGTAGTTGATTACTTCGTCGGCACCGAGTTCCTTGGCTTTCTCCAGTTTTGCGTCGGAACCTGCTGTAGCAATCACACGCGCGCCGTGCAGTTTGGCGACCTGGATTGCGGCACTGCCGACGACGCTGCCTGCGGCATTAATAAGTACGGTCTTGTCAGCCTGTACTTGTCCCAAGGTTACGGTCATGTGCCACGACGTCCCGAAGCCAACGACCGAGGCGGCAGCGGTTTCGTAGGACATGCCATCTGGTATCGGCATCAGTGAGGTGGCGAGGCAGCGGCAATATTCCGCATGCGTTCCCCATTGACTGGCGCCGATACGACCATAGGTAAAATCGACACCATCGAGGCCACTTAGCCACATATTGCTCTGAGGGTCTCCTTGAGCAAAATCGATAGCGACTCGATCGCCTAACTTGGCGCTTAGCACACCCTCGCCGAGTTCCACCACCTCGCCGACACCCTCGACCCCCATTACATGGGGTAGCGGCACCTCAAAGCCCGAGATACCTTCGCGCAAATCGTGGTCAAGGTGATTCACTCCGCTCGCACCAATTTTGACCAACACCTCACCGGGTCCTGGGCTCGGCGTTTTGACTTCTTCATAGAGCAGCTTGTCGATGCCGCCATGCTCGCGAAAAATCACCGCTTTCATATTCTGTTTCCTAAGTTTCGGTAAAATTAAAAGACGCTATTCGACGGTCCGCGCTTGGCGCGATGTCAGTTCAGAGATGATTTCGTCACGGGTCATCAACTCAGCATATTTCTGCTTAAGGTCGAATAGATTTGCTTCGTGAGGGCCAACCGCTCTATCGCCAACACAATCAGTGACAATGATTGGGCGGAACCCCCAGCACATGGCGTCAAGTGCGCTGGCCCTTACGCAACCGCTCGTGGTGCAGCCCGTTACCAGAACGGAGTCGATGCGCCGCATGGTAAAATTAGCTGCGAGGTCAGTTCCAAAGAAGGCAGAGGGCACACGCTTTCGCACAACGATTTCACCTGGCCGTGGCGTCAGGCGGTCGACGATCTGGCTGCATTCAGCATGTTCTGTCAGTGTCTTTAGCGCAGGTACTTTGATAGCCATTATGTTGTCGTCCGAGCCATCTTCTGCGAGCACCACGCGAGTGTGGGCGATTGTCAAATTGAGATCACGACATACCGCGAGGAGCGGAACGGTATTGTCACAAGCTTCGCTAACATTGCCACCCCCAAACTGATCCGGGTCGTCGAAGCCATTGACGAAATCAACAATCAAAAGGGCTGCTTTTTCACCGATGCCGAGATGGTTGCCAAAATTCTGATGCTTATAAATGTCGGTATCGGAAGACATGACGATATTCCTTGCTGAAAACCTATATGAACAAACAATTTCGAAGACCGTCGAATTTGCCGAAAGCGCTTCCTTCAATCATAGTATTCCACCGCTTTCGGGCCTGACTGGCGACGCCATCCTAACCCGTGGTAAGGTCAGTTCCAACCTGTTGCATCTAATCGCTGGATGGCTCGCTGAATAAGCATGGAGAATGATGTGGCTGGTTTTGGGATGGGGCAGACGGTTTGGTGCAAGAAGGATGCCTGTTTTTGTCTCAGCACTGGCCGCTTTCTGGACCAGATCAATCGCACGGACCAAGCGAATGTGTTTATTTTACAATCGTCCCAAGTTCATGCAGAAACTCTGTCGGTTGACGCATTAGCTAGGCGTATTGCAGCAGGCGTTGTCGAGGTTCTGACAACGATGAAAGAGTGCGCCATCCAGGCAGCAAACGTGCGGCTCGTATCATGAACATCGGCGCTCTCAGGCCAAATCTTGGCTGGCCGCTTTTAATGCTATTTGTCACGGGCGTGGCCTACGGTTTGACCTATTCACTGACCGGTGTCGCCGTGCGCGGTGGGGTGCCGCTGATCGCCTATGTGTTCTGGCTTGGCCTTGGCGCTGGTGTAGTGATGTTGGCGCTGTCACTTATTTTTCGCGTACCACCGCGCGTTGGTTGGGCCTATATCAAGTGCTTCACCGTCACAGGTACGACCGGCTTTGCTATCCCCTATATCATTGTTGCCGTGGTGCTTGAGCAAAATCTTCCGGCGGGCGTCATGAGTATGATCATCGCGCTTGCGCCGTTGATGACCTATCTCGGCGCGGTGATTTTTCGATTCGAACCGGCTTGGTGGCTTCGCTTTCTAGGGTTGTTCATTGGTATTGCGGGTATCGTGCTGATAGTTGCGCCCGAGGCAAGCCTGCCTTCGCCGGATCTCGTGGTGTGGGTGATGGTCGCCTTGTTGGTGCCGCTCGGTTATGCAACGACGACCATCGCCGCGGCGTTAATGCGCCCGCCGGCTATGGATTCTCTTGCCTTCAGCGCCGGCTTTTTCATTGCGCCACTGCCGATCCTCGCTATTGCCATGGTTGTGCGTGGCGATCTTTGGGCTTTCGGTGGGGGCTTTGGCGATGCGGAATGGGCGCTTGTACTATCAATGTTCGTGCAAGGGCTCGGCATCTATCTCTTTCTTGAGGTGGTTATGCTGATGGGGCCGGTATTCTTTACCACCGTTAATTTTATTACGCCCGTGACCGGAATCTTGTTCGGAATGGCTTTCTTTGGTGAGCGCCTAAGCTTCTGGGTGTTGATAGCTCTTGTGCCACTCTTCCTCGGCCTGCTGTTCGTCATTATGCCACGAAAGAGTGCCGTAATATAATATTCAGAGCCGTTCGAACGATTTATTTTTTTATAGTGTTATAGAGCCATTCTAGAGAAACAGACCGTCCATGGCGAGATTGTGCCAAACGTGCGGTGTTAAAGAGCGAGCTGTTGCTTTGCTCTCCGCATTATTGTGCTGATAGCACGTTTGCGCGCTTTCTAGTGGTGCAGGTGACGATCAGAATTGCATTCGGCATTATTCGATTTATTGACCGCCTTGTCCGAACAACCTAATTTTCTATTATGTTGAGTGAAGAAGCTGCCGCCGCGGCACAGCACGCCGCAGAGCCGAAATTTCTCGAACCTGAAGCAGAGACTGTCCAGAATTGGACTGCCCTCGCCGCACATCTCGCTAAGAATGGCTTCCGCTTTGACCCTGACGAGGACCGGCCACGACAGTTTGCCGGCGGCTTCGGAAATCTCAACTATCTCATCCGTGTTGACGATAAACCCATGGTTCTTCGTCGCCCACCAATGGGCGACATTCCTCCTGGCGCCAACGATATGAAGCGCGAGCACCGCATCCTCAGCCGATTGTGGCGAGCCTTTCCACTCGCACCGATGAGTGTGCATTACTCGCCTGACAAAGAGATACTTGGAAATCACTTCCTCGTGATGGAGTATCGGGTTGGTCTCTCAATTGGCGGTACCTGGCCAGACTTTCTTTCTGGGCGCGATGATTTTGGTGCAGCGCTTGGAGCTATGTTGGCTGACACTCTGGCCGATTTTCATAAGATAACGCCGGCAGAGGTTGATCTCGCCGAGTTCGGTCGCCCCGACGGTTTTCTTGAGCGTGCGGTGGTCGGTTGGCGCAAGCGCATGGTACTGTCCTGTGACGATGCGCCACCCAAGATTGGTGTCGAGGTGGCTGACTGGCTCGAGACTAATAAGGTGCCGGACGGTCTACCGACCCTGCTGCACAATGATTTCAAGCTCGACAATGTGCTGCTCGACCCTAAGAACCTAGATCCCGTCGCTGTGTTAGACTGGGACCAGGGTACGTGCGGTGATCCGCTGTTTGACCTTGCTACTCTCCTCAGCTATTGGGTCGAACCAGATGATCCACAAGCGATGCACGACCTTGAGCAGATGCCAAGTGCAGGTAACGGCTTTCCAACTCGGAGTGAGATTGTCACCCGCTACGCCGCACGCTCCGGGCGCGATGTCTCTAATTTTCTGTTTCACCGCGTGCTTGCCATGTTCAAACTCGGCGTGATTTTTATGCAGATCTATGCGCAATACCGTCGTGGCACCTCGCAGGACGAGCGCTTCAAGCGCTTTGGAGAGCTCGTTGACGGGTTGATGGAATTTGCTCATGAGGTCTCGAGGGGCCGGGCTGGTTAGGTTTACCGCCTCATTTTTGGGTGCTACCGTTTACCGAGCTTGAGTGGGAGAAACGTTCACCATGGAATACGCCGAAGAGATTGTTTCAACACCCGAATTTATCCATCGGATACCTATCTCGGAGACACTCGCGGCTTTTACCGCCACTCTCGCTTGGGACGATATCCCGGTAGCAGTGATCGAGCGGGCTAAGCTCCATATTCTCGATGCGCTGGGTATCGGACTCGCGGCTAGTATCTTTGATTACAGCCACAAGACACTCGCTGCGATGCGCGAGCTAGCGGGCGAGGGGCCGTATCCAGTTATCGGCACGACTGTGCGCCTGCCATTGCGCGACGCTGCACAGATGAACGGTTTTCTTATCCATGCCCTAGATTTTGATGACACTCATGTGGCCGGCGTGATCCATGCTACTTGCACAGCTGTACCAACGCTTCTTGCTCTTGGTCAGCGTCACGGGATTTCTGGACGCGACATGCTCATCGCTTATCTTACCGCGATCGAAGCTGATGCGCGCATTGGAATGGCAGCTAAGGGTGGCTTTCATCGTAAGGGCTTTCATCCGACCGGTGTGGTCGGCGCATATGGTGCTGCTCTCGCTGCGGGCCGTGCTGCGGGGCTGACTCAGGCACAACTGCGCGATGCGCAGGGCATTGTACTCGGCATGTGCTCTGGTACACTTGGCTTCCTCGACGAAGGAGCTTGGAACAAGCGCCTGCATGCTGGTTGGGCAAGCGTAGTGGGTATCACCGCGGCAGCGTTAGCACGTCAAGGCTTCCAAGGACCATCCAAACCCTATGAGGGTAAGTTCGGACTCTATGATTGCTTCACTGAGTCTGGCGAGGTGATCAACTGGGCCGATTGCACTCATGATCTCGGCGAGGATTGGGAGATGCTGCGCATCGGCATTAAGCCATATCCGGCTTGTCACTTGGTACATTCCTCAGCCGACGCCATGGCCGAATTGGTGCGGAAACACCAGCTCAAGGTGGAGGATGTCACCTCTATTCGAGCGCTACTTTCGAAAGATTGCATGTCCCTGGTTTGTGAACCGATCGAGAAGAAGCGACGGCCGAGCAGCGGATACGACGCTCAATTCAGTATCCCTTATGCCGTCGCCAGTGTGCTTGGGCGAGGCCGCTTGACGCTTGCCGAGCTGGAGCCAGAGATGTTGCACGATCCTGACATTCTTGCGCTTTGCGATAAGGTAACCTGTGAACCCGACCCGAAATCTGCCTATCCGAAATATTTCTCTGCAGAGGTGATTGTTACAACCCGCGACGGGCGCGAGCTCTCCCATCGAGAGCAGGTTAACCGTGGTGCTGACTTGAGGCCGCTTTCTGGCGAAGAGGTCATCGCTAAATTCCGGGCTAACGCAGAAATGGCCTGCGCACCTATTCGAGCAGAAGAGCTGCTGTGTGCGGTAATGGATTTAGACGGCGGCTGCACGCCGGAGCAAGTGGCGGAGTTAGTCTTGGTGGTCTAAGGAAATTACATTCTCAACTTCGAGTGCGGAGATTTCTTCTTCCGAGTAACCGGCTTCTAAGAGGATATCCGCAGTATCGGCGCCAAGTGCCGGGGCAGCTCGGCGCGGCGCGACCTGGCCATTGATCAAAATCGGTTGACGAACCATTTTGACCTCGCCCCAATGAGAATGCTCCACGCTTTGAATGCTTTTTTGTGACGCTGCAAAATCACCGGTAAGTGCACTCTCGACATCGTTGACGGGAGCGCAAGGAAGTTTGCCGTGGAGCCGTTGGAGCCATTCTGAGGTAGTCCTCGTCATGAATACTTTCTCGAGGCGGCTCACTACCTCTTCGCGATTGTCCAGCCGATCCTGAAAATCTTTCATTTTTGGGTGATTAATCCATTCCGGTTTCTCAAGTGCGTTGCAAAGTCGCGGCCAAAAATTCGCCTTATTTGCCATTATGAAGATCCACCCATCCTCGGTTCGGTACATTTCGCTTGGCACCAGCGAGGGGTGGCCCGAGCGCGACACCCGGGTTGGCTCGAAGCCTTCGGTCAGATGCCAGACCGCCGGATAGCTTAGGTTAATCATGGCGACATCGAACAGGGATGCGTCGTAATCCTGGCCTTTACCACTCGATCGTGCACCCATCACGCCGGATACAAGCGCGAGTGCCGCAGTTAGTCCGGCCATGAAATCGACGATGGAGAGACCCATGCGAGTCGGCGGACTGTCGGGCTCGCCGGTCATAGAGAGATACCCGGCCTCAGCCTGCATGACATAATCAAGCCCGGGCCAGGCGGCACGTTCGTTGTTCCGGCCATAGGCCGAAAGATGCACGCAGACCAATTCTGGTTTGATCTTTCCAAGGGTGGCGTAATCGAGACCGAGCTTGGCCGGCAGATCACCCCTAAGATTGTTGATCAACGCATCAGCGTTAGCCACAAGGCGGTGCAATACCTCTTGGCCCTTTTTCAATTTTAGGTTGAGGGCAAGGCCCCGCTTGTTGCAACTGAAGGTCTGAAAAAAAAGGCTGTCGTCTCCCTTGGAATAGGGCACCACATGGCGTCCCATCTCGCCGCCATTGTGGTGATTCTCGACCTTGATCACTTCTGCGCCGAGATCGGCAAGGTACATGGTGCCAAACGGAGCTGCACCATATTGCTCAATGGTGATCAATTTGAGGCCCTTGAGAGGCAGTGAGGGCGTAGTCATGACGATAATTCCGTCCTCTGATTTTAGATTGGGTTTCGCTCAATGAGTTGGCGCGAGATCACAGTGCGCAAAATCTCATTGGTGCCTTCTCCAATAAGCAAGAGCGGTGCGTCGCGAAACATGCGTTCGATAGGAAATTCCTTGGAATAGCCATAACCGCCGTGCACTCTCATGGCGTCTAGTGCATTTTCCATCGCCGCTTCTGTGGCAAACAGTTTGGCTATAGCAGCTTCCATATCTGCTCGTTCCCCTTTTTGATAGGCCTCGGCTGCACGCTCTGTCAGAAGTCGAGCAGCTTCAACGCGGGTCGCCATATCTGCGAGCTTGAGTTGAATCGCTTGATGTTTGCAAATCGGTTTGCCGAAAGTTTTGCGCATTTGGCTGTATTTCACAGATTCATCTAGGGTTGCTTGGGCAATACCGACACCCCGCGCCGCTACATTTATGCGGCCCAATTCAAGCCCGCTCAAAACTTGCTTCAGGCCGAGGCCTTCTTCGCCACCGATCAGCTTGTCGGCCTCGATGTGATAATCATTGAACACGAGTTCGGCGGTATCGATTCCCTTATAGCCGAGCTTTTTCAGCTTGCGACTCACTTCAAAACCGGGTCCCTTTTCAGCGATAAAAAGGCTCATTCCCTTATGACGTGGCTCGGCTTTCGGGTCGGTTTTGGCAAGGAGCGCCACACAGTTACCCTCTATCGAGTTTGTAATCCACATCTTGTTGCCGTTGACTCGGTAGCCTTGATTACCCTCGCGCTCGGCGACAGTTCGAATCGCTTGCAGGTCTGTGCCGGCATCCGGTTCCGTCAGCGCGACGCCACCACGCAATTCACCGGTTGCGAAACGCGGCAAGTAGGATTGTTTTTGCTCCGTGGTGCCATGGCGCTCCACCGCAGCCGCCATAATAAGGTGTGAATTAATAATTCCGCTGACCGACATCCATGCGCCCGAGATTTTCTCGATGATCTTAGCATAGGTAGTGACAGGCAGGCCGAGGCCGCCGTAATCCGTTGAAATAGTCGCACCGAACAGGCCCATTTCCTTCATTTTCTCAACGATATCTTCGGGATAAATGTCCTGGTCCTCAAGCTCAGAAACATATGGCTTAACATCCCGCTCTATAAAGCTATCCACCCCGTCGAGAATCATCTGCTCTTGTTCCTGATCAATCCCCAAAACTGGCGCATTTGCCATTCTTCAATACTCCTTTCACGCCGCCGCAGCCGGGGCGCACAAAATTTGTCCGGACAACGTAAAATATGCTTGTAGCCCCGGCTTTGGGAAGGTATTTCAATTTCAAAGAAAACTAGGTGATATGCGTAATAGGCTAGCGAGCGGCGTATATATTGATAGTGAAAGGCGAAAAGGGGCGGGAGACGGTTAGGTTTTCGATTGTGAATTCGGGGTTATGCCGAAAGCCAAAGGCGCGGTGCGCAAAGATTTGTCTTGCCTCTTGGGCGTTAATCTAGAAACCTGCTAACCCTTAGGAGAAATACTGCAAAATCCGGGGTAGCGTTTTCTTACGGTGGTTCACTGTTATGTTGATCGCGCCATCTTTGTATTTGTTGGAAAGGGACGTTTATTGCCATGGCAGGTGATGGCGAGATTGTAATTAAGAACATCAGCAAAGTGTTCGGGCCGACGGTAGCTGTCGAGGATATTAATTTGACAATTCCGGACGGCTGCTACTGCTGTTTGCTTGGGCCAAGCGGTTGCGGTAAGACGACCCTCTTGCGCATGATCGCGGGTCACGAGACACCGACGGAAGGCGATATCATGATCGGCGGAAATTCCGTCATCGGACTGCCAACCGGTTCGCGGGGTACGTCGATGATGTTCCAGAGTTATGCGCTCTTTCCTCATCTCACAGTGCTCGACAATGTCGCTTTCAGCCTAAAGATGAAGGGCGTAAACAAGTCCGAGCGGCGGGAGCAAGCCTATGACGTGCTAAAGCGCGTGCAACTTGAGCCCATGGCCGATCGAATGCCGGAGCAATTGTCGGGTGGGCAGCAGCAGCGCGTTGCGCTCGCCCGCTCGCTTATTACTAATCCCAAGGTACTTCTGCTTGATGAGCCGCTGTCTGCGCTTGACGAATATTTGCGCCTTCATATGCGGGCCGAGCTTAAATTTATTCAGCAAGACCTTGGAATTTCCTTTATCCACGTCACTCATACCCAGCCTGAGGCGCTTGCCATGGGCGACATGGTGGTGGTCATGGATACCGGCCATATTGAACAAGCAGGCACGGCGGTTGAAATTTACGGGGAGCCCAAGACCACCTACGTTGCTGAATTTATGGGCGGCTGGAACGTGGTTACGGGAACGATTGCTGACACAAAAAATGGTGAGACCATCGTCAAGGGCGGTGATGGCCAGGTCTATGGTGTCAATGTTAGCGATGCAATCGTTGGCAAGGACATGAATATTGGTGTTCGCCGGGATAAGGTGCATCTCAATAAGGAAAAATCTGGTGACGTGAATTCAGTGGCTGGCGTTGTGCATGCCATTGAGTACCAGGGCAACTGGGTAAAGGTGACTATCGTAAAACAAAACGACGAGAGACTGGTCGCCGTGATCGAGGACCACGAATTTTTCAAAAGTCCGGCAATCGTGGGCGATAATGTTCACGCGGTTTGGTCTGTCGCCGACGGCCGGATGCTGGAAACCGCAGTGGGCAGCCAAAACCTAATCGGGGAGAGCTTCGACTAATCCCCGCTGGCGAAAGANCTGCAGAATAACTNACTATTGGTTTAGAGGAGCGTTAAGAGTTTTTTGTAATAACAGATAAATACAGNTGAGGAGTGAGAGCATGAGTAAGAATTCAGATGAGAAAAAGGGCTTAAGCCGTCGCTCGATNTTGAAGGGGACGGCAGCAGTGGCTGGCTTAGCCGCGGGATCAGCGGTCGGCGGCTTTCCAACGATTTGGGCACAGGACGACATTACCGTTCGTACGGTGGGCATGGCTGTTTCAAACATGCCGCCACTAGAGGATATGGCTAACGAAGACTTGCCATTTAAGGTGGTGCAGACGGCGACAGCGATCCCAGACATCATTGGTCGCGGTCTTAACCAACCGAAATCGGCTGAATTGTTTGAACCCCCCTTCATGACAATGAAGACCATGTGGCCATCCGGTCGTTTTCAAGCCTGGGACACCACTAAGTTGCCGGAGTGGGATCAAGTTGTAGACCTCTATAAGGCAGATGGAAAGATCTGGCCCGATGCATGGTATGGCGATGGACAAAACCCGAGTTCAGTTGGATACACGTCTGGTGCTGATGCTAAAGATTTCGTAAAGCCAGGTTCAACAAAGTGGATCACAAACCACCCTGTACTTCATAATGCCGATACACTTGGTATCCGTCCGGACATCATTGGTCGTCCCATTGATTCCTGGAAGGAATTGATTAATTCCGAATTTCAGGGACGTGCGGCATTGGTAGCATTTCCACAGATTGGTCTGATGGACGCTGCCATGGCATTCCAGGCTAATGGCGAAATTGAATATTCCGACAAGGGGAACATGACCCGAGAGGAAATCGATTACTCGATTAATCGACTAATCGAACTCAAGAATGATGGTCACTGGCGTTCTCTTTGGTCTACCTTCAACGACTCTGTCCAGCTTATGGTGGATGGTGAAGTAGTAATCCAGTCAATGTGGTCACCTGCGGTAACCGCAGTGAGAGAGCAAGGTGTTCCATGTATTTACCAGGATCTTGCAGAAGGCTACCGCTCATGGTCGCTCGGGCATATGATTCCTAAGCATGTCGAGGGTAAAACATTGGGTGCCGTTTACGACTATGTAACATGGTACCATACCGGCAAAGCGGGTGCGTTCTTTGCTAGGCAGGGCTATTACGTTGTGACATGGCAGAACACTAAAAAATATCTGCCTAAAGCGGAATGGGACTTCTGGTTTGAAGGAAAGCCGGCAACAGTCGATATTTATAGCCCGTTCGGTAAGCTTATGGAAAAAGCTGGTGCTGTGCGAGATGGTGGTTCCTATAAGAACAGAATGGGTAGAATTGCTGTGTGGAACTCTGTCATGGATGAGAACGAGTATCTCACCGATCGGTGGAACGAGTTCATGGCTTCATAGCGGTAAAGTTATTTGGATGCGGGGCGCTGTAGCGTCCCGCATCTCTTTTTACTATTTTTGAATGTTTTAATTTTCGATCAGGGACACGTTCATGGCGGTGTTGACAGGTTTATTTAACCGCTACTCAACCTTGATTCAGATATCACCTTTGGTGATTACTCTTGTGCTGTTCCTTGTCGGGCCAGTGATCGTAATCATCATTCTTAGCTTATGGAAATTTGACGGTTTCATGACGCTTGAGGGTGTCTGGACCCTGCGCAACTATGAAAAGATATTTACCCGGTCATTGACGGCCCTTAACTATTGGCAAACCCTAAAGATGTTCCTCATCACTTGGGGAATAACATTTGTTATTGGGTTTACACTGGCTTATTTCCTGGTCTTTGACATAGTTAAGCTCAGAACCAAAATGCTCCTTTTCTTGTTGTGTGTGGTGCCATTTTGGACATCTGCGGTTATCAGAACTGTCGCTTGGATTCCCTTTCTGGGTACAGAAGGGATAATAAACCAAGCTATTATGGGGCTTGGTTTGTCAGACCAGCCATTAAAGTTTCTGTTGTTTTCTGAATTTGCAGTCCTGCTGTCTTACGTTCAAATATTTACACTTTTTATGATGGCTCCTCTTTTTAATGTCATGGCAAGGATTAACAAAGACCTGATTGAAGCTGCACGCGATAATGGCGCTAGCGCATTCCAAATTTTGTGGAATGTTATTTTGCCGTTGTGTAAGCCGGGAATTGCCATTGGAACAATTTTTGTTATTGCGCTGGTTGCTAGTGATTATACGGCAATACGGATCCTTGGTGGTTCGCGTGTCGGCACTGTCGCAGCATCTATGGCTAATCAAGTATACAATTTTCAATACCCGCCCGCTGCCGCTACAGCTATGATTTTGCTGATTGTAGTGTTGCTGTTGGTTGGCGGAGTTATGCGCGTAGTCGATGTGAGAAGGCAACTTTAATAATGAGGGAAGGTATTAAAAGAGCCCCGGGATTTTGGCCGCGCGCTACCCTATTTTATTTGTATTTGTTATTTCTCTACGGCCCTATTTTCATAATTGTTGTCCTGTCATTTCAGGGGGAAAACGCATCTCTTTCCTTCCCGATGCAAGGGTTTTCTCTCTACTACTTTAGCGAAGTTTTTGATCCTCACTATATTGGTGATTATCGCTGGCCTTTTGGGCGTTCAGTAATTCTGGGCCTGATTGTAATGGTGCTCACAATGGGTATTTCATTCTTGGCTGGTCTAGCGTTTCGTAAAAACTTTAAAGGCAACATACTTGTTTTTTATCTAGTTGTAGCAAGCTTGATCTGCCCATCAATTCTAATAAGCCTTGGTATTGGTATCGGTTTTTCGAACCTTGGATTGACTAGTCAGTGGTGGTCCGGGGGGTTAGGTGCCCACCTTAGTTGGACGCTTCCATTCGGCGTATTGATAATGCTAGCAGTGTTTAGTCGGCTCGATCCACGCCTTGAGGAGGCTGCGAAAGATCAAGGCGCGACCCAGTGGCAAACCTTAAGGCACGTTACTATACCAATTACGTTGCCGGGCCTAGTAGGGGTTGCATTGTTTGGCTTCACACTCTCCTACGACGAATATCCACGCATATCGAACGTTGCGGGAGAGCACAACAGCCTACCTGTCGAACTAGTCAACGCGTTGGCGCTAGCCGCGACGCCGACTATTTATGCTATCGGCACAATGACAACCCTATTTTCTTTATTGGTTATTTTTGCAAGTTTCGTGGTCGTCTATTTTATGCAGAGACGGCGCCGAGGGTATGGCGCAAAAAAAATGTTAAAAGAGGCATAACAATAATCGCATCGTTGCTTGTTTGAGTATGGGTTGCCACTTGATTTGACCCAGCTTGAATATTTTTGAATGGCCCTTTAAGGCTTGTGACATCAAAGACCCGCTTCGACGGCATTGTGTAAGGAGACATAATTATGGCTTACCGCTTGGGAGTGGATGTCGGCGGGACTTTTACCGACCTCCTCCTGATCGACGAGGGATCGGGTGAGACTTATCGTGCCAAAGTTCCCTCTACGCCGGCGGATTCTTCCATCGGTGTATTGAACGGTATCGAAAAAGTATGCGGAAGCGCGAATGTAGATCCTGGTGCCATTACCCATGTGATGCACGGAACTACGGTCGCGACCAACACCATTCTCGAGGGTAAAGGCGCTCGCGTTGGATTAGTGACCACCCAGGGCCACCGGCAGGTGCTGCAGATCGCGCGTTCGTTTGTGCCCGGCATTCTCGCCGGCTGGATCATCTGGCCAAAACCCGAGCCACTCGCGCCCCTTGAGGCGACCATCGAAGCCAAAGAGCGGCGCGACGCGCGTGGGGGCTTGGTACAGGAACTCAACGAGGGCGATCTTCGCGGCAAACTTGAGAGCTTGAGAGAAAGAGGAATTCAGGCTCTCACTGTCTCGCTGATGAACGCCTATGCTAATGGTGAAACGGAAGTTCGCATCCGCGAGATAGCGGAGGAGGTTATGCCGGATGTGCCGGTTTCCATCTCCTCCGAGGTACTGCCTGAAATGTACGAATATGAGCGTGCGATTACTACTGTCGCAAACTCTTACGTAGCGCCAGTGGTGCGTGAATACCTCTCGAATCTCGATAACGAGATGAAAAACCGTAAGGTCGATGCGCATCTTCACATCTTGCGCTCCGACGGTGGCCTTTCCTCAGTTGAGGCCTCACGCAATTCCCCGGTCAACGTTTTGATGTCAGGTCCGGCCGGTGGCGTTTCCGGTGCTCTATGGATTGCGAAGCAGTCTGGTTTTGGTGACTTACTTACACTTGACATGGGTGGCACCTCGACGGATGTCGCACTTATACAGAATGGCATACCACGCAAGCGGCGTGAAACCACCGTGGGCGACGTCACCGTTCGGGCGTCGTCCCTTGATGTACGTACCGTGGGTGCCGGTGGTGGTTCTATCGCCCATGTTCCTGAGCTCACCAAGGCACTTCGTGTAGGCCCGGAAAGTGCTGGTGCTGATCCTGGTCCGGCCTGTTACGGAAAAGGCGGGGACCGGCCAACTGTTACCGACGCAAATGTCGTGCTCGGCTATCTGCCCAAGGAATTAATTGGAGGGGAGATGCAGCTCGACCTTAATGCTTCGGAGGCTGCGTTACAGACCATCGCAGATGCCCTCAGCCTCGACCTTAAAACAGCGGCGTCGGGTGTGATTGACATAGTCAATGAGAATATTTTTGGTGCACTCCGTCTAGTTTCGGTCCAGCAAGGCTTTGATCCGCGTGATTTTGCTTTGATCGCTTTTGGTGGTGCGGGACCACTTCACGCCAACGCTTTGGGCAAGCTGATGGGCGCTTGGCCGGTTATCATTCCGCCTTCGCCGGGTGTTTTGTGCGCTTATGGAGATGCAACCACACGTGTAACTGATGAAGCCTCACGCTCTGTTGTACGCCAGTTTTCAGAGGTAAGCAACGAAGACGTTGGCAGTATCCTGAAAGAATTAGAGGAGCGCGCACATATCTCGCTCGACGAGGAAGGTGTGCTGCGCGATGAGCAAAGTGTCGAATATGAAGTTGATTTGCGTTATCACGGCCAGGGTCTTCAGTTGCCGGTCAACTTCACAGAGGACGAATTTGCCAAGGAAGGACTAGACCTTTTGCGTCGTAGGTTCGATGACATCCACACGCAATTGTTTACCTTCGCCCTTGATGCCGAACATGAAATCGTTACGCTCCGCGCCATCGTGCAGGGCGCTGAAACTTTTGTGGCGGCAGGTACCTTAGAAGAGGGTGGCGAAGATCCAACTGATGCCGTAGTTGCGACGACTACGGTATACATGGACAATCGTGATCAAGAGGCCAAGATTTATGATCGTGCAAACCTTAAATCGGGCAACAAGATCGCCGGTCCAGCTATTGTTACTGAAATGGATTCGACGACCCTGATTCTGTCGGATCATATCGGCGAGGTCGATCAGTTCGGTACCATCATTATACGCCCGGTCGGCGCTTAGGTTAGGAGAAATTCGCCATGCCAGCCAAGATCATTCAGCCTAACTCTGAACCCTTCAAAAAAGTCGAGATCGACCCGATCACCCTCGACATTATAGAGTCTGCGCTAAGAAGCGCACGCTACGAGATGGACGCGGTTCTCTACCGAACCGCCATGTCACCAGGTATTCGTGAGCAACATGACGAATTTCCGATGATCGCCTCACCCAACGGTAAGATGGTTGTCGGTCAATTTGGCTCTTTCATCCATGGTTTTAACCGAGACTATGACGGGACCATTGAGGAAGGCGACCTGTTTCTTACTTCGGATCCCTATAGCTGCGCCGGTTCTATTAGTCATGCGCCAGATTGGTTGGTGATGCGTCCCGTTTTTCTTGACGGTCGGCTCATCGCTTATGCTGCGATGTTCGGTCATATGACAGATGTCGGTGGTAAGGTACCTGGTTCACTGCCGACTGACGCAGCACAAATCTATGAGGAAGGCGTCGTCATTCCGATCGTCAAGATTTATAAGAAAGACGAGTTACAGGAAGACGTGCTCAAGGTGATCCTGCATCAATGCCGTATGCCACAATGGAACGAGAGCGATTTCAATGCATTGGTCGCTGCCGTACGCCTCGCTGAGAAGCGTCTTTTCGAACTGTGCGATCGTTTCGGTGTCGATACGGTTCAGTCCGCTATGGACGAACTCTTAGAGCGCAACAGACGCGCCATGCTGCATCTCATCCAGAATTCAGTCGGTGAGGACGAGAGAGTATATTTTGAAGATTATGTAGACGATGATGGCAAGGGCCTGGGCCCCTATAAAATGGCCTGCACCATGTGGCGTGAGGGCGACCTTCTGGTATTCGACTTTGAGGGTACGGATCCGCAGTCGGACTCCTCCATCAATATGCTCCTCAACGAGGAAATGTTTAAGATGTTCGTTGGTGTTTACATGATTAACATTTTCGATCCGCAGATAATGTTTAATGACGGCTTCTACGACCATGTCGATGTGCGGATTCCACCAGGCACCCTATTGAAGCCGTTAAAGCCAGCGGCATTGAGCTCTCGGACTCATGCCCTTGCCCGCATATTTGACGTGCTTTCCGGCCTTCTGGGCCAACGTAATCCAGATTACATGGTCGCTGCCGGCTTTTCCGATAGTCCGCATTTCATGTATTCGGGCTATGACAAAGAGGGCGAATGGTACCAGCTCTATCAAATCGGCTTTGGTGGCATTCCTGGTCGTCCTGTTGGTGACGGGCCGGACGGTCATTCCCTTTGGCCGAGCTTCACCAATGTACCAAATGAATTTCTGGAGGCATATTTTCCGCTTCGTATCGACATTTATCAGTCGATCCCTGATTCTGGCGGCCCGGGTCTACATCGCGGTGGCAACGGTATCACTATCGGTTACCGCGCGCTCGAACCAGGCGAGATGTCCCTCCATGATGATCGCTGGCTGACCTATCCCTGGGGTGTGGTTGGAGGCCAGCCGGGCCGGCGAAGCAAGAAGGAGATCGTCCGTGTCGACGGCACGACAGAATTGCTTCCGTCGAAATGTGACCATGTTAAGGTCGAAGCTGGCGATTTGTTGCTGTTCCACACCTGGGGCGGCGGTGGTTGGGGTGATCCGTACGAGCGCGATGCTGCTTTGATCGCCCTTGAAGTCGACCGTGGCCTCGTCACGCTGGAGGGCGCGAAGCGCTATGGGGTGGTCCTCAATGACGATCTCAGCGTTGACGAGGCTGCGACTAACGATCTTCGCGATAAAATGCGTGCGGAACGCGGTGAGATTAAACTGATTGATCGTGGTGGCGATGTAGAGGAACTCCGCGCCGCCTGCCAAGAAGAAACCGGCCTTGAACCCCCGGCAGCTCCGGTTTTCCGCGAACACATAATCAAGGGCCTCCGCGAACGTGCGGAAAGGGCGAAAGCTGGCGCCGCGGCGGAGTAGGGATGCCTAATATTTGAGAAGAAAAAGTGGCGCCTTCAGGCACCACTTTCTTCTTTGGGTAAAGATCCTTCAAAACCGAAGCACACTCTGGAATGCATGTGGCATTCCAATTTGTGTTACCGTGTTCAATATATTTAGTTGCGGAAGAGTACTTTACTCTGCAACTTTGTCTCTGGCCCACTTCCGTTCAAATGCCCAGACGTCATCAAATCCCATAATGCTGTGCATTTCGGTGAGAGGCATCATCTTGTTTTTCACATTGGCGCTGGTGCCGTCGGCTAAGAGAGTGCCATAGGCCTTGTCCAGGGCACTTCCGGCAGCGAGCATGCCGAGGCCGGGAAAGATGGCAAGTGAAAAGCCCATTTCTTGCAAATCTTTGGCGGAGGTGATCGGTGTCTTGCCGCCGTCGGCCATATTGGCGAGCACCGGTTTGTCGAAGACTGATCCCACTACCTTGAGCTCGTCGAGGGATTCAGGCGCCTCCACAAAGATCACATCGGCTCCAGCTGCAGCGAAGGCATGTCCGCGGCGGATCGCCTCGTCAAGGCCGTCCATGGTGCGCGAATCCGTGCGTGCGATAACGAGGAAGTTGGGATCGCGCCTCGCCGCAACGGCGACCTTGATCTTCTCTACCATGTCCTCGATTGGCACTACTCGGCGGTTCGGTGTATGACCGCACTTCTTGGGCGATTCCTGATCTTCTATCTGGATCGCAGCGCAGCCGGCGTCTTCATAGCCCTGGACCGTGTGATGCACGTTGAGGAGGCCACCGAAGCCGGTATCAGCGTCGCAGATCAAAGGCGCCTCAGTGCCGTTCGCCAGCAGGCGTACCCGATTCACTACGTCGCCGAAGCTGGCAATGCCCGCGTCCGGCACGCCGAGGTGAGAAGCGGCGACACCATAGCCGGTCATGTAGAGTGCATTGAATGACATACGGTCGGCTATCTTGGCTGAGATCATGTCATAGATGCCGGGTGCGGTTACAAACTCGCCCTTGGCAACAGTTTCCACCAATTTGGCGCGTTTCTCAGATGGATTCATAAGCTAGCTCCTAATTTTTCCTAGTCCCTCAGGCGCCTGGTGGGGGGCGTCCTTACTTTTGGCTTGGCTTGCCGGAATGCTGCAGCATTCCGGTTGATATTAAGGTTATGCCGAATCATTGACTCATCTTCGGCGTGAGGGTGTGCCAATTGGTGATGCCTTGATAGGCGTGGCCGAGCTGAAACAGGCGGTCCTCTGAAAAAGGCCGGCCCATGAGTTGAAATCCGGCGGGCAGGCCGTTGGTAGTGAAGCCGCAGGGTATAGCGAGTGAAGGGATTCCGAGGTAATTGTTCGATCGTGTCGTCCAGCTCAGATTAGCGACCATCTGGGGCATGCCCTGGCCAGCTGCAACGTCGGTGTCAGTCAGACTCGGCACGGGCATGGAAAGTCCCGGCGTGTGCAGAACGTCGCAGTTAGAAAAAACCTTGTCGCAAAAGTCGCGCAAGAGCACGGCCCGCATATCAAGCGCGCGGAGATATTTTTCAGCCGGTAGATAGATGCCTGGCTCGTAGCGGCTGCGGACCTGATCCTGATAATCGTCAGGCCGCTCTCGGAGCCATTTCTCATGAATTGCTACAGCTTCTGCGACAAACACGATATTGGACATATGAGTCGGCACATGCATATCCGGCACGTCTAACTCGATGATCTCCATGCCAAGATCACGGAATACGGCGAGGCTTTCTTGCTGCAGCTTCTCTACTTCGGGGGTAATGATGTCATAATAATAATTGCGTGGCACGCCGAGGCGGAGCCCTTTCACTGGGTGAGCAAGGAGCTCTTCGTAATCCGGCACTTCACGGTGGCTCGTCGTTGGATCCAGAGGATCATACCCGGCCATGATTGCAGTGATGCGGGCATTATCGGCAACAGTTCGGGTCAGGGCGCCCACCGTGTCCATGGTGTGCGATAGCGTCATCAGGCCGTGACGGCTGATTAACCCGTTAGTCGGCTTCAGACCGACCAGACCGTTGACACTTGAGGGGATGCGGATCGAGCCTCCGGTGTCCGAGCCGAGGCCACCGTATACGATGCGTGCTGCCACTGCCGAGCCGGTGCCGCTTGATGAGCCCCCGGCGATATGGTCAGGGTTCCATGGATTATGAATGTTACCCCAATGTTCGTTATGGCCGGTTGGGCCAGTGGCAAACTCCGCCATGTTGAGGCCGCCAAGATATATCGAACCAGCATTTAGCAGGCGTTTTAGCGCCGTCGAATCACGATCGGCGACATAATCTTTTCTAATTTTGGAGCCACAGGTTGAGAAATGTCCAGCACGGTAATACATATCCTTATGCGCCAGTGGCACACCATGGAGCAGTCCGCGTAGTTCACCTCGTGCAAGTTCAGCATCAGCTTTTTTTGCTTCCGCCAAAGCTTGCTCACCAAGCAGTTGAATAAAACAGTTAAGCACTGGCTGGAGCTTCTCAGCGCGAATGACAGCGGCTTCTACCACCTCGACTGAAGAGAGCTTCTTGTTTCGGATCGCTTCGGCGGTTTCTACCAGAGAGGCATTTAGAATCTCCGCGGTCATGTTTTTAATCCCTGGCCAGCTCTTCCAGAGTGCGCGCCATATCGGCTGGTTCCGCTTCAAGAGGAAGGTCAATTGATACCATATCGAGGGCGTTGATCAGTGTGTTGAGATGCTCCGCGAGCTCTGTCGCTCTCGCTTCAGATGGAATTTGTCCTCCAAATCTTCGAGCCTGGGCGAGCACGAGATCCTTGTCGAATTGTGTCATTAACATTACCGCGTAATTGGTCCGGACAAGCTAGCATCTTATATACAGCAGTTCGACTTCCATGCGATAAAAAGAGCGCGATCAAACATTGCCTATATGAGGATGGCGCGGCGTGAATAAGAGTACAACTGATAAAGACTTCACCGCCTTTTTGGCTCGTGATGTCATCGAGCTTGAATATTCCAAACTGAGCGAGACTGATCGCAGGCAGATCAAGCGGTTGCTTTTGGATCATGTAGGTGTTTGCCGGCGCGGTGTCGAGATGCCGTGGTGTTTGGGCCTGCGTAACTGGGCCGGACGTTATGCGGGCAGCGGCAAGAGCCTCGTCTTTGGTAGCGCAATTCGCACCCAGCCGAATATCGCCGCTCTTGTTAATGCAAGCGCAGCACATGGTATGGAATTGGACGATACCCACGATAGCTCGGTAAGCCATCCGGGCGCAGTGGTGATCTCCACCGCACTGGCGCTCGGCGTTCAGCACACCATTTCGGGTGCCGACCTCATGGCGTCGATCGCTGCGGGGTATGAAACCATGGGCCGAGTTGGGCGAGCGGTCGGTGCGTCGGAGATAATCGAGTTCGGCTATCATCCGACAGCGCTTTTCGGCGGTTTCGGAGCTGCTGCCACAGCAGGTAAGCTGCTTGGGTTGGATTCTGCAGGAATCACATCTGCATGGGGCCTTATGCTATCCATGGCGGGAGGCTCCATGCAATTCTCAGAAGACCCGCAAGGCACCACGGTGAAGCGGCTGCATGGTGGCTATGGCGCGCACAACGGTATGCTTGCAGCCGAGTTCGCGGCGCTTGGTATCGCCGGTCCGTCGCGTGCATTGGATGGGCGCTATGGCCTCGGTAGCCTATTTGGCCAAAATCCTAATTATGGGGAGCTTGCCCGAGGGGATGGTGATCCTTATGAAATTCACCGTATTAGCCTGAAGCCCTATCCGTGCTGCCGCTTGTTTCATTCTACTATCGATGCGTTACGGGTAGTGACCGAGAATTTTACCATGGATACGGAGTGCATCACGAAAATACGTATTGGTGGGCCGGTGATCATGCGCACTCAGCATATGCTGCGACGCCCAGTTTCGGTAATGGCGGCTCAATATAGTCTGCCTTTTGCGCTGGGCGCGAGCCTGGTTATTGGCCCCGAAACTTATGAAGCCTATACCGAAGACAAATTTGACGATAAACAGATCCTGGGCCTTGCCGATAAGGTCGAGGCGGTTGACGATGATGAGATGGAGGCCGCCTTTCCTGAGCATTTCGGAAGCTGGGTGGAGTTAAGCATGAAAGATGGCACGTTGCGCCGTGCCGACGTGCTCGATTCTATCGGTACGCCGGCTCGACCTATGGAAAATGACGTCATTGAAAACAAGGTCGTTGGACTGCTTGCGCCTCTTGACGCAAAGCCAAATAAAAGTGAGATCGTTGATGCCCTCGATGGCTTCGTAGAGGAGGGTGGCCCAGCACGACTGGTCGGGCTTTTCACTGGTATCGAACGCTAGTATCCCAGAGGTTCTCATGACGAATGTTAATTATAAAAATGACGCCGTCCGCGTAATCGATGCTGTGGAGGCTGGGGGCGTTGCCATCGTACCGCTAGATGTTGCATACGCTATCACTGGTAATAGTGAAGAGGCCATGCGCCGAATTTTCGCCGCCAAGAACCGCAGCTTCGAAAAGCCGAGTGGCATGTTGAGCAACTGGCAGCTCTTCAATGACATTCAAGTCTGCGGTGAACGCGAGCGGGCAGTTGTCGATTGCATCATTAATAAACACAATTTGCCGATGTCAACAGTCGCCCCCTTTCGAGCTGATCATCCATTATTCGCGGATGTGGCGCCTTTCGTAATCGCCAATTCTTCCAAGGCCGGTAGCATTGATATGTTGTTAAATGCCGGAGAGCTACACGAAGAATTGGTCAGTCAAGCGAAAGAGCGGGGCATGCCGCTGTTTGGCTCCTCCGCTAACACGTCATTGCAGGGCAGCAAATATCGTCTTCAGGATATTGAGCTTCCGGTGCGCGATTCTGCCGATATCGCACTTGATCACGGCACCAGCAAATACGCCAACAACGAGGGTCGCTCCTCTTCGATAATTGATTTGCGTGATTTTAAGACCATCCGTATCGGCGTCAATTTCGAGCGCATTGCGGAAATCTTGCTCGACGAATTTTCCATTGATCTCATCGGCAACGGAATGGCTGGCGACCGTGCCGCAATGGGCTGAAAGGCGGGAAACGCTCATTCCGCTGCGGCGCTCGCTTTGGCATGGTTTCGTTTCTCCTGGCTTTCAATCCAGGAGAGAACCCGGCCACCGAGTATTTGTTCGGTATATTTCTCTGCCACCGCCACCGCTTTTCTGAGACCCGCAATTTCGATACCCGTCCTAAAACCGCAACGTTCGACCATATGCACCACATCTTCGGTTGCAACATTACCGGTAGCACCGGGAGCGAAGGGACAGCCACCGAGACCGCC
Source organism: Rhodospirillaceae bacterium (assembly GCA_002717225.1). Classification (GTDB taxonomy): domain Bacteria; phylum Pseudomonadota; class Alphaproteobacteria; order UBA828; family UBA828; genus PTKB01. Next base: position 47,451 of record PBDG01000010.1, on the reverse strand, counting down.
GATCGAGGTATCGAACTTCCGTACGCCGCATTCCAGGGCGGCCCAGGTGTTTGCTAACGCTAGGCCGCGGGTGTCGTGAAAGTGGGCGGCAAGACGCTCCGCGCCGTAGCGGTTTGCGAGGGTTTCAAAAATGAATCTGACCTGGGCAGGGTCTCCGGAACCGATCGTATCCGCCACCGCGACCTCCTCTGCACCGGCTTCAAACAATTGAGCTGCCAGATTGAATATCACCTCCGGCGCAACATTTCCTTCATAGGGGCAACCCACTGCAGTGGAGATATAGGAGCGCGGCTTGATGCCTTCCGTTTTGGCACGTTTGATGACTGCGATATTGACCTCGGTCGCACGCTCCAGTGACATTCCGATATTCTTTTCATTCATCATCTGGGTTGAGGCAAGAACCAGTGCAATTGTCTTTGCGCCCGCAGCCACTGCGCGTTCGTAACCTTTCTCGTTTGGTACTAGCGCCTCGTATGTAACGCCCTTGTCCGATGGCAAGCGGCCATAAAGCTCAGTCGCGTCAGCCATTTGTGGCACCGCCTTTGGTGAGACGAAGCTGGTCACTTCTACCGAGCGCACTCCTGCTGCAATCAAGGAATCGAGCATTTCCAGTTTGCCCTCGACCGACACGTGCCGAGGTTGATTCTGCAAGCCGTCACGTAGTCCCACCTCGTTGACGATGACCTTGTCATTCATGAAATTGCTCCTTTTCTCTTTGCTCGGTGGTTTTCAGCCAATTGTTCCAGCGTCACGTAATGCTTGAATATCGCTGGAACTTTTTCCGAGAAGATCCCGCAAAACCGTGTCTGTTTGTTGGCCAAGAAGTGGTGGTGGCGCAAATGTTTCATCGCCGGTGTCACTCATCTTGACCGGATTCCCAGGCATTCGTACTTCGCCGCCTTCGGGATGGGCAACTGTCACCACCATATTGCGCGCTTGAATTTGGATGTCATTAAGCGCGTGTTCGAGGTCGTTGACCGGAGCACAGGGGATCCTGGCTTCGGCAAGTTTCTCCAACCAATGGTCGCAGCTTTTCTTCTTCAGGTGTGTAACGATCCTTTCTTCGATAAAGTCCTTCTCCGCGAGCCGACCGGGTTGGGTATCGAACTTTTCATTCATCAAATCTTCGATTCCCATCATGTCGCGAAAGCTTGACCAGCCTCCATCTGTGATGATGGCTATGATAAGCCAGCGATCTTTCGTCGGGTAGGTGTTGTAGGGCACATGCACGAAGTGCGAATTGCCTATAGCACCTGGTACTTCGCCAGAGAGAAAATACATTGTCGCCATGTAATTAATTAGCGAGATCTGGCAGTCCTGCATGGAAATATCAACATGCTGGCCGCGTCCAGTGCGTTCACGCGCGTGCAGAGCGGCGAGGACTCCGACGGCACTGAACATACCGCCGCTGAGGTCACCAATTGGGATGCCAGCTCGAGTAGGTGGCGCGTCCGCCTGACCGGTGATTGACATACCGCCGCCATATCCTTGAGCTACCATGTCGAAGGCCGGACGCTTGTAAGCTGGGCCGGATTCGCCAAAGCCGCTCACCGTGCATGTAATGATACGCTTGTTGATTTTGGCGAGAATCTCGTAATTGATCTTGAGTCGTTCGGTGACCCCAGGACTGAAATTGCTCAGCACAACATCGGCTTTGCCTGCCAACTCGTAGAATAGTGTTAGGCCCGCCTCACTCTTGAGGTCGATACAGATGCTTTCCTTGTTGCGGTTGAGGGTGAGAAAATACGCACCCATGCCATTGAGTGAATTTTTAGAATCCTTGGCAAGAAGGCTGCGCGTAAGCTCTCCCTTACCCGGAGGCTCGACCTTGATCGTCCGTGCACCAAGATCGGCCAGCAACATGCCGCCAAAAGGTCCCGACAGCATATGTGTAAGGTCGATAACTACCAGGTCCGACAACGCTTTCATCGCGCGAAACTCCAGTGAAAAATGTTGACAAAGGTACGGACAAATCTATGGAATATGCTGGAGTGGGTCAACGTGGCCGACTGATCAGAGAACGGGGCGTATTTCATGGGAACTGACGCTTATAGAGAAATCGGATATGGCGACCGGGAAATCGGATTCGGCAGCCGGCCTGCAGTAATGGTGGTCGATTTTCAACGCGGCTTTACCGACCGCAACACGGATTTTGGTAATTGCGACTTAGTGCAGCGCGCCGTGGAAAACACGGCTCGCCTGTTGGAGGTTGCGCGCCGCGCGAATGTCCCGGTAGCCAACTGCTACACAGCTTATCATTCTGAACGTGACATGCCGCATTGGAAAATCGCTCCGGTGCATGAATCTTTTTATTATGGAGATCCGACCACTGAGATTGAGCCGCGTACCTCGGACCCTGATCACGATTTTATTTTTTGTAAAACGGGTCCGTCGATTTTCTTTAACACACCTGCTACCACGCTTCTTGCTAAGAACGGCGTTGATACCACGATAATTACCGGCTGCATGACCAGCGGTTGCGTTCGCGCCAGTATCATAGACAGCTTCTCCCATGGGTATCGTACCATGGTGCCAGAGGACTGCGTTGGCGACGCGGAAATAGGGCCGCACAACGACAATCTTCGCGATGTTGGCCGCCGCTATGCTGATATTATCGATTCACAGAAAGTGATCGATTACCTCGACGAATATCGCAAACGCAACGCCTGAGGCGGAGGGCCTTCGTCATCAACAATTTGGCATAATGGTTCGCACAGGGTTATGCGTTAAGGCTGGCACTGCGCGACCGGCTCCGGCGCGTTCACGCACTCCGATTAGCGTCTCGTCACACTCCCGGTAGCCGCTCAAGGCTCGGGCCATGGAGATTGCGCCGCGCCGTGTGGCGCAGCCACATATAAAGGCGCGTACCTCAACACCGCGTGTGTTAATCTCACCTCGGACGACACGCCAGATCGGCTGTTCACCGAACAGTGCTTCAGTCACATAATAATGCCGTGAGGAGGAAGTATCGTCCGCCATTGTGCGCCGCTCTATCCGTTAAATTTTATGGTGAAAGGATAGATTTCGGTGAAATCCGATTCAGGCATTTCATTGCACATCCTGCGCCAAACGTTTTGTAGCAATGTTTCACTCAACTGATGCGGAGCACCCAAATTCTTGCAGGAATCGACATAGAGTGTGAGGTCCTTTGTCATGAGCTGTGTGGCGAAGCCAGAATCGTATCTTTCCGGCAGGATTCGATTGGGAAACTTGTCGGTGATTGCCGTGTTCTTGCCGCTTGAAACCGCGATCGTATCGATGATTGTGGACATGTCGAGGCCTTGGCTTGCGCCAAACGCCATGGCTTCGCTGGTTGCCGCCATAGCCATGCCAGAAAGAAAATTATTAAGAAGCTTCATTGCCATACCCTGACCGGGTTCGCGGCCGACATGGCGGGCGTTTTTGGCCATGGGATTCAGGAGAGGCAGCAGACGTGCGAACACATCGTCTGGCGCCGCCACCATCATTGCCAGCGTGCCAGCACGTGCACCCGAGGCGCCTCCGCTGACCGGCGCGTCGACGTATGTGATCCCGGCTGTAGCGAGCAGATTATGAGTTGCCCGGGCTTCGTTAACGCTGGATGTAGTGCTGTCGACCACCACTTCAACGATGCGCCCGGGCGCTGCAATCAACTCGGCGGCGACCTGGTTAGCGATGGGTCCGTCAGGCAGGCACAGAAACACGATGGTGGCGAATTGCGCAATCTCGGCACTGTTAGCTGCATGGCGCGCGCCCTCGGGCGCCCGGTCCGCAGTGCCGGAGGCGTCATAGCAGATCAAGGGCCTGCCGCTCAACGCAAGATTGGCGGCCATTGGGCCACCCATATTACCCAGGCCGATAAAGCCAAGAAGTGGCTCAGTCATCGTTACCGGATTTCGCCGCTTCAAGCTCGTCCATGACCCGTCGGCCAATGCGGAAAGCCTCGACCGCCGCGGGAACGCCGCAATAGATGCCAATCTGCATAAGCGTTTCCTTGATCTCTTCTACTGAACAGCCATTCTTGAGTGCACCACGGAAATGCATTTCAAATTCCTGTGGGCGGTTAAGTGCAGCGAGCATGCAGAGATTATTGAGACTGCGTTGCTTTCGACTGAGGCCAGGGCGACCCCAAACGGCACCCCAGCAATATTCCGTCATGAATTCTTGAAAATCCTGATTGAAGTCAGTTGCATTGTTGATGGCACGGTTCACATACTCTTCGCCGAGCACTTCGGTACGAATTTTGAGGCCTTTGTCGAACATTTCGTTTGGCATATTTTGCGTCTCCGTCATATGCGCGAGCTAAGTTTAAGCCACATCTCGGTCTTGCAAGATCTCTTCCGCACGGGTGCCATGCCACCCCTCTTCGCGCCGGCTCCAATATTCCTCCATCAACCGAGTTGTTAGAATTCCTGGCGCGCCGTTTCCGAGAGTCTTTCCGTCGACCTGGGTCACCGGCGTGATACCTCCGGCCGTGGTACTGGTGAAGGCTTCATCGGCGGTTCGTAGGTCTTCCGGTGTCAGTGGTTTTTCGACCGGATCAGCGCCTATCTCCTTAGCGAGCTCAAACACCGAGCGGCGTGTCACACCTTCGAGTAAATTGCCAAGAGGAGTATAGAGCTTGCCATTCTTGGCAAGCCAGACATTAAAACCTGGCCCTTCTGAGAGATAACCATCCGGTGTACACAGCATCGCTGAATCTCCGCCTTTGTCATAGGCTTCCAAAAGCGCCCGGGTCAGGTCCATCCAATTGAAGTTCTTAACCTTTGCGTCAATGGCTTCAAGCGGTACGCGCTGGTTGTCAGTGATCACCATATTCACGCCGGTGGTCTGCTTGTCCTCACCTAGGACCCAGTAATAGGGCACGCAAACTGCCATTAGACCGTTCTTGCATTTGCGAATATCCCGGTTTGCGAGATCGATAAAGGGACCTCGCGTCGCCATCAGGGTGATACAGGTATTATCAAAATCGGAACGTATAACCATTTCCGCGACAATATGACGAATTTCATCTAATGAGTACGGTGGGTTGAGTTGCATGGCGCGGAAGGATGATTCAAAGCGCTCCAGGTGATCATCAAGCCGGAAAATATAGCCCCTATAGGAAGAGATCGTGTCATAGACTACGTCGCTCTTGGTAAAGGTTGGCTCCATGATGGAGATTTTTGCTTCCGTGATAGGAACGAACTCGTTGTCGACGAAGGCGATGCTTTCGGCCATGGCTGTATCTCCCGTGTGATGATGCGCTGTCGGGTTTTCTGACAATGATTAAAACATTAATAGTTGCATCCCTCAAAGGCGGCGATGGAGGCCCGCATTTCGTCAGAGACGCGCTCCTTATTACCAGTCGTTGTGACGACCATGACGAGGAGTGAGGTAGAATGGCTGGCCAGGCCCTTTTCGGCACTCCATGCGCCATATTCCAGGTGGATACTGGTATTACCGATCTTTTCTGTCCTGACGGTAATTAACAGGCGCTCGTTATAAAATACCGGCTGGTAGTAATGGGCTTCGAGCCGCACTAACACGGAGCCTGTCGAATCCGGGGCTGGAGCTGGCAGGCCGTGTAACATCAAATAGCCGATACGAGCATCCTCAAAATAGCGCAGGAAGGTAGTGTGATTGAGATGGCTGAGGGCATCAAGCTCGTGAAATTTTGCCCGTCGAGCAAGTGCGTAACGCCATTTTTTCTCCACTTTGAACTCATCGGCTATACCTGGCTGCTCCTGCAAATCTATGAACGGCGCAAACGGATCATCGATCATGATGGGCTCCCAGTGGAAAAACTGCCAGCGGTTCTAACAATGAGGCGGTGAGTGCACAAGATCGAGTGGAAAATGTTTAGTCTGACAGAAAACTTCCAAGCAAATCGTAAGTAGTTGTGACAAGGTCGAAAACATAGTCTCACTCAAATTCACCAGTATTATTATAACCTAGAAGTGGAGTTAGTTGAGTTCGCTATAACAGGTTCACTAGTTTCAGCATGGCCTCAACCTTCCCAAAAGCAACCATCAAGCTCCTAAGCGTGTACAGGCCGCGTAATGCTTCTTCTAATTACCCATTTTGAGGCACACGAGAAACAAGGGGCTGCGCCCATTTGGCGCAACCCCTGCTAAATTTGGCTCCCCGGGTCGGATTCGAACCAACGACCTAGCGGTTAACAGCCGCTTGCTCTACCACTGAGCTACCGAGGAATTGTTTCTGTCGCCACGCAGCGTCGATATCGGCTTGTATAGCAAAACGCCCTTTACCGAGCCAGACATTCATGAGCGTAACATTCACGCAATATGGTTAAGATGACAGAAAATGCAAACGCTTGTTTGAGCTTACCATGTCGGATATCGAAAGCCGCTTAAGGTCGATCCAGCAGGATCGTGCCCGGGGAGCGAGTCAGCTTGCCGGTGATGGCCTAGATTTACTGATGGGTGCGGCCCAGGCTGAACCCTGCCGAAAGCCAAACGAAATTATTGAAGAAGCGCGGACGCTTGCGGCACGACTCCTGACGATTCGTCCTTGCCATGGCAGCGGTTGGCAATTAAGCACTTTTCTGGCAGCAGACCCTCAGTATCCAGCACGGTGACGTATCGATAGTGAGTGCCGAACGGACGGTTCGTCGGCAGGCGGCCCGATCAGTGCTGCGAAAAGCTGCCATTGATGCGCTTGGCGGAGCAAACACGGTTCTCACGAGAAGTTATTCGTCGACGGTCGAACAAATTCTCTCGGACGCTGCGGGTGTGAAGCGGGTGGTGAATGGCGAAGGCAGGCCGCGTTACGAAGGTCGGCGTCTAGCGGAGGTGCTTGAGAGTGGTGGACGAAAGGTCGAATTTATCACGGATGCAGCACTGGCTCTTTTCGCTCAGCGGGTCGATCATTTGCTCTTAGGCGCCGACAGTATTATTTCCGATTTTGCTGTAATTCATAAGGTCGGTAGTCTTGCTGCCGTGCTCGGTGCGGAAAGTGCCGGCGTGCCTCGTCTTGTTGCGGCTTATAGTTTCAACATCGATCCTATTCATGCGGCGGCGACGATTCCGCTTGACGAAATGGCTGCCGAAGGAAGTCTGTTGCGGACGGCCCGAACTATGTCGGAACATATACTTTGAACCCATATCCGCCAACTTGATCGGCGCCTATGCCACAGAATAGGGAGTTAAGACAGCTGTGGAATCGGCACCAGACCTGGACCGATGGTGTGCTATTGACGCCAAATTTAATAATACGATGGAAGCTAATCAGTTTTGACCGTGGGGCGGAGTGATTTCGGCTGAGGCTAGACGGCGATCAGTCAGTTCCTTCAGTTCGGTAGCAAGCGCTGGGTTGTCTTCTAGTAGCCGATTGAGTTCGCGGGCTTCGAGAATAAGCAATTTGCATTCGGTGATCGAGATGACATTAGCCACTCGCTCCGTGCGGCTAATGATACCCGTCTCGCCAAAATATTCGCCGGTGGTCAGGTGAAAGGTGTTTGGTGACAAGTCAACTTCCACATCGCCTGAGACAATAAAATACATGCAGTCCGCCGCTTCCCCACGACGGATTATCGTATAGCGCGCCGGCACCGACCACGGTTTTAGAAGGGCTGCAATCCCGGCAATTTTCTCCGCGTCGAGGCTGGCGAAAAGTGGTACTTTGGCGACCATTCTCCAGGTCACCACGAATTGCCGCTTGCTCAATTCCTGCATGAAACCGGAAGCGAGAATTGCGGCAGGTAGGGCATACATGCCGAGACCTAATATGGTGACAAAGCCGCCTAGAATCTTACCTCCTACTGTGACTGGCGTGACATCGCCATACCCCACGGTGGTAAGCGTGACGAGAGACCACCACATAGCAGAGGGTATATCTGCAAAGGCCTGTGGCTGAGCGTCGTGTTCAATTAGGTACATCAAGCTCGCCGACAGCACGAGCATGATCAACATTAAAAAGCCTGCCATATAGAGCGTACGCCTTTGGCCGTAAAGCACGGCGGCGAAAAGCGCCCAGGCGCCGGAATAGCGGGTAAGTTTCAGTATCCGCAGCAGGCGTAGAATCCGCAGCACCCGGAGGTCGATGCCGATCGCGAAGCTCAGATAGAACGGCAGAATGACGACCAGGTCGATGAGCGCCATCGGAGTCACAATGTAGCGCAGCCGGCCCCAGAAAGAACCGCGGAATTTTGAGTCTGCATTATCAATGCACACCCAAACTCGGAGCAGGTACTCAGCAGTGAAGACCATTACAGACACCAGTTCGAAGATGTCGAACATGGGCTGGTAATTTGCTGCCACTGCGTCGATCGATTCGACGATGATGGCCAGAACATTGAGTGTGATCAGCCCAATGAGGCTGTAGTCGATAATGCGGGAGTAGACATCACCATTCTCGGAAACTTCGAGAATATTGTGCACCCGCCCGCGAAGCTTATTGAAGGCTGAAATAGCCGACTCCTGCGCTAATTCAGGGTCAATACTTTGCTCTGAGCTGGGCTGATTGCAAGAAAAGTTTTGCTGCTCAGCCCCTTAAGAGAATGATCGGTTTCTATTGGCGCAAGCCCGCTTCCCGCATTAGTGGCATCACTTTCTCGCCGAAATACTTCAGTTCCTCATGATAATCGAGCCAAGAAATAGCGAGGCCCTCTACTCCCATATCCGACAATTTGAGCATCTGCTCAACGATTTGCTCTGGAGTTCCCACAAGAGGAAGTCCGCCCCAACCTGCAATGAAGCGCTCACCCATGGCGCGAATTTCGTCGCTGTTAGAGCCGTATGAAAAGTTCTGACCGAGCATTAACTCGATAATCGTATTGGTCGCTCCCCAATCGCCCTCGTCGATAATCCGCTGGTAAAGCGCTTTCGCCTCTTTTTCCGTATCGGCGCAGCACACGAGGGCGTAGCTTAACGTGCCGCATCGCCGGTCATATTCGGCTGCTTGTAGGCGAATGTTATCGACTTTGCTCGCTGCTGATTCGAGCGAAGTAATTGAAAGAACGTTGTAATCCGCATGGCGCGCAGAAAATTCTATGCCGGCGGGCGAGGAGCCTGCATTTATCACCACTGGATGGGGTTTTTGCACCGGTTTGGGCAAGAGGAAGCCCTGATCGATGTTGTAGTATTTTCCTGCATGGTCGAAGTCCTGCTCCGTCCACATACGTTTCATACAAGTCATCCACTCGTCTGCCATCACGTAGCGCTCGTCATGCTCGAGTTGCTTAACCCCGAACATCTCCATCTCCGGTTTGAACCAACCGCAAATGACGTTGATGCCGAATCTGCCATTGGAAATATTATCGATGGTGGCAGATTGCTTAGCGGCAAAGATGGGGTGCACTGTCGGTACATGCGAGGTTGCGAACACTGCGATTTTCTCGGTATGACAAGAGATTGCAGCCGCCCAGGTATAAACTTCGAGATTCGTGCCGTTGAATTGTGTCGTGCCGCCAAAATGGCGCCAACGGCCTACTGGCAGCAGGAACTCCCAGCCGAGGTTGTCTGCCAACTTGGCGATCTTTACATTATGCTCAAAGGTTGGCTCGAAGGTTGTCGCTGCATGACTGATGGTGCAACCATAAGAGCAATTGAGGCCAAAAATTCCTAGTTTGAAGCGGTTCTGGTTGAACATCGGGCCGCTGCGCGAGATTTCAGTAGTCATGATCGGGCCTTATGAATCGCTCTGGCGTATAGCACGCCACACTTTTGCGGGCGTCGCTGGCATGTCAAATTGCGAAACACCCGCCTTGTGCAAGGCGTCCATCACGGCGTTTGACACCGCTGCCAGGCTGCCAACCGTGCCAGCCTCGCCGGCGCCCTTGATGCCAAATGGTGTATTTTTGGTTGGCACATTATGAGTTTTGACATCGATCATCGGTAAATCTTTCGCACGGGGAAGGCTATAGTCCATTAGAGAGCCGGTTATCAATTGGCCGCTCTCCGAATCAAATTTAACCACTTCGCATAACGCCTGACCGACGCCTTGAGCGACACCACCATGAATTTGACCATCCAGCAATAAGGGATTGATAACCCGCCCGACATCGTCAGACACTATATAGCTTGTCAACCATAACTCGCCCGTCTCTTGATCAATCTCCACCTCGCAGATATGGCAGCCATTGGGAAAGGTACAATTCTTCGGCGCTGTCATGGCATAGGCTCGGAGCCCGTTTTTGTCGCTTTCGGCCGCTTTTGCTGCTACTGCGGGCAAGGAAACTTTATAATCAGTGCCACGAATCAGAAAATTTCCCTTGGAAAATTCGATATCAGCGGGCGCTGCTTCAAGCATATCGCTGGCCACTAGACGACCTGCCTCGACAATTTCGTCTGCCGCCTGTTGAAAAGCTGTACCCCCGGTGGTGAGGGATCGAGAGCCGAAGGTGCCGACACCTTCTCTAACATCCGCTGTATCGCCGAAGCGAATATTAATTTGCTGCGCCTTGAGACCGAGAAAACTATTGGCCAATTGGCGGAAGGCGGTTTCGTGACCCTGGCCGTGATTATGGGTGCCGAGCAGCAGTGTTGCTTGGCCTGATGCATCGAAGCGGAGTTCGGCAGATTCTTTTCCTGGTGCATCTTGTGGCCCGCTGGCGCATTCCACCGCATACGCAATTCCCACACCGTGCAACCGACCACGCGCCGCTGCCTGAGTGGCTCGGCTAGTACGGTCCTGCCAGTTGGCGCGTTCAAGTGCCAGGTCCATGTTCTTTTCAAATTCGCCGCAATCGTATCGGAATGTCAGGCCCGTTTCGAACGGCATGGCGTCGGCCGGGATCATGTTTCGGCGACGCAGTTCCACGGGATTTATCCCGATTTTTCGGGCGGCGGTATCGACGATGCGCTCAATGCAGTAAGTTGCCTCCGGGCGGCCGGCACCACGATAGGGTGCGACCGGTTGCGTGTGACTAAACACACCGGCCATTTCGACATCAAAGGCGCCTATCATATATGGGCCACTCAATCCGCCAAGATTGCCGACCGTGACGCTAAGGCCAAATGTATCAATATAGGCGCCTAAATTCGTCTTCGCGCGCAGTCGGAGGGCCAGGAATTTGGCATCAGTGTCGAGCGCAAGTGCGACGTGCGAAATGTTGTCTCGCGCGTGGTGATCGCCGAGAAAGGATTCTGAGCGGTCGGCAACCCAGCGAACTGGCTGGCCGATGCACCGCGCCGCCCACAGGACCAGACCGAGTTCACGCTGTACAGAGGCTTTGAGTCCGAAACCACCGCCGACATCAGGCGAGATGATGCGTAATTTATCAGGTGCAATTCCGAGAAGTTGGCTAGCGATCTCGTTACGGACTATGTGGGGAGTCTGAAGCCCCGCATAGAGGGTGTAGCTGTTGTCCACGGGTTCATGGATGCCTATCGCTGAGCGGGTTTCCATAGGACTTGCTGCTACACGTGAGATGACAAAGGTCTCTTCAACGATATGCGCTGCTTGAGCGAAAGACAGATCGCTACGTGCCGCGTCGCCAAGGCGCTCGACAAAACAGATATTAGTGGGCTCTTCCGGCCAAACCGCAAGCGCGTCTGACGCGGTCGCTTGCACAATATCCGTCACGGACGGTATTGGCTCGATTTCCAATTCGATCAATTCTAGCGCCGCATCGGCTTGTAGCACGTTTTCGGCTACGACCACGGCGATGATTTCGCCAACATGCCGAACTTCGTCTATTGCCAGCATTCCATAGGGTGGTACAAAATTGTCTGAACCGTCGGCACGCTTGAGCCGGGCCAAGGGCCGTATGTTGCCGAAGTCTTCCTTGATCAGGTCTGAACCAGTCAACACACTAAGCACACCCGGTGCCATTAGTGCGTTGCTCACATCCAGTCGGCGGAGACGCCCCGCCGCATAGGGTGAGCGTAGCATTCGCGCCTGTGCCATGCCGGGCAGGTGAATGTCAGAAACATAGCGCCCCCTGCCTGTCAGGAGCCGTTCGTCCTCCAAACGCCGGACCGGCTGACCAAAACGACATTCTGCAGCAATATTTTCGTGCGCAAATTCACCGTCGCTTTTGGTCACGAATAGGTTCCTATTTTGATGGGGGTTTACGTCAAAATCGAATCGATATAAAAGGATATTGAGATTTAAAAAAACTTATAACTACCTGATTCTCAATGAAACCTTGTGTGCAATAAAGTAACTGAGAAATTTGCAAATTCTTTCATAGGCGTGCTGGTTGAAAATACTATGCCAAGTCCTCGCTGAGCACTTAGGAGGAATGCTAGGCAGCCATATTACGGAATATTGGATGGGAGACCAGCGGTATCGACTTTGATTCCAAGCGATCTTCCATTCTTGAAAACTGAAGGAAGCATCACCATATAGGCAGTAAGCGGTTGCCAATGTTGGGACCGCTATCAACAGGCGGGGCTTTTTGTGGCACGTCTGAAAAGCCATAGAACGCCTTGCCGATATTGCTCAAAGGAGGATATCGAAATGCGTACTACCACGTTTGACTTTTCCCCCCTGTTTCGCACCGCTGTCGGCTTTGACAGAGTAACCCGAATGCTAGACTCAGCAGCGCAATATTCGGATGGTGATCTCTCTTATCCACCGTATAACATCCAGCAGACCGACGATGAGCGGTATTGCGTTACTATGGCAGTCGCCGGATTTAAGCCTGCGGAGATCGAAGTCATTCTAACGGAGAATACCCTAACGATCAAAAGCGATCCTGAAAGTGAGGATGGTAGCAAGTGGATCTATAAGGGTATAGCTCGTCGTGCATTCGAAAGGCGCTTTCAACTTGCCGATCACATAAAAGTTGAAAACGCAGATATGTCGGATGGTCTTTTGACCATTGAGTTAGCTCGCGAAGTTCCGGAAGAGAAGAAGGCGCGGAAGATTCCCATCCGTTCTGCACCACTCCTGGAAGACGAGGCGGCGTAACTGACTAAAATCCCAACGCGGGGCGGGGGGCCAACTGGCGCCCTGCCTCGTTCTGCCTGTAGTAAGAAACTGATGAGCATTGGTGGGCCGGATTGGTAATATTTAGCATGAGACAGATTATTTTTGCACTTGCCGCTATAGCGCTGATGTTCAATGTGAAATCTGCATCCGCCGGCGACCATAGCGAGGCGAACAGGTTGTTTGTCGAAGCAGTCAAACTGTTTAATGCGGCTGAGGATGAAAAGAGTGCTGTTGGACGACTGGACGCCTTGGAAGGAGCTCTCGCCAAATTCTATGAAATTCTTGATGAACATTCGTCCAGTGATTTGGCGGCCAAGTTGATTAGTGCACAAGATCAGGGTGGCGTTTCCCTAGAGCAGGTTTCAGATGCGGCCGTGCGAGCGCGGATATTGTATTACGAAGGGGGAAACATACCTGAGAACTACGCTGAGCAATTCGTGCGTATATTCAACGTCGTTGGAGAAAACGAATCTGATTAATTCTAAGAACTCCTGACGGCCTTCCCGTTATGACCCCGCACTAGGGGTAGCTTGGGCGCGGCCTGTGAAGCGAGTTTCTCGAGACCAAAACCGTGAAAACACGGATCATGGAGGTAAGGTGTTGCTGCTGATCGACCGGTGGGTTGAAAGCCTTCACCGTTTTTCCTCAACAGTAGGATTGGCAAAAGGGTAGCGAGGATGGGGTGTTATAGTCTAGTTGATAAACATGCTTGCTAGACACATTTTCGAATATTTAAGTAAAACCTTAGGAGCAATCTGAGTTCACTAGGTCGTTGACGTAGTTTTTGGCTGATATGACAGCATGATCTGCGAGTTACGGCGCAAAGAGGTAAAAATGGGTGTAACAATTAATTGTGATATTGGCGAAAGCTATGGCCTGTATAGTTTCGGCAACGATGTTAAAATCATGCCGCACATTGACATTGCGAATGTTGCCTGCGGTTTTCATGCCTCAGACCCTAGCGTCATGCACAAGACGGTTAAGATGGCGATGGAACATGGAGTTTCAATCGGTGCTCATCCTTCGCTTCCTGATCGCCAGGGTTTTGGTCGTCGTGAGATGGAGATGGAGCGGAACGAATTACGCGACCTTTTAATTTACCAGGTAGGCGCATTGAAGGGATTCTTGGATGCGGAGGGTGTTGCTCTTAATCACATCAAACCCCACGGTGCGCTCTTTGGAATGACGTCTAAATACGAGCATTGTGCTGAAGCGGCCGCTGATGTTTCGGAAATATTTGGAGTTCCTTTAATTGGTCAGGTAGGCACGATGCATGATACCGTATACACGCGTCGCGGGCTGTTGTGGTGGCCAGAGTTTTATGCCGATCTCGAATATGACGAGGGTTGTCGCTTAATCATCACACGAGAGCATGTAGCCTATGAACCCGAGGCAGCGGCAGCACGGGCGTTGCGTGCCCTGACGGAAGGCGTGGTCACATCTGTTTCCGGAAACGATATGCCAATTCGTTTCGAGACTGTTTGCATTCATTCGGATACGCCCGGCATCGAAACAGTTGCTCCCACTCTCCGCGACGCTCTCGCGCCATATATAGATTAAGGGAGCATGTTCCTTGAGGTTTTGCACTGTAGCCTGTGAGGTGCGGTGCTCAGGTGCACTCAACAAAGATGACACAAAAATTTGTAAACCCCATTTCAGCGGAAGTGGGTAGGAAGGCGAAGGCGGTGCTGGAGCGCGATGAATTATTTGGTAGGGCGTCGTAACGTGAGCGAACGAGGAAAATCTAGGTGCAAAATCCGTAGAAACAATAAACCACTGGTTATAAAACTACTGAATAAGTGTACTTAAATAACTGAAGAATAAATAAAATATGGATACCGGGACCGGAATCGAACCGGTCTAACTGCCAACTATCTTTTTACACAGGTGGTTAAAGCCATTACCAAACCCAACTGTCATAGATATTTCAGTACTACTTGCTTTCCCTTCCAAACAGGACATCCATCATGGAAATTAATGGAAAGATCATTGAACTCCTCCCAGAGAAATCTGGCGAGTCAGCTAAAGGTCCGTGGCGTAAGCAGGAGTACATTCTAGAAACCGAGGGCCAATATCCCAAGAAGGTTTGCTTTATGGCCTGGAGCGACAAGATAGACGAATTCGCCATCAAGGAGGGAGAGAGCCTTGTTGTCACTGTAGATCTAGAGAGTCGGGAATATAACGGGCGCTGGTATACAGATGTAAAGGCATGGAAGGTTACGCGCACTGGCACTGATGCACATGAAACCCCATACGCCGCTCCTAATATGCCGAATACTTCTGAGCCTGGAGCTCTATCCTCACTAGATGACGAAATTCCGTTCTGATTGTCTATTGAGCTAACGACAAGACACACAGTTGGCTCCAGGTCGCCTGACAGACATATGTATATGCACTCTTGTCTGCCGGAAAAGCGCCGCCCAATCCCCTCGGGCGGCGCTTTCTATGGGGCAGTTAATTGACGGATTTGCGCCATGAGATCTTCGACCTTGACGGTGCCGAAGACCTGTACTGGCAGTCCCGCGCGCTCAAGCCCCTCCGCCGTCCAGGTATTGCAGGTGTTGAGCAGGTGAAACTCGCCGGATGCTGGATAAAAGCGGCTGAAGCGGTATAGGCCGGGGATGACGTGCCGGTTCTCCTCACGTGCGAAGCTGGCGTGGATATGATTGATGAGGCGATCAAAACCCTCGTGTGAGATGCCCAGCTCAATAATTTCTTTGCCGGGAAACACGTCTTGCGGATGCAACGTCAAACCAGTCAGGTGCACCACCGAGGCCGTCGGCATCAGTGCCGCGCGAAGGGTCTTGCCCAGGGTTTTGTTCGGCGCCGGAAAATATTCTGCATCTCCCCAGCCGAAGCTGAGATAGCTAGCCCGGGGGAAATCACCGGCTTCCGGTATCGCGTCTGCGGGTATCAGGGCTCTGGGCACGACGATCTCTGAATGCCAGCCATTGCTCGTAATGTAGATCGCCACACCGTCCGCTGTCGGTTGCCAAGCCCCCGCCGAGGATACCCTCAGTGTGGTTTGCGACGGGCCGCAGGCGGCAAGCCACAGTCCGGCAACCGCGGCCAACAGCCATCCGCTATGAAACCTGTCTCGGATCATCGTCTTGCATTATATACACGCGCGTGTGCGCTATAGTCAGGGCAGGGGCTAACTACAACAAGCCCACAGTCGGTTTCGTTCAAGCCACGAGGATCAAATACCATGCGTAATTCTATCTTTTCGTTGGCGGCATCCATCGCCGTCTGCGTTCCCTTGCTCACAGCGTCTTTGTCGGCCCTTGCCGAGGGCAGGCATAGCCATGGCCATGGCATGCACAAGATCGGTGAGCCCGGCAAGGCGGGAAATGTCACCCGGACCATATCCGTCAAGATGTACGACAACTATTTTGAGCCGGAAGCGTTGGATCTGAAGGAAAAGGAGACCGTCCGTTTCGTCGTCACCAATAAGGGCGAGTTCGTTCACGAATTCAACATCGCTACTGCCGCGATGCACGAAACGCACGCCCTTGAAATGGAAATGATGGTCGAGCATGGCGTGCTTGAGCCGGACCGCATTAATCGGGAAGCCGCCAAACACATGCAGGAAATTATAGGGCACGGCATGCACGAAGAAGGCAACAGCATCCTGTTGGAGCCGGGCCAAACGGGAGAACTCATCTGGAAATTCCCAGACCACGCCACGCTTGAATTCGCCTGCAACATTCCGGGACACTACGAATCCGGGATGATGGGAGACATTAAGCTCGCCCATTGATGCCGGTGAGGTTCGCGATCAAGAAAATGGCGAATATATATTCGCGCGTTTGCGTGCGTTTTAAATGAGGCGGCGCCGGCACCTCTGATCCTGGCTCAGATCTGGTAGACCCGATAACTCTCAGAATTAGCTGAATTATTCGCTAGGGCGTTGTAACGTGGACGAACAAGGAAATTTTTCCCCTTTTAGTTTTTTCTCGCACATTCACCGATGACACACCACCATCACAGTTTGACTCTCAGCAATCTTTGCAAGGTCTCTGGTCGACATTGACTGGGACCGTTCAGACCAATTGGTGGCAAGTCCAGATGTGTTCAGAAACTGCTTCACTGTGGATGCCTTGATACCGAAGTTCACGATTTCTGGTAGCGATCCCAATTGCTCGGCAAATTTCATCTTACAGAGTCAACCACCGCCCAATACGAAATCGCTATCTTCATGCAGCACGGGTATCCCGAAGAGTATGACTCGAAGATGGGACGCGCCGATATCGTCAGAGCGTTTCGCGGGGTAGGCAAGTCCTACATAATTGAAATCTAGGTGAAATCTGGAGGCCGGGACCGGAATCGAACCGGTCTCTAAGGATTTGCAGTCCTCCGCATAGCCACTCTGCCACCCGGCCGATGATTCAGTATGAGACAGTTAGCGTCCGTTGCGCTGCCCATATACGGTATGGTGCTGGTAATGGTCAACCAAGCGTCCTCTTTTGTGACCCAATGAGCCGTGGCAATAGAATTTTGGCGCGTTGTCAAGAACGGCGGAGCGGATATAAGATACGCGAGTATTTAGAAACTCGGCCACAGGCCGATTGTCCTCATCTCTTAGCATTAGCGGTAGCCTAACTATGACCGAATTCGCCACTGTTCGGCACAATATGGTTGAGAGTCAGCTTCGTACCAACAAGGTGACGAACCGGCGCTTGATCGATGCAATGGATATTGTCCCCCGTGAACTGTTCGTGCCCAAACCGCTTGCTGGTGTCGCTTATGTTGATGAAGACATTATGATTGCGCCTGGCCGTTATTTGATGGAACCGCTGGTTCTAGCGCGTCTGCTCCAGGCTGCCGAAGTTTCCGACCAGGATGTTGCGCTCGATATAGCCTGCGGAACTGGTTATTCGTCGGCAGTGCTAGGCCGCTTGGCGGGTACCGTCGTTGGGCTTGAGCCCGATCTTAACTTGGCCGAACGGGCAAGTAGGATCCTGAGCGAGACCGGTGGGGACAATATCATCATCGTGCCTGGTAGCGTTGAGGAAGGCTATTCGCGTCAGGGGCCCTATGACGTTATTCTACTGAATGGCGGCGTTCCTTTTGTTCCGCCGCCGTTGATGGCTCAATTGGCCGAGGGCGGGCGCATAGTGGCAGTGGTGCGGGGTGTCAATGAAGCACTCGGCCGGGCGACGCTTTGGTTTAAGATTCACGGCGAAATTTCCCACCGTGTTCTATTTGATGCTTCCGTGCCGCTCTTGCCCGGGATCGAAATAGAGACGGCGTTCGAATTTTGAGTGGGCGGGCGCAGCGCGTCGGCTGGCAGGCTGCCAAGATGGCGGGGATTGCCGCCGGCATTGTGTTATCTGCGACGGTTTGTTCACGTGTCGTTGAAGCTGAAACGCTCCAGGATGCCTTGGTCAGCGCATATCAGAGTAATCCCACCTTATTGGCTGAACGCGCCCAGCTTCGCGCCACGGACGAGGGCGTGTCGACCGCGCTTTCCGGCTGGCGACCGACAGTGCAGATTGATAGTGATGCTGGATTTAGCGAAACGGAAACCAATACAAAATCCGCTGGTATTTCCAGCGTCAGCGAAGATTCGCTACAACCGCGGTCGTTTTCGATAAGTGTGACCGAACCGCTATATCGTGGTGGCCGCACTACAGCGGAGGCACGCTCCGCAAGGAAATTGGTTGATGCTGGTCGGGCGTCTCTAATGGAGACTGAGCAGCGCGTTTTACTTGATGCTGTCAGAGCCTATATGGAAGTACTGCGCAGCCAGTTGGTTCTTGAGTTGAACCGAAATAACGAAGGTGTAGTAAAACATCAGCTTCAGGCGGCGCAGGACCGTTTTGAAGTAGGTGAGGTAACTCGAACAGACGTTGTTCAAACCGAGGCACGGCTTGCACAAGCGATCGCCAAACGTATAGGTGCGGAAGGGGATTTAATTTCTTCTCGCGCTACTTATCGCCGGTTGATGGGGGATTTGCCGGGCACTCTTGTTTGGCCGGCGCCCTTAGGCGACCTGCCCATTAATGAGCGCGAGGCGCTTGATAGAGCCAACAGCTTTAATCCGGCGATTCTCAGCGCCGATTTTGTTGAATTGTCTGCAAAGGAAGATGTCGACGTGGCTCTTTCCGACCTTCTGCCAAAGGTTTCTCTGCGTGGCACCTATGACCGAAAATATGACGTTTCTTCCATCACCGAGGAGTTTGAAAGCCTGTCACTCACTGCGTTAGTAAGCGTGCCGCTCTATCAATCCGGTGTTGAACACTCCGCGGTGCGACGCAGCAAACAGATCGCCGGCCAACGCCGGCTCGAATATTTAGAAGTGCGGCGTGAAATACTAGAGGAGGTTACCCGCGCCTGGGAGGCCTTGCTAACCTCGCGCGCTAAGATTGCCGCATTCGAGGCTCAGGTGCGCGCCTCTGAACTTGCCCTGGAAGGGGTGGAGAAAGAAAGAATGGTAGGTCTACGCACCACGCTTGATGTGCTCGACGCTGAGCAAGAAGTATTTGCCTCGCGGGTTAATCTGGTAGGTGCAGAGCGGGACGAAGTGTTTTCGGGTTATTGGTTGTTGGCGACGACCGGCCAATTAACCGCAAAAGCGCTCGGATTGTCGGTGGAACACTACGATGCAGGGGCGCATTATCGTGATGTTACCGATAAATGGCTTGGGATTGGCGCGGAATAACATTAAATGCCATGCTGGAATTCTATTTTGCCTTGCCGTAGTGTTCTTCGGTTCGAATAGTTGTTCGACGAAATACAGGTATCAAATGGCGAACGAAATTTCAAAAGAAGAACCGTCAATGGAGGAGATTCTTGCCTCTATCCGCAGAATTATTTCTGAGGATGGGGAGGAAGGCAGCAAACACGAGGGCCCGCTGACCCAGACGGAAAGTGATGCTATGGGATCTACGTCCGAGCCCGCCGCCAAGCCGACTGATGAGGTGTTGGAATTGACAGAAGAAGTGGATGAGGATGGTAATGTAATAGCTTCGTCGGAGGCGGCAACGGAGCTTGCGACCGTGGGGCATCCCCCCGCCGAGGAAAATGAGCCCCAATCCGAAACAATCGTTGCGTCCTCACCGGTGGAGCCATTGATGGAAGTCAGTTCGGAGGATGTTGCGGTCAGCGCTTTTGCCGCACTTGCGTCACAGGTTAGTTCCGGGTCGGCTGAACATCGTGCTCAGGCCATTTCACCGAGCGAGCGCACCCTCGAGGATCATGTTTTGGAAATGCTTCGGCCGATGCTACGCGAATGGCTCGACAAGCATTTACCGGAGATGGTGCAGCGGCTCGTTCAGCGCGAAATCGACCGCATCACTCACCGCTCCAACCCGGTGTGACACCGGGGCTACCATGGTGCAGTCCATGGTTCGATTCTACCCACCCACCCGATCATCACTTTTTTGAAAGAGAGTTCAGCAATGCTGGACAAAACTTATCTGCCCGCAGAAATTGAAAGCAAGACTTATCGCCTTTGGGAAGAGGCTGGCTATTTCACCTGCTCACCGAAATCCGGAAAGCCGACCTACTGTGTGATGATGCCGCCGCCCAATGTGACGGGAAGTTTGCACATGGGCCATGCGCTCAACGCTACCCTGCAAGATGTGCTTACACGCTATCGCCGCAAGACCGGTCGAGACGCGTTGTGGCAGCCTGGTATGGACCATGCTGGTATTGCGACCCAGATGGTGATCGAACGCCAACTTGGCCAGGAAGGGGTGCATCGTCGTGATTTGGGGCGAGAGGCTTTTATCGAACGGGTTTGGCGCTGGAAGGAGGAGTCGGGTGGGGCCATTGCGAATCAATTACGCCGGCTTGGTGCCTCTCCAGACTGGTCGCGGGACCGCTTTACCATGGACGAAGGCCTGTCTCACGCCGTACGTAAAGTGTTCGTTACGTTGTATGATCAGGGCCTTATCTATCGCGATAAACGCCTCGTCAACTGGGATCCCAAGCTGCACACGGCGATTTCTGATCTTGAGGTCGAGCCGCGCGAAACTGATGGTCATTTGTGGCATTTTCGGTATCCCATCGAAGGCCAAGATGCCAAATTCATCACTGTTGCTACCACTCGGCCCGAGACCATGCTTGGCGATACCGCCGTTGCCGTCCATCCTGAAGACGAACGCTGGAAGGAATTGATCAACGGATACGCGACGTTACCGCTGGTAGGCCGACGTTTAATCGTGGTGGCGGACGAGCATGCTGATCCGGAGCAGGGCTCGGGCGCAGTGAAGATTACTCCGGCGCACGACTTCAATGATTTCGAGGTTGCTCAGAGGCATAATCTCCAATTAATCAACATTTTCGACGCCGATGCCCGGCTCAATGACAATGTGCCTGAGGCCTATCGCGGTATGGATCGATACGAGGCGCGTGACAAAGTGATCGCCGACATGGAGGCGCTCGGATTGGTGGAAAAGATTGAATCCCACCGCCATGCGCTCCCCTATGGAGATCGCTCGGGCGTGGTGGTTGAACCCTGGCTTACCGATCAATGGTTCGTCGATGCAAAGACTCTA
The DNA here is from genome assembly GCA_002717225.1 of Rhodospirillaceae bacterium. Classification (GTDB taxonomy): domain Bacteria; phylum Pseudomonadota; class Alphaproteobacteria; order UBA828; family UBA828; genus PTKB01. Next base: position 26,089 of record PBDG01000010.1, on the reverse strand, counting down.
GCTAAGCCCGCTATTGAATCAGTTGAGGACGGACGTATTAAGTTCGTGCCCAAGCGTTGGGAGAACACCTATTTTGAATGGATGCGCAACATTCAGCCCTGGTGCATCTCGCGCCAACTTTGGTGGGGCCATCGGATTCCCGCCTGGTACGGTCCGGACGGTGAAATCTTTGTCGCTATGGAAAAGGACGGTGCGGCAGAAAAATCCGAGGCATATTATGGTAAGGAAGTCGAATTGACCCAGGACGAGGATGTCCTCGACACTTGGTTTTCCTCTGGTCTTTGGCCGTTTTCTACTCTTGGTTGGCCGGAGAAGACTGAAGCACTCGAAACTTATTATCCAAATAATGATCTTGTTACTGGCTTTGATATCATTTTTTTCTGGGTCGCTCGCATGATCATGCTCGGCATGCATTTTATGGGTGATGTACCGTTCCGCACCGTCTACATCCACGCCCTAGTGCGGGATGAACACGGCCAGAAAATGTCCAAGAGTAAGGGCAACGTGATCGATCCCCTCGAGTTGATCGACCGTTACGGGGCCGACGCAATGCGCTTTACCCTAGCTGCGATGGAGGCTCAGGGTCGAGACATCAAGATGTCCGAGAGCCGCGTTGAGGGCTACAGAAACTTCGCCACTAAATTGTGGAACGCGGCGCGCTTCTGCGAGGTCAATGGCTGTCAACGCGATTCAACCTTCGATCCTGCAGCGGTCAACGGCACGGTGAACTGTTGGATTGTCAGTGAGACCGCGCGCGCTGCAGTGGCGACCGCCGCCGCGCTTGAGGTCTACCGCTTCAATGAAGCTGCCAACACGGTCTATCAGTTCGCCTGGGGCGTATTCTGCGACTGGTTTGTTGAGTTCTCCAAGCCAATTCTCAACGGCCCGACTGGCACCGAGAAGGAACAGACCGCGGCGACTGCTGCCTGGGTGTTGGAGCAAATCCTGGGCTTGCTGCATCCGTTTATGCCCTTCGTCACCGAGGAGCTATGGGCTTGGTTAGACGAGAGCAGCACCGAACCGCTCATTACTAAGCCCTGGCCCGCACTTAACGATCCAGCGCTGCAATATGATAAGGCCTCGGAAGAAATAGGAAGGGTGATTACACTGGTTTCTGGCGTACGTGCCGCGCGGGCGGAGATGAATGTGCCAGCCGGTGCCAAGATTCCTCTTCTGATTCGTAGTGCTGATGGCATTCCCACTTGGGCGCAAAATCAGCGCCAGCAGATCGAGCAACTGGCGCGCCTCGAAAGCATGGCCGCGCTAGAGGGAGAGGCGCCCAAGGGTGCGATGAATCTTGTGATTGGCGGCGATACTGTGGCGTTGCCGCTTGCTGGGGTGATTAATATCGACCAGGAACGTGTGCGCCTCAACAAGGAGCTCGCGGGTATCACCAAGGAGATCGCAAAGATTGAGGCTAAGCTCGGCAACGAGAAGTTTGTTGCCAAGGCACCGGAACAAGTTGTTGCCGAACAGAAACGCCGCAAAGAAGAGGCGGAGGTCGTGAGTAGCAAGATTAATGAGGCGCTTAAGCGCATTGACGCGCTTTAACAGGTCGCAACTGGCCGCTAATATTGCGCCAAAATCTACGGGAGAGACCTATGAGCTCAAAGTTCGATAAATCCAAACTGCCAAGCCGACATATTACCGAAGGCCCGAAGAGTGCTGCTCACCGCTCGTTTTTCTATGCAATGGGCGTTTCACGCGAGGCGATGAATCGGCCAATCATCGGTGTTGCGACGACCTGGAACGAAACGGCGCCCTGCAATATCACGCTCCGCCGTCAGGCGGGTGCAGCCAAGGCGGGGGTCGAGGAGGCCGGAGGTACGCCGCGAGAGTTCACCACTATCACCGTGACCGATGGTATCGCCATGGGGCATCAGGGCATGAAATCCTCTTTGGTATCGCGGGACGTGATTGCGGACTCTGTCGAGCTCACGATACGCGGACATTCCTATGATGCACTTGTCGGCATCGCTGGTTGCGATAAATCGTTGCCTGGCATGATGATGTCGATGGTCCGTCTCAACGTGCCTTCGGTTTTTCTCTATGGTGGCTCGATCCTGCCAGGGCGATTCCGCGGTAAGGATGTAACGGTAATGGATGTATATGAGAGTTACGGCAAGTTCTCGAACGGTGAGATCAGCGAGGCTGACCTTGACGAAATCGAGGCAGTAGCCTGTCCCTCGGGTGGCTCATGTGGCGGCCAGTTCACTGCAAACACCATGGCATGCGTGTCTGAGGCTATCGGCCTTGCGTTGCCCCATTCGGCTGGCGCGCCAGCAGTCTACGATTCACGCGACGAATTCGCCGTTGCTTCGGGCATTCAAGTCATGAAGCTGATAGAGAAGGGTATTCGCCCGCGCGATATAGTTACCCGCGAATCTCTCGAGAATGCGGCTGTGGTTGTTGCCGCTACCGGTGGCTCCACCAATGCCGGCCTCCATTTGCCGGCGATCGCAAATGAGGCCGGCATCGAATTTGACTTAGCTGCAGTGGGTGACGTATTCCGGCGCACTCCCTATATTGCCGATCTCAAGCCTGGCGGACGCTATGTTGCCAAGGATCTGTTTGACGTCGGCGGTATTCCAATCGTTCTCAAGGTGCTACTTGAAGCAGGCTATCTGCATGGTGACTGCTTGACTGTTACCGGCAAGACTATGGCCGAAAACCTTGCCGATGTGGTCTTTCCCGAGGACCAGGATGTAGTGTTAAATCCGTCGACACCACTCTCACCCACGGGTGGTGTGGTTGGCCTCAAGGGAAATCTTGCGCCAGAAGGCGCTATCGTGAAGGTCGCGGGCATGGAAAATTTACGCCATGTTGGCCCAGCGCGTTGCTTCGACACGGAGGAGGAGTGCATGAAAGCGGTCGTTGCACGTGAGTATCATGCAGGTGACGTGCTTGTAATTCGCTATGAGGGACCGAAGGGCGGTCCTGGTATGCGTGAAATGCTCGCTGTTACCTCTCAGCTTTACGGACAGGGCATGGGAGATAAGGTGGCGTTGATCACCGATGGCCGATTTTCTGGTGCGACGCGTGGCTTTTGTATAGGCCATGTTGGGCCGGAAGCGGCGGTCGGTGGGCCAATTGGCCTCGTGAAGGGCGGTGACGAGATCACCATCGATGCCGATAGCGGTGAAATCAGCGTCGCCCTCAGCGATACTGAACTCGAAGCCCGGCGTAAGGCATGGATACCGCGCGAAAGTGACTACCGCTCCGGCGTTTTGTGGAAATACGCTAACACCGTTGGTCCGGCAAATAAGGGTGCGGTAACTCATCCCGGCGGTGCATTGGAAACTTCGAGTTACGCTGACATTTAATCAGATGGCTCGTATAGCGGTTGGAGGTTTTCAGCACGAGACCAATACCTTTGCGCCAGTAAAGGCGGATTTCGAGGCCTTCGCCCAAGCCGATGCATGGCCGCCGCTGATCCGTGGGGACGGCTTGTTTGATGCGGTGGCGGGAATAAATTTGCCACTCGCCGGTTTCGTTGAGGCAGCGCAGGCTGTGGGCCATGAGCTTCTACCACTGTCCTGGTGCTCTGCCTCGCCCTCGGCCCATGTCACTAAGGATGCATTTGAGCGCATCTCGGCCATGTTGGTGGAGGATATCTCCACGGCTAAGCCGGATGCTGTTTATCTTGATCTTCACGGTGCCATGGTCACCGAACATTTGCAGGACGGGGAAGGGGAGTTGTTGAGGCGGGTGCGTTCTGTACTCGCACCGGAAACCCCGGTCATCGCGAGCCTGGATCTTCATGCAAATATCAGTTCAGAGATGTGCGAAGCGGCTTCAGCGCTTATTGCATATCGTAGCTACCCTCATATAGATATGGGAGATACCGGCGCTCGGGCGTCGGAATTGATGAATTTGGCTATGCGATCGCGGACCGTTCCGGCTAGTTTTTTGCGTACCATAGATTTTCTCCTACCAATTAACGCGCAATGTACTATGGAGGACCCTGCGGGCGCTCTATATCGCCGCCTTGCGGAACTTGAAAAGGCTACCGGAGTTTGGCGACTTTCCTTCGCTATGGGATTTCCACCCGCCGATATTTCGATTTGTGGCCCCTCAGTTTATGGCTGTGGTTCGGATGCAAATGCAGTCATGCGCGCGGTAGATAGCCTTGTTAATGAAATCGACGCGAGAGAAAGCGATTTTTTGGAAGTACTTTATAGCCCTGACGAGGCAGTGCGCCTCGCAATGGAAAATACCGTGCCAGGCCCTTTTGTTATCGCAGATACGCAGGACAATCCGGGCGCCGGGGGTAATTCCGATACGGTGGGAATGTTGGAGGCGTTACTTAGTTGTGGCGCGCAGGATGCTGTGTTCGCCATTCTCTATGATCCGGAAGTTGCCGAAGCGGCACATGATGCGGGAGAGGGCCACGGAATTATGGCGGCGCTGGGCGCAAAATCAGGCCAGCCTGGCCAGAAACCCTATTTAGGAAAGTTTCGTGTAGAACGTCTTGGCAACGGGCGGTTCACCGCAACTGGCCCAATGTGGCGTGGGGCACGTATTGATCTTGGGATGACGGCGCTTCTCAGAATTGAGAACAAAAGGGCTGATGTGCGGATTATCGTTGCCAGTCGCAAATTTCAGGCCGCGGATCAATCCATCTTTCACCACCTTGGTTTAGAACCTTCGGAACTAAGGATACTCGTGCTCAAAAGCTCGGTACATTTTCGTGCTGATTTTCAACCCATCGCGGCTCAGATCATTACAGCTATAGCGCCTGGTCCCAATCTTGCCGATACACAAAAATTCCCCTATCGGCATTTACGGCCAGGTCTCAAGATCATGCCGAATGGTCCACGTGTACTAGACTCTAGCACTGGCGTGGGCGGGGCATATTGCTCCTACGCTGAGATAGAGTAAAATGTGACGCGGAGTTTTAAAGGAATTCTAAAAGGGGGTTTCCGTTATGCCTTTGCTTGACCTTCACCATGTGGCAATCAAGAGCAAGGATCTGGATGAGACCGAGAAATTTTACACCAAGGTTCTAGGTATGAAGAAGGTTGCGCGGCCGCAATTCAAATTTCCGGGCGTGTGGCTCAAGATGGCCGAAACCATGTTTCATATTTACGGCGGGGACGCCGCAAAGACCCATGCGGGAAATTATAAATATAATGTGGCTTCTTCGCCGGTTGATCATATTGCTCTCCGCGCAAAGGGATTTGACAAAATGCGCGAAAATTTAAAGAAGCATCGCTGCAAATGGCGCCAGTTCGATATACCCGATTTTAAACTATGGCAGCTCTTCGTGCTTGACCCGAGCGGAGTGATCATCGAGCTCAATTATGATGTCACCAAAGAGCCGCGTGGTAGCAAGGGTCCGACTAAGCGAAACCTGTTTGATGCTGGACGTCCGTTTCAATAGGCATTTTTATTCGCCGAGCGTACACCACACCGGAGTGTGATCAGATGCTTTAGGCTGGCCGCGCGGATCACGGTCTATTTCGCACGCTTGTAGTCGATCCGCAGCCTCAGGCGAGAGCAGGAAGTGGTCGATCCGAAGCCCCTCGTCGCGCTGCCAGCGGCCTTTCTGATAATCCCAGAAGGAATAGCATCCGGTCTCTGAGTGAAGCGCGCGAAACGCTTCGATATAACCTGAATTGAGAATAGTGCGGAACCGGGCGCGGGCTGCCTGTTGGCAGAGTGCATCATTTTTCCAGCCTTCCGGGTCATAGACGTCGCCATCTGCTGGGATGATGTTGTAATCACCGCCCAATACTACTGCCTCCTCATTGGCGAGTAGGTTGGCGGCGTGATCGACCAGGTGATCCATCCAGGCTAGCTTGTAGGGAAATTTCTCGGTGTTGACGGGGTTGCCGTTGGGTAGATAGAGCGAAGCTACCCGTACGCCCGAAACAACCGCGTCAATATATCGAGCTTGCGGGTCGCCCACATTGCCTGGCAGGCCGCGATTTATATCTTCGATTGGCCGTTTGCTAAGGATTGCGACGCCGTTATAGGTCTTCTGTCCAAATACAGCGCAATTATATCCCGCATCTCCTATTTCAAGCTCGGGAAACTTCTCCTCGACCGTTTTAATTTCCTGCAGCAGCAAGATGTCCGGAGCAGCCTTGCCTAACCATGTTAGCAGTTGTGGCAGGCGCACCTTGATCGAATTCACGTTCCAGGTGGCAATTTTCAAAACGGAGGCAGGTTCGATTTGTTAGATCAGTGAAAAAGATGTGCCGCAGCCGCAGGATGAGGCGGCATTGGGATTATTTACTTGGAACGATGCACCGATCAAGTCGTTTACATAATCAATCTCTGAGCCGGCCATATAGCCGGCAGAGACAACATCGATCAAAATCGTCACGCCTTCTCTGTTAATCACAATATCGTCTTCCTGACGATCAACATCAAAGGCAAAACCATATTGAAAGCCAGAGCAGCCGCCGCCGGAAACACTCACCCGGAGCGCCTGATTCGGATTATCTTCTTCTTNTAACAGCTTCGCCACCTGTAAGGCAGCACTGCGTGATACGGTAATTGGTCCAGTTCCNTGAACTAATATGNCTTCGATCGGTTGCGCCATTTCNTGCTCTCTTGTTTAAATCCATTATATACTAGCAGAATAAAGTTGATTTGGCATCCAATGGCGCAAATCAATAGCCGCCGCCAATTGTGCGATTTTGCAGGCCGATATAGTCTCCGGCGATGAACAAAACACACCAAATCGTCGCACCCTATGCGAGTAATCCGTTAGAAAGTCGTGGAAGGCTCTACCCAGAGCCAGAAAGCACGACGCGCACTGCGTTTCAGCGTGATCGCGACCGTATTATCCATTGTGCCGCCTTTCGTCGGCTCGAGTATAAGACACAAGTATTCGTCTATCACGAGGGCGATTATTATCGTACGCGTCTCACTCACAGCTTGGAAACGGCGCAGATTGCCCGTTCCATCAGCCGTACTCTTGGCCTCAACGAAGATCTTGCTGAGGCACTCGCTTTGGCACACGATCTCGGCCATACTCCGTTTGGCCATGCTGGCGAGGATGCGTTGTCGGCAGCGATGGCTAAACACGGCGGCTTCGACCACAATACTCAGACTCTCCGTATCCTCACCCAACTCGAAGAACGCTATGCGGATTTTGACGGCCTCAACCTCACCTGGGAAACGCTGGAGGGTACGGTCAAGCATAACGGACCTTTGCTGCCTGCTGAAAATGGCTTGCCGCCTGCGATCGAACGCTACAATGAGAGCCACAACCTTGAACTGGCGACCTTTCCCGGTCCAGAGGCGCAGGTTGCCGCAATTGCTGACGATATTGCCTATAACAACCACGATGTGGATGACGGCCTGCGCGCCGGGTTATTCAAAGTCAGGGATCTCTCGGATGTTGCGCTGGTCGGACCAATCTTCACCGAAGTACGTAAGAACCATCCCGAACTCGATCAAAGCCGCCTCGTGCATGAGGCGGTGCGCCGCATGATTGGTCTGATGATCGATGACGTTCTTGCGGAAAGTCGCCATCGGCTCGAAGCATCAGGTTTTACCAGCGCCTCAGAGGTGCGCGCTTTCGGTCGGCCAATGATCGCATTTTCTGATCAGATGGCGGAGCATGACCGTAACCTCAAACACTTCCTATATCACCGTATGTACCGCCACTACAAAGTTAACCGCATGGCCAGCAAGGCGCGTCGTGTGGTGCGCGATCTATTCGATCTGTTCATATCAGAACCGGAATGTTTGCCTGCTGATTGGTGCGCGCGATGCGGTGATGTAAATAGCCGCCAGACGGCCCGCGTGGTTGCTGACTATATCGCTGGTATGACTGACCGATTCGCCTTTCTTGAACACAACCGCTTATTTGTAATCCGGTCATAATTATGAATATTTACAAAGAATTATTAGAGTCCGTTCTAGTAGATATTAAGCGGTTGTCGGAATCTGGGGACTTGCCTGGCGAGCTTGAATTAAAGGATGTTTTGGTCGAACCGCCACGCGACCCCGAACACGGTGATGTGGCGACCAATGCGGCGATGGTTTTGGCCAAGGCTGCGGGCAAAAAGCCTCGTGACATTGCTGCCCTCCTGGCAGAGAAACTTGCTGCGCGGGAAGGCATTGCCTCCGTCGAGATTGCCGGCCCGGGTTTCATCAACCTCCGTCTCGACGCGGCATACTGGCAGGCTGCGTTGAAGCGCATCGTTGTCGCTGGCGGGAAATATGGCGCTTTTGATACAGGGCATGGCAGGAAGATTAATGTCGAATATGTTTCGGCAAACCCGACAGGGCCACTTCATGTTGGCCATGGGCGGGGTACTGTATTCGGAGATGTCTTGGCAACTCTCTTGGAGCGCGCAGGCTATGTGGTAACGCGGGAATATTACGTCAACGATTCTGGTGCCCAGGTCGATACGCTCGCACGCTCGGTCTATCAGCGCTATGTTGAGGCGCTTGGGCGGGAACTCGACGCGAACGCTTTTGATGCTGGGTATCCTGGAGATTACCTTATCCCCGTCGGCAAGGAACTNGCGCNTTTGCATGGTGATATATATGTCGATGCGCCGGAGAGCGAGTGGTTCGAAGCTTTCCGCGCGTTTGCTGTCGAGTCTATGCTTTCGCTTATTAAAGATGATCTCGCGGCGCTTGGTGTTAGCCATGATCTCTTCAGTTCGGAGAAAAAACTGGTTGATGANGGGCGGGTAAGGGCAACCTTCGANGAGTTCGAAGGGCGCAACTTGATCTATGAAGGCGTTCTGGACGCTCCAAAGGGTAAGCCGCCGCCCGAGGATTGGGAGCCGCGCCCTCAACATCTCTTTCGCGCTACCCAATTCGGTGACGAGGTTGACCGACCGCTCAAGAAATCAGACGGTAATTGGACCTACTTTGCTACAGACATCGCTTACCACCGTGATAAGTTTGAGCGCGGTTTTGAGAATATGATCGATGTATGGGGCGCCGATCATGGCGGCTATGTTAAGCGCATGAAAGCGGCGGTGAACGCGGTTTCTGGAGGCNAAGCGGCGCTTGACGTCAAGCTTTGCCAGATGGTCAAGCTGACCGAGAGTGGCAATCCGGTAACAATGTCAAAGCGTTCAGGCCAGTTCGTGACGTTGCGCGATGTGGTTGACGATGTTGGTAGGGATGTTGTGCGCTTTATCATGCTTACGCGTAAGAACGACGCNCCGCTCGAATTTGACCTTAGGCGCGTTGTCGAGCAGTCAAAGGATAATCCGGTATTTTATGTGCAATACGCTCACGCCCGTGTTCGCTCCGTATACAGGCGGGCAGAGACCGAGATGCCTCAGGCGCTGGCACTCTCCCGTAACAACGACATTGATTTGAGTATGTTGACCGNANCAGCGGAGATTGATTTGATCAAAAATCTNTGCGGTTGGCCGCGCACATTCGACTCTGCAGTCTTATCGCATGAGCCGCACCGCTTGGCATTTTATTTGCACGATTTGGCGGCGTCGTTTCATACGCTTTGGAATAGGGGCCAAGAAAATATTGGTTTGCGTTTTATCGTTCCCGAGGACAATCGTCTGACCGCTGCCAGATTGACTCTGATCGGTGCAGTAGCACAGGTGATATCTTTGGGCCTTGGTATCTTTGCCATACAGCCAGCCGAGGAGATGCGCTGAATGTCTGATACACAAAACTCGGAAATAAAGNCTGCCAAAGAGGNGCAGNCCGTTCACGAAACGCCTGCTAACAAAATTGTNGAGCGCGATGCGGAAGCCGGATTGGCTAAGGAGGCACGCCCAAGCGCCCGGCTTCTGCCAATGTGGATTCTCATCGCTGCGGTGATTGTGGTCGGTGTCGCCTGGGCATTGAGCGATCGCTATTTTGGCACGTCCGAAATGGATGAGAGCGATGTACCTCTCGTCACTGCAGAGAAAGCTCCGATCAAAGTTAAACCCAAGAAGCCCGGTGGGATCGATGTACCGGANCGTGATAAATATGTCTATAAGAGCCTGACCGGNGAGGAACCCGACGCCGAAGAATTGTTGCCGCCGCCGGAAGAGCCTATGGAGGTCACCTCTGCCGTTGCTAATGAAGGAGTTGATGCGCTGGAAGCGGCGGAGATTGCCGAGGCGGTGGAAATATCTAGGTCCATATCAGAAACAGATATGCAATCGGTGCCCGATGCGATGTCTCCAGACGAAGTGTCTTTGGCAGACCCGAAAATGCTGGTTTCGGAGCCTGAGGATATCCTGCTGAGGACTTTACCAAAAGAGGGGGAATCAGTTGCCGGGGTGGGGGAGCCGGAGGCGATGGGTGATTCTTTAGCGGTGCTGGCTGAACAGACCACGGACACTAAACCCGAACTAGCGTCGTCGTTGGAGCCGGAATTAGCTCCAAAACAAATTGGATCTGGACCGGCGATCGTCCCCGTCAAACCAACCGCACTTTCGGTCGACACTCCAGGGTTTTTGGTGCAGGTTGGCGCGACTCAGAAACAGGACCTTGCAGCCGGTGAAATTGCCCGTCTCGCCAATAAGCACTCCGAGATTTTAAGTGGCGTAGGCAGCGTTGTGGTGCGTGTCGATCTTGGCGATAAAGGTGTGTGGTACCGAATGCGGGTCGGTCCATTTGATACCCGAGCGGCAGCGGAAGACACCTGCGGTANGTTGAAGGCCGTCAATGTAGGCTGCTTTGTCGTTGCCAATTGAANTTNTACCGGATGGCCCCGTTAAAAGACCGCGTGCTCTCATTTTTGGCTGCGCTGGTCCGTGNCTAGGCTCAGCGGAGGCNGATTTTTTCCGNGAGAGTGACCCACTTGGCTTTATCTTGTTTAAGCGAAATTGCGAGACACCGGAGCAACTCACGGCTCTGGTTAAAGCTCTCCGTNCTTCGGTTGGGCGCCATGATGCGCCGGTTCTGATTGACCAGGAAGGTGGCCGGGTGGTGCGAATGGGTGCGCCATATTGGCGTGTGCCCCCAGCGGCTGGTGCAATNGGGGCGTTGGCGGAACGAAATTGGGCTGTCGGCTGTCGAGCCGCATGGCTTAATGCTAGGTTGATTGCTGCCGATCTCCACCAGGCCGGTATAGACGTCTGCTGCCTGCCGGTGCTCGATCTGCAATATCGGGGTGCCAGCAATGTGGTGGGCGACCGTGCTTTTTCATCGAATCCGGAATTAGTTGCTCAATTGGGACGAGCCGCTGCGGAGGGACTCCTGGCTGGCGGCGTTTTGCCAGTAATCAAGCATATGCCAGGACACGGCCGTGCCATGGTCGACAGCCACGATGAAATGCCCCGTGTCGTTGCGGGACTGGCTGATTTGGAGAGGTGTGATTTTCGACCCTTTCGTAGGCTCCGTGATTTGCCCATTGGCCTCAGCGCACATATTCTCTATATCAACATCGATGACGATTTACCGGGCACGCTGTCGCCGAAAGTCATTGCCGGTATCATACGGANTTCTATTGGTTTCGACGGTCTCCTGTTGAGCGACGACCTCTCTATGGATGCGCTTTTGGGCAGCCTCGGNGAGCGTGCCGNAGCGGCCCTTGCCGCAGGCTGCGACATCGCCCTGCATTGCAACGGGCAGATAGAAGAGATGGCCGACATCGTGAGCAAGGTAGGGGAAATGAGTGGGGAGGCAAGCCGTCGCTGGATCGCAATATCGGATTTCAAAAATAATGAAAAGTCATCTAATATTAATGGTTTGCTAGAAGAATTTGATAATTTAATGAAGGAAAAAACTGANGCATGAACCCTGAGGCGAGCATCGTCTTACAGGCTTCGGTTTATATCATTCCGGTGCTACTGGCGATCACTATGCACGAAGCTGCCCACGGCTTTGCAGCGCGTTTGTTCGGAGATGACACGGCCTATCGAATGGGACGCGTCACACTTAATCCGATTAAGCATATCGACCTCTTCGGAACCATTATTTTGCCCGGTATACTGATTATCCTCAGTACAGGTTTCGTGTTTGGATACGCTAAGCCGGTGCCGGTTAATTTAGCCCAGCTCCGTCATCCCAAGCGCGATATGTTTTTTGTCGCTGCCGCAGGGCCTGCGGCAAATATTATCCTGGGGGTGGTTTCTGCGATTCTGCTCTATGTCACCCCTTTCATGCCGGAAGGATTCGATGCCTGGTGGATCGAGATGCTGAGTATCAGTATCTATCTCAACCTGTTACTAGCGCTTTTCAACATGCTTCCGCTTCTACCGCTTGACGGTGGGCGCATGGTGGTCGGCGTTCTGCCACGGAGCTATGCACTTTTGTTTGCTAAGACCGAGCGCTACGGCTTCGCAGTCCTGATTGGATTAATTTTCATTTTGCCCTTAATCGCCGATGCATTTGGCGTATTCTTCCATCCCATAGGTTGGATTCTCTTGCCGGCGGTCGATTGGCTTACCGGTTTATTGTTGNCGATTANGGGACTGACATAGAAGCGAATGAANGAGAAGACTGAAAATAAGCCTGATGCTATGCGTACCAAACCACTGCTAGACACGGAAGAGCGTGAATTTGCCAGCGGGGAACGGGAGTATTCTCTGATCCTTGATCTAGATGGTTTTGAAGGCCCNCTAGATATTTTGTTAATGTTGGCACGCAATCAGAAGGTTGATCTAACTAAGATTTCTATCTTCGAGTTGGCCAAGCAGTATCTTGCCTTCATCGTCCGGGCGCGCGAACTCAAGCTCGAGATTGCGGCAGATTANCTTGTCATGGCAGCATGGCTCGCTTTCATGAAATCGCGTTTGTTGCTTCCCGAACCCAAGGAAGACGAAGATCCAACCGGGAAAGACATGGCTGATGCTCTTGCATTCCGCTTACGTCGCCTTGAGGCCATGCGCGATGCGACGAAAAAAATTATGCGTCGACCGCGCCTTGGTATCGACGTTTTTTCTTGCGGAGCGCCGGAAGGTATTAAGGTCATCCGAACCTCTCAATATGAGGCAACTCTGTATGAGTTGCTGAAATCCTACGGTGATCACAAACTGGAGCAGGAACGNGGCGAGGCNTTACATATTCTCGCTAGCGGAACTTACTCGATGGAAGAAGCCTATCGTCGCCTTTCCAGTATGCTCCCGGCGATGCCAGAATGGGAGAGTATGGCACGCTATATGCCACCAGAGGCGGGCGGTGGAATTTCGNTGCGCTCGGCCGTGGCGACGACTTTCGCAGCTGGTCTTGAACTTGCGCGCGAGGGAAAATTGCAATTGCGACAGTTCGAACCGTTTGGGCAGATTTATGTGCGCTGCACTCCGGAGGATACATGAACAGCGAGACAGGCAGTGATATTGCAGTCCAATCCGGCGACGCTTTTGCCGATCAATCAGGGCAGTATTTGCGCATACTAGAAGCGCTTTTATTTGCCTCGGATGAGCCTGTAGCCCGTGATACTCTGATTGAAAAATTGCCCGAAGAATCTGATGTCGACGATCTTCTTTCTCAACTCGCTGAGCGCTATGCTAACCGGGGCGTCAATTTAGTCCAGGTTGGCCGTGGCTGGGCATTTCGCACTGCACCAGATCTTGCACCACATTTGACCGTCTACCGTACTGTCAAGCGTCGTCTATCCCGCGCTGCACTAGAGACGCTGTCCATCATCGCCTATCACCAGCCTATCACCCGGGCAGAGGTAGAGGAAGTGCGCGGCGTGAGCCTTAGCCGGGGTACCCTAGACCAATTGCTAGAGGCGGGCTGGGTCAAACCCAAAGGACGGCGACGAGCCCCGGGTCGGCCGTTGACTTGGGTCACTACTGACGAATTTCTCGGACATTTTGGTCTCCAAAGCTTGAGTGACCTGCCTGGCGTTGAGGAATTAAAGGCAGCTGGCTTGTTGCAGTCTAATCCGGTCGCCTTAGGTAGCGTCCAAGAATTACCTCTAGCCGCGCCCCTCGATGAAAATGCTGAGTACGGTGACATTGAGCTTTTGGCGGAGGAGGGCATGCCAAACGAAGATCCCCAGGAGCGTTCCTAGGCATCTTCGACGGGTGTTTGGGGTGGGGTATTGGACGGTGGGTATATATTCAACTCCTAAGAATCTTTTCTTGCCCGGCGAAGTTATTTCAGGCCCGACCCTCACATTAATGTTAGGGGTCCTAAAACTCTCTAGACTAACGTCAAAAAAACATCGTGATAATAATTTTTACCGATCTGTGGGTTTGGCGCGTGGAAGGCGAATTGGACGGTGTCTTTTTGGCTATACATATTTCAGGAGGATGGCGATGACGTTTTTGGAAGGTAGTTAATTAAGACTTTGCACTCTCAAGACCATTAAGTATCTATGGTTTTTCGGGTAGACAGAACGTTATGTTAAATATAAGCTTCCTTAATTGATAATGATTTGCATTTGCACCGGTTGCCTTTGCTAACCTATTAATCTGCAGAATCGATGACTCAACGGACCTGGTGTCTAGATTTTGGCGTACGGTTTTCGCCGGCGCGGCGATGCGCTGGTTAGAGCGGAATTTGAATTGGCGCTTCTGGGTCTAGATTCTGAAGCCAGTATTGCGGCTTTACGCCGATTCCTGACCGCGCAATCCCTCGGTCCGGCCGAGCGCAGGCGGAGGTAGAATCATGACCGAGGATCATTCCGTAATGCCAGGCCTTCTGATGGAAGGCATCAGTCATCGTTATGGCCGGGATTCGGTGCTTCACGGTCTGGATCTCACCATTGCACGGGGCGAAATCACCTGCTTGTTGGGTCCATCGGGCTGCGGTAAGACCACGAGCCTACGCGTCGTCGCGGGGCTTGAGCCGATTCAGGGGGGCCGCGTTGATATCGCCGGAATGGAGGTCTCCCGACCTGGTTATTTGGTACCACCAGAGCATCGCCGCGTAGGCCTGATGTTCCAGGACTATGCGCTCTTTCCACATATGAGGGTGATAGACAATGTCGCATTTGGCTTGCGCGAAGGCGATAAATCATCAAAGCAAAGCGCTGCAATGGAGCTACTTGCGCGCCTTGGTCTAGAGTGTTATGCGCGGGATTTTCCCCACGCCCTCTCCGGCGGAGAGCAGCAGCGTGTGGCTCTTGCCCGGGCACTTGCGCCGCGACCAATAGTAATGCTGCTGGATGAGCCCTTTTCTGGTCTTGATCGTCGCCTGCGCGACCAAGTACGTAACGATACCCTCGACATTTTGCGCGAGATGTCGGTCGCGACGTTGTTGGTCACACATGATGCGGAGGAGGCGATGTTGATGGCCGATAGAATTGTATTGATGCGCGAAGGGTCGATCGTTCAATCCGGGACTGCGTCGGAGCTTTACGCCCAACCTGAGAGTGCCTTCGCCACCAGCTTCTTTGGAGAAGTTAATGTGCTTGAGGGGATCGCGCAGGGGGGCCGTGTTGCAACTCCGATGGGCACGCTGGCTGCACCCTATCAAGACGGTATCCAGGTGCGTGTTTATGTTCGACCCGAAGGATTGCGACTGAAGGAAGAGATTGGCGGCGAGGATGATAACGCGGGGGCAGAAATCCTCGAGAGTCATATGCTCGGCCCTGCCCGGCTGATACGACTTAAACCTGATGATGAAATCGGGCCACTGACCGCCCGGACCATTGATGGTCCACAGTGGGAAACCGGAAAAAGAGTGCGTATTCGGCTTGACCCAGAGCGTAGTTTTGTGTTCCCTGCTACTCAGGAAGCCTAGCCAAAGGCCGTACTTGGCCGCCATTGTTGCGGCGAAACACGAAAATGGCGGTGACTGGCGGCCCTCGGGAAATCAGAATCAATGATTGGGAGTGTACCTGAATGTCGTTTGGAATCTGGCAAATATTGCTAATCGTCCTGGTGGTTTTGCTTATTTTTGGGGCCAACAAGATCCCCCGACTTATGGGTGATATGGCTAAGGGAATTAAGAGCTTCAAGGCTGGAATGAAGGAAGGCGAGACAGAAAATACGGCGCAAGCAAGCCAGCCTCAACAGCCGGCACAAAACGCTCAGGATGACGCTAAAGCGATTGACGCCGAAACTAAAGCAGCAGATGCCAGCAGCGTTAAAAAAGACGAAGTCGCAAAAAGCTAACAATAACAAGCATGCGTCATAGGGAGATCTAGTACCGCGCTTGTCGCGGACACCGTCATGTTGGACCTCGGCTGGACAGAAATCTTAATTATCATGGTGCTCGGCCTGCTCGTGATCGGACCCAAGGAGCTGCCGAAGCTTGTGCGCACCATTGGCAAGTGGCGCGGCAAGATGAGTGCCTACGCGCGTGATTTTCAGCGCTCCATCGAGGATGTAGCCGATGTCACTGAGGTGGATGCAATTAAAAAGGAAATCGCCGAGGCAAATCGCGAATTGAACGAAGCCAAACGCGATTTAAGTGAGCAAACCGCCAGCATCAACGAGGATATGCGGGGCGCGGCCAAGGATAGCACTTTTGTTGGCTTCAACTCGGACGGTAGCGTTACGGAACCCGGTGCACCGGCGTCTGCCAATAAGGGTAATGGTGAAGCACAGTCGGATGCCAGCGGCGATCAAGGCGAAAACAATTCAGCTGCCCAATCACCGGAAACAAAACCAGGCGAAAGCCGAGAGAACAGTGCGAACGTCTAGACCGTGATAGACCAAGCAAACGATCCTATCGAAGCAAGTCGTGCGCCAATCATGACGCATATCGCTGAGGCGCGTCAGCGTATGCTGTATGTCGTTGTCGCGCTTTTCATTGCGTTTATCGGCTGTTTCTTCGTTGCCAGCGATATTTTCAATTTCCTCGTTGAACCAATGCGCGCGGCATCTGAAGAACTGGGTTACGACCCCAAGGTTGTCTATACCCACCTGCTCGAAGCATTCTTCACCGAATTAAAGATCGCCTTCTATGGCGCGCTTTTCCTCACCTTCCCTGTGATAGCCATTCAGTTCTGGCTGTTTGTCGCGCCCGGACTCTATCACAATGAAAAGTCGGCCCTCGCGCCATTTCTCGTGGCCACGCCGGTTCTTTTCTTCGCCGGTGCGGCGTTGGTTTACTATTTTATTTTCCCGCAGGCCTTTGTCTTCTTTATTTCGTTTCAGACTGAAGGCGCCGACGGCGCGATCGCAACGGAATTGCTGCCCAAGATGAATGAGTATCTGTCACTCGTCCTCAAGTTGATTTTCGCTTTCGGCATCTGTTTCCAGTTGCCGGTGATGTTAACCCTGATGGGACGCGTCGGGATGGTTACCTCCAGCGGACTGCGGGCTAAGCGCAAATACGCTATTGTCATCGTGCTCATTGCCGCCGCAGCGCTTACGCCGCCTGACCTCTTCAGCCAAATTGGCCTCGGCGTTCCAATGATGTTTCTCTACGAGATTTCGATTTTCCTGGTCAAGATGGCAGAGAAGAAGCGCGCCGAGAAGCAGGCAGAGGAAGAGGCTGAAATGGCCCGGCTTGACGCCATCCTCGCTGCTGACGACGACACTGAAGAAACCGATTTTAATTACGGCCGCTAAGTTCGTCGGGCTTTTACCTCCGCCGCGCTTCGGTTAAAAGAAGCGCAATGATGACTGACTCATTCACTCTTCACATTCTGCTGACCGATGTTTGACATCAAATCGATTTGTAACAATCCCGAGGCCTTCGATGCAGGCCTCAAAAGGCGTGGTATGGCCGCCGCCGCCGAGGACATTATCGCTCTCGACCGGATGCGCCGAGCTACCCAAACCGAGCTGCAGGAGTTACAGCGCCGGCGCAATGAAGCATCGAAGGCGATCGGCGTTGCCAAAGCACGAGGAGAGGACGTGGCGCATGAAATGGCCGAAGTTCGGGATTTGAAAGAGGAGTATCAGGAGTTTGAAAGGGGAGAGCGTGATCTTGCTGAAACGCTAGACACATTGCTGGCAGCTTATCCCAATATACCGGCCGAAGACGTGCCAGAAGGTGCTGATGAAGACGCTAATGTGGAAATTCGCCGTTGGGGAGAGGTACCGCAGATAGTCGGCGAGGCCAAGCAGCATTTTGAACTCGGTGAGGCTCTCGAGATGATGGATTTTGAGCGTGCCGCAAAGATTTCTGGTTCGCGTTTCGTTGTCCTCTCTGGCGCGCTCGCCCGACTCGAGCGCGCTCTCGCCGGTTTCATGCTTGACATGCACACAGAGGAATTTGGCTACACTGAGGTTGCGCCGCCTATTTTGGTACGGGAGAACGCCGCTTTTGGCGCCGGCAATCTGCCAAAATTTTCCGAGGACCTGTTTCGCACCACAGACGATTACTGGTTAATTCCCACAGCGGAGATGCCGCTCACGAATATGATTGCCGGAGAAATTTTAGACGAAACCGAATTACCGATGCGTTTTGCCTCCTATACGCCTTGTTTCCGGGCCGAAGCTGGGGCGGCTGGCAAAGATACTCGAGGCATGATCCGCCAGCATCAGTTCGGCAAGGTCGAGCTTGTTAGTATCACTCATCCTGAAAAATCCAATGATGAACATGAGCGTATGACTGAGTGCGCCGAAGAGGTGTTGCGCCGTTTGGGTCTCCATTACCGCACCGTTGTATTATCAACGGGTGATATGGGTTTTTCCGCGCGCAAGACCTACGACATCGAGGTCTGGTTGCCGGGCCAGAATACCTACCGAGAAATTTCGAGTTGCTCAAACTGTGGCGATTTTCAGGCACGACGAATGGATGGGAGATTCCGCTCTGAGGGCGTAAAGGGCACCAAATTCGTCCATACCCTTAACGGATCGGGTCTTGCGGTGGGGCGCGCTCTTGTTGCTGTGCTGGAGAATTACCAGAATCCAGACGGCTCTATAGTTGTGCCCGAGGTCTTGCACTCACGCATGGCTGGCTTGAAGCGAATTGGCTAGCACCTATGCGTATTCTGTTGACAAATGATGACGGTATCCGGGCTCCCGGGCTGAAGGCACTCGAACATGTGGCCCGCGAACTTTCCAAGGACGTTTGGGTGGTGGCACCGGAAACCGAGCAGAGCGCCGCTTCTCATTCTCTCACCTTACATCGGCCGCTTAGACTCCGGCGCATTGCTGCCAGGCGATGGGCGGTGAACGGTACACCGACCGATTGCGTCTATCTTGCGATCCACAAGGTTCTTCAGGGCAAGCGACCGGATTTAGTCCTCTCTGGTGTCAACCGGGGCAGCAATATTGGTGAAGACGTGACCTATTCTGGCACCATCGCTGCGGCTATGGAGGCGACGCTGCTGCGTGTGCCATCTATCGCTCTCAGCCAGCATTATGACTATGGCGAGCCTATTCCCTGGCAGACATCCAAGGTCTGGGGTGTAAAGGCGGTGCGAGCACTCATGAAGCAAGGCTGGCCGAGAAACGTCCTGATCAACGTCAATTTTCCAGGCCGGCCGGTGAGTAAGGTCAAAGGTATTCTTGCAGGTAAGCAGGGCGAGCATGAAGTTTTCGACGCATTTGAGGAACGCATTGATCCGCGCGGGCGAACCTATTATTGGGTGGGGCAAGATCATGTCGAAGACGTTCAGGGTGCGCGTGGAACTGATCTTCACGTCGTCAACAAGGGTTATGTTTCCGTCACCCCACTGCATCTCAATTTGACTCACCAGCCGACACTGACACAACTGCGCAAGGTATTTAGTTGAGCGAGGACGCGCGTAAGATTCGATTGATTATGGAGCTTCGGAGCCAAGGCGTATCCGACACTGAAGTCCTGTCGGCGATGGAGCGAGTACCACGCGAACTGTTCGTGCCCGAAGCCTTTCAAGATCAAGCTTACGAGAATATTGCGTTGCCTATCGGTGCTGGGCAGACCATCAGCCAGCCAAAAATCGTCGCCGAAATGACCTCTGCGTTGGAACTGGGGCCACGCCTAAAGGTGCTTGAAGTCGGCACTGGTTCGGGCTATCAGGCGGCGGTGCTGGCTCATCTCTGCCGACGCCTCTATACCGTTGAGCGCCACCGAACATTGGCGGACGAGGCGGAGACACGTTTTGCGCAATTGAGACTTGGCAACATTGTTATACAAGTTGGTGATGGCAGTGAGGGCTGGCCAGCTCAGGCGCCTTTCGACCGCATTATCGTCACCGCCCAAGCGGTTATGCTGCCAGATATATTGCTAGCCCAATTACGCGAAGGAGGTGTGATGATCCTGCCGATCGTCGAAAAGGGGCAAGGACAAAAAGTTGTCCGCCTGCGTCGCACCGAAAAGGGTATCGAAAGAGAAACGCTCATGGATGCCCGGTTTGTACCTTTGTTGGACGGCCTGCCGAGGGCCAAATAAGGTCTGGTGACATGTTATCGAGTAGATTTGCGATCTTGGCAATTTTAGTGGCGTCCACGTTACCGCTTCTACTAACTACCGCCTGCGGCCGACAGACATTGGCGCCCGTAGTAATGGGAGGCCCAGACACAAAGAGTGCAAAGGAACCAGCTGCCTCAACTCCACCGCATTCCATTAAAGAGCCCGTCGCTATTGCTACGGCCGTGGTACCGATGCCCAAGGTGAAGCCCGCCTTCGAAACTACCCAACCGTTACCCGCAGAAAACGTTAGCGTCACGGTCCAATCCGGAGATACGGTTTATGCGCTTTCGCGTCGCCATGACGTGGGTGTGCGAGACATCATTCGCAACAACGGACTTAAGCCACCTTATAAGTTGCTGGTAGGCCAAATTATCCACTTGCCTATTGCGCGCTATCATACAGTGCGTCCGGGTGAGACGCTTTACGGTTTATCGCTGCATTACGGTGTGGATATGAGCGTTCTTGTCCGTGCTAATCGAATCCCATCTCCTTACCGTTTAGTGGTTGGCGGGCGCCTCTACCTGCCAGGCAGCATACCCAAGACGCAGCAAGAGAGTGCAATAGCCCCGGCGCGAACCGCAACCGTGCCGGAAAGGCCGGTCAAGCAGGTACGCAAGGGCATGCCCTCCAAGCCACCGCCCCTCGCGGCAAAGTATTTTCTCTGGCCGGCGGAAGGCAGGCTGTTGTCAGGCTTTGGGCCTAAGGAGGGGGGGCTGCACAATGACGGCATAAATTTTGCTGTTCCGCGGGGAGCTCCCTTGCGAGCCGCCGAGAACGGTGTCGTCGCCTATGCGGGCAACGAACTGCCAGGTTATGGTAATCTGCTTCTAATTCGTCATGCCAGCGGATGGATGAGCGCCTATGCTCATAACGAGAGATTGTTGGTTGAGCGCGGCCAAATCGTGGACCGCGGCCAAATCATTTCACGTGCTGGCAGCAGCGGAAACGTTTCCTCGCCACAGGCCCATTTTGAACTCCGGCGCAATGGCAAGCCTGTTAATCCGGTCAAATACCTTTCGCGGTTGTAGACACACCGCCACTAATCTTGTTTGAGCTCAGTACCTGTGCGACCTGCGAGGTCCTGGACAAATTGCCAGGCGACGCGGCCCGAGCGGGCGCCGCGGGTCATGCTCCATTCGATGGCCCGGGCCTTCAGTTCTTCCGCATTAATTTCTATACTGTGCCGTGCGACATAGCCTTCGATCATTTTAAGATAGGTCTTTTGATCGCATGTATGAAAACCGATCCAGAGGCCAAAGCGATCGGAAAGAGACACTGCTTCCTCGACCGCTTCGCTGGGGTGAATGGCAGTGGAGCTTTCGTTTTCTATCATATCACGCGCCATTAGGTGGCGCCGGTTGGAGGTGGCATAGAATATCGTATTGGTTGGCCGACCCTCGATACCGCCTTCGAGTAGGGCCTTCAGAGATTTGTAGGTAGTATCGTCGGATTCAAAGGAAAGATCATCACAAAACAGAATGGCCCGACGTGAGGTGTTTCGCAGCTTAGCAAGCAATTGTGGTAGGGAGGGGATGTCTTCGCGGTGGATCTCTATCAGTAAAAGACTGCCTGGTTCACGCGCATTTACCTTAGCGTGGACGGCCTTGATAAGAGAACTTTTACCCATGCCACGTGCGCCCCAGAGAAGGACATTGTTGGCAGGCAGGCCAGCGGTAAAGCGCTCCGTGTTTTCGAGTAACTGGTCGCGCGCCTGGTCGATGCCTTTTAGCAACTCCAAAGCAACTCTATTGATTTGCGGTACCGGTTCCAGGTATTCGCCTTCGGCATGCCACACAAACCCGTCGGCGGTAGAAAGAGGCATGGTTTCCTGCTCTGGTGGCGCTATGCGTTCGAGCGCTTCCGCCAAGCGGCGTAGCAGAGGTTCTATGCTATTCTCAGACATGAGGAATTCCGTTTGGGAATGAACGGCAAAATGATCGCGCAACCTACCATAAGCATCGCGACGGTCAACGTGCCCAACATGTGCGATATTATTTGCTCGCACGGGTATTTATGCCTATCTTGCGGGGCAATTTTCGGGGCCAGATTTGCGCCCGTTCAGATGAGGGGAAAAAATATGCCTCGTAGGTTTGCCAAGGCGGTAAATTTGGCTGCGGCGGGAAAAGTAACTTTGCTTACAGCGGCGCTATTCGGTTTGACCGCTTGCCCGCAACCGGGCCAAGGCGGCGCGGAGGGCGGCGGTGGTGGGTTTGGCGGGATCGAAGCGATTCTACCGTTGATCCTGATTTTCGTCGTATTTTACTTTCTCTTGATTCGTCCGCAGCAGAAGAAGCAAAAGGCGCATCGCGAAATGCTCAATCAAGTATCGCGTGGCGACGACGTGGTGACCAATGGTGGAATTGTAGGCCATGTGGTCAAGATTGGCCGGGATGATAATCTTCTGGTCGAAATCGCGCCCGATGTTCGCGTGCGCGTAATGCGAACGATGATTTCCGAAGTAATTCGTCGTCCCGATTCCGACTTCGACGATGAAGAAGATGAAGATGAGGATTACGAGGAGGGCTATGAGGAGGAGTACGAGGACGATGGCGAATTCGAGGAAGAAGAGCCGACAGATGAATCCTCCGGAGACAAGCCCAAGAACTAGTGGTTTGGACGCGTCGTCGTCCCGACTGTAACCTTCACGCATGCTGCGTATACGTTTATGGCAGGTCATTGTGGTCGTGCTGGTTTGCGCGGCAGCAGCCCTGTTCGCCGTCCCCAATCTGTTTTCGCAGAACTCACTCGGGAACTCCTATCCTGATTGGCTGCCGAGTCAGCAGGTTAATCTGGGCCTCGATCTTCAAGGTGGTTCGCATCTCCTCCTTGAGGTTGAGGTTGCGAAGGTTATGGAGGAGCGCATCGATGCGATGGTCGATGATGCCAGGACGGCGCTTCGCGGCGAAAAAATTGGCTATACCGGCCTAAAGCGGCGCGGTGAAATGGTCGTGCTGCAACTGACTAAACTCAATTTTCTTGAAAAAGCACGGAAGTTGCTTGAAGACCTTGACCGGGAAGCCATCGTCGTTAGCTCTGATGATGGTGCGTTCCAAGTGACACTAAGCGAGGCCGCGGTTGCTGAACGCAAGAACTCCGCGCTGAGCCAATCAATTGAAATCATCCGTCGCCGCATCGATGAAACCGGCGTAAGCGAGCCCACAATTCAGCGCCAGGGAGATGACCGTATCCTTGTTCAGCTTCCGGGTCTGCAAGACCCGGAACGTCTCAAGCGGCTTCTCGGCAAAACTGCTAAGATGACCTTCCATCTCGTTGACCAGAGCGTCTCGGACACCGATGTTGCGCGTGGCCGACTGCCACCGGGAACTATGCGTCTGCCTTCCGACGATGAGATCGACGAAGCTGGCAATCCGCGTTATTACCCGATCCGCAAACGCATCATGGTTAGCGGCGATTCTCTGGTCGATTCCCAGCCAACCTTTCAGGATAATCAGGCCGTTGTCAGTTTCCGTTTCGATGCTAGCGGCGCTAAAAAATTCGGTCGGGTCACCCAGGAGAACGTCGGTCGTCCCTTTGCCATCGTACTTGACGGGAGAGTGATCAGCGCACCGGTGATTCGCGAGGCGATTCTCGGTGGTAGCGGTATAATCAGTGGTACTTTTAATACCCAGAGCGCACGCGATCTCGCACTTTTGCTGCGCGCTGGCGCCTTGCCGGCTCCGATGACGATCCTTGAGGAACGCACTGTTGGGCCTGATCTTGGTGCTGACTCTGTCGAGGCCGGCAAAATTGCCTGCTTAATTGGCTTGGTGGCAGTGATTGTCTTCATGCTACTTTATTATGGGCTGTTCGGCATTGTCGCCGACATTGCGCTGGTCCTTAATTTGATCATCATATTCGGTTTGCTTTCAATCCTGCAGGCAACGCTGACCCTGCCTGGCATCGCCGGAATCGTCCTGACTATCGGCATGGCGGTTGATGCCAATGTGCTAATTTACGAAAGGATAAGAGAAGAACTAAAGAGCGGGCGATCACCCTTCTCTGCCATGGAGGCTGGTTATAAGCGGGCCTTTACGACAATTCTCGATTCGAATCTTACAACACTGATTGCCGCAGTTATTCTCTATATTTTTGGCTCAGGGCCCGTGCAGGGCTTCGCCGTGACGCTCGGTATTGGCATCGTTACTTCGATGTTCACTGCCATGCTGGTGAGCCGCTTCATCTTGGTTTGGTGGCTGAAACGCTACCGTCCAAAAACATTGCCGCTCTAGGGGGGGGGATACAGTGAAGTGGCGCGTCCGACTGCTACCAGACAAGACTGAGATTCCTTTTTTAAGGTGGCGCAAGAGTCTGTTTGCAATTTCAGCAACCCTTGCGATCATTTCAGTGGCACTGCTTTCTTCCAAAGGACTCAATTTTGGCATTGATTTCGAGGGCGGTATACTGATTGAGGTCGGTACCGAAGAACCTGCCAAGATTGGCGAAATGAGAAGTGCGCTCGGCGAGCTC
Organism: Rhodospirillaceae bacterium; assembly: GCA_002717225.1. Lineage (GTDB taxonomy): Bacteria > Pseudomonadota > Alphaproteobacteria > UBA828 > UBA828 > PTKB01. The sequence continues at coordinate 1,489 of PBDG01000010.1, read as the reverse complement.
GGCCTCGGTGAGGTGAGCCTGCAGGAGTTTGGATCAGATACAGAAGTTCTGATTCGCATAGAGCGGCAAGCTGACGATGCGGCGGACCAGGCAGCGATCACCGCCGTGCGGGCTGCGCTCGATTCTAAATATGTTGGTGAGTTGAGTTATCGAAGGACTGAGCGAGTCGGCGCGAAGGTTGGTGCCGAGCTTATCCAAGCTGGGGCTATAGCGATGGTCCTCGCTATTGCTTTAATGCTGCTCTATATCTGGTTCAGATTCGAATTGCCCTTTGCGATTGGCGCAATTATCGCGCTCGTGCACGATGTATTGCTTACCATCGGCATGTTCGCTTTGTTTGGACTCGAGTTTAATCTCGCCATAGTTGCTGCAATATTGTTGATCGTTGGTTATTCGATGAACGATACGGTCGTGGTGTACGATCGAGTGCGCGAGAACTTGCGCAAATATAAGAAAATGCCATTGGTCGACCTGCTCAATTTGAGCGTCAACGATACTCTATCACGCACTGTAATGACCTCATTGACTACGCTGCTCGCTCTGGGCGCGTTGTTGATTTTCGGTGGCGAGGTGATTCGCGACTTCACCATTGCCATGATTTGGGGTGTCTTAGTTGGAACTTATTCATCAATCTTCGTTGCAGGCTCGGTCCTTGTGTACATTAATCCGGGTAAAGGCACGAATATGACTAAAACGAGTTTTGGAGGTGCCGAGCGTACCGCAAAACTGGACGGTGCTGTTCAGGACGAAGCGGTGCAGCGTTTTGCCGCATTGCCTGATTTGGGTGAAGAGAACGCGGAGGCATCGGAGACTGAAGTTACGGAAGTCTCCCCTGATGCAGAGTTAACCGGCTCTCGTGCACGCCGCCGTGCTACATCTTCCCGAGAGAGGCGAAACAAACGCCGACGGAAGAAGCGGCGCTAGTGTAAGGATGTAGGCGGATGGATATCACGCCTGAAATTTCGGCCGACCGTAAATATATCGATCATTATGGCGACGGCGGCTTTCGCATTGGTGGTGAGCGCCATGAGGGTTCAATTATTGTTGCGCCAGAGCAGGTGTGGCCTTGGGCTGTCTCGGTCATGGCAGAACTGACGGTGGCAAGCGTCGCCGACGTTTTTGCTGCGGTCCCGCCGATTGATCTGTTGCTAATCGGCTGCGGTGCCAGAGTTGAACGGGTGCCGTTTGATTTTCAATATGCGCTGAAAACAAAAGGAATCTTTGCCGACGGGATGGATACTGGTGCTGCTTGCCGCACCTATAACGTGCTCATGGCGGAGGAACGCCGCGTCGCCGCCGCACTCATCGCGATCTAACCGCTCCCACAAAAAAACCGGGCCCCCTCGAGGGAGCCCGGCTTCTCGTCATGTTGCGTTTCGATCAGTAAATATTCTGCGCCGAAACCATGGCGTAGAGCATTGGGATGGAAAGCATGGTGTTGGTGCGCGAGAACAGCATGGCCGTTCGTGCCGCCTTCTTCTTGGCGTCG